>NZ_JAALBT010000031.1:0-10821 GCF_011077905.1 Providencia sp. M-27 | reverse complement strand
TTTCAAGACAAACCTAAAACACCTCAGTAGCTCCCTCGCTTTGCTCGGGCAACTCGTTGAACATTTCTTTTGTCTACGACCATCCAGCCACTGCGCCGCTGTTTTTCCCGTGTCATTGGGTTCGCTTCGCTCACAGTTCAATCAGGATGGAGCTGTCTGAGCTTCTGTGTCACGTTTTTAGTATTGGGTGATAAATTCCACTATGGAGCCAATAAAACCTCGTCATGGACTTCCTGTGGCGTTTTAGAGGGTATTAACACCCAGTTCTAATCTTCCTTTTTCTGATTGAGTAATACCTGCCCCTTCAATTTCCATTCTTCCCATTTGGGATTGTCACGGGATAATTCATGCAAGCTGGCTAATGCCCCCAGTAGTTTTGCGGGGTCATCTACCGGTTTACCCGTTTGACTGTCCACTAACCCTGCCATGATAAGTAACCCCGCTGATTGATAAAGGGCATGGTCACGCGCTTTACGGGCAGCTTTGGCTTCTGCCCGCTTCTCTGCTTGAATAAGATTCATCACCTTTGTGCGGGCTTCCTGGGCTTTTTCTGCTGCTCGTTCCGCCTGAATTAACAATGAGAGCGTTTTGATTTCTTGGGCGGTTTTATCCGCTTTATCGTGCAAAATCACCAATAAGCGTTGTGCCTCATTCGGTGATTTTAAACCACGGATAGTTTGCACTCTGTCTGCCACCCATTTAGCCTGTTTTTCGTTTTTCATCTTTACCACTCATGCTGTTTTTAGAATGAAATAATTATGCTCATGATTGGCAACTACGGTCAAATTCCACTACAATCCCTATCACCTTTTTTGATAGGGCGCACTTAGACGTTTCTTCACTTCGTTCAGAAACGGTGCGCGCTTGCAGCGGGCGAAAACAGCATGGCATCTTATCATCTCAGCGTTAAAACCGGCGGGAAAGGCAAAGCCGCTTCCCATGCCGATTATATTGCGCGTGAGGGAAAATATGCCCGTGAAAAAAACAACGACCTTGAGTACAAGGCATCGGGCAATATGCCCGCATGGGCAGCGCATAAACCGTCCGAGTTTTGGAAAGCCGCTGACACGTTTGAACGTGCCAACGGCTGTACCTACCGAGAAATTGAAATTGCCCTGCCACGTGAATTGACACCCGCACAACGCCTTGAGCTTGTTCGTGATTTTGTTCAACAGGAAATTGGCGACCGGCACGCCTATCAATTTGCCATTCATAACCCCAGAGCGGCGATTGAAGGCGGTGAACAACCGCATGCGCATATTATGTTTTCTGAACGGCTTAATGACGGTATCGAGCGTGACCCGCAGCAGTATTTTAAACGGGCGAACAGTAAAGAGCCTGAGCGCGGCGGCGCGAAAAAGGTACGGTTCGGCGAAACGCCGACAGAACGCAAGGAATACCTTATCGCGCAGCGGGAACGCTGGGCAACATTACAAAATGACACTCTTGAACGTTATCAGTATCCTGATCGTGTGGATGCTCGCCCCCTGAAAGCACAGGGACTCGAGCGTGAGCCGGAACGGCATTTTGGCGCTGGACAGGTCAGGCAGTTTGAACCTGAGCAGTTACACGCAGTGATGGAGCGCAGAGAGGCGGAACGGCAAGCTCAGCACTGCCGTGATGAACGTGACAGCGTGATTGATGTGACAACGTCATTACGGGAAGCCCTTGCGGAGCGGGATAGCGGCACTGAAACACCTAAACGGGATGTGATGCAAAATGAGGCTCAAGGCAGAACGTTTGATTTTGAAAAAGAGCCTGAAAAACTAACACCATTGGTCAATGATGCCTTGAGTGAGATACAAGAAGAGATTGACCTTCAATCCTTGATTAATGACTCTATGGCAGAGTTTCAGAATATTCATCAGGAACTGGTCAGGCAGCAGGAGCGTGAGCGACTGGCTGAGAAGCAACGCCAGCAGGAAAAAGAACGGCAGCGATTCGCCGAGCAGAAACGACAAAAGCCGGATAAAGGCTGGTCATTTTCTCGATAGACAGGATTAGATATGAACGATGAGATTAAAAAAATTGCCGCGCTGATTGGTCATCAGCAAGCACAAGAGAAACGCGTTGCTGCGTTGATTGATGAATTTCAGGCAGAATCCGCCAAATTAAGCCGCCAAACAGCACAATTGGCACAGGTGATCCATGAATTGGACAGTGCCTCGGGTAAGATGACCGACACGATCAGGCAATCGGTGAATGCTGCCTTAACTCAGGTTGAAAAAGAACTCAAACAAACGGGATTGGCGCAGCAGAAACCCGCCATCAATGCGCTGAATCAGGTGGTTACAGCGGCTAATGAGTCCGTGAGTGCAATGCGGCGTGAGATGTCCCGCTATACGTGGAAATCCGCGATTTATATTGTTCTGACAATGGTTGCTGTCATGGGGAGCTGTCTCTGGGGGATGTTTTATTTTATCGACAGCGGTTATGACCGGATTGCGGAGATGCAGCGTATGGAAGCGAGCTGGCAGAAAAAAGCCCCGCTGGCTGATATCTCCATGTGTGATGGGAAACCTTGTGTGAAAGTGGATACCAGTCAGTCATACGGCGATAAAAAAGACACGTATCTGATTATCAAAAAATAAAAATAATATGTAAGGCGCATGTTTTTCTGTATAGCGCTGCATAGTGTAAATTTTCTGACTAATCATCATGGTAGATGTAGGGGGAATACTAAAATATCTAATATTGAGTGTTTTTTTAACATATAAATATATGATTATGTATAGGAATTTTTAGTGCTTTCTGTTATTGGGTGTGTTTTTAGTCATCTATGATTTAAATTTTGGTTGTGTAGATAGTATTAAACTAATATGATTATAGGTATTTTTTTGTTTCATCCGTTAAAAAAATATGTGCCATTAGTTTTTGGGGTGATATATGTAGTGCATTACAGTAGGTTATTAAAAATTTCACAGAAATATTATTCTTACCATTTTCGTATCTAGATATTTGTTGTTGGCTAATATTTAATTTTTTAGCTAATTCTGCTCCTGATAATGAATTTGAAATTCTTTCATTCTTTAGAAATGAGCCTAATTTTTTATTTATATCGCACATGTGTGACCTTCTTTTTATTGGGTACTGTATTCTATTTGGTGAAAATATATTATACTAGGATGTACATAATACCTGCCTATATCGGTAGTTATAAATTAATAGTAATTATAGATACTTAATTAACCATAATAATGATGTAAATATGACAAATTCATGTGGTTCATGCCAAGGAAAATAAATTTATGAGCAGTGATAATAGTGATTTTAGTGTTTGATTCTAAGGCGAATTTTTCTTCCATAAAAAGATGAATTATATAAAAATTGCATTAAATATTCCATTTTAGGATTTATCTGATTTCTAATTATTTGTTAGGGTTTATAGCAAAAACATTCAGGAGAGCCTTTATATGAGGATATTAGCATGTTTAGTGTTAGAAAATTTTTAAAATATGGTAAAATATATGAAGTATACAGTTGCTGCTAAGTTTTTTATATTAATTATTTTATTATCTATTTTTATTAGTGGGTATTTTCTTGTGTTTGAGGTGATTGTATGAGCAATCATCATGATGAAATAGATATTTGGGAGGTGGTTTTAATATTAAAACAAAAAATAGCATATATCATTATAACAATGACTATCATTGGATTATTATCATCTTTATTTGTATGGGTTATGGGTGATAAAGTTAACATAACTTACTCTTTATCTATCAATAAAGAGTCTCCAGGGTTGATTATTAGCTGCGATAATGATTTTCAATGTAAAAAACGATTAATTTTTTCAGAGATTGACAATGATATTTCAGAGTTAAATATTAACGTGGATCAAAAAGAAAAAATTATTAATTTTTTATGGAATGGTGATATTCGAGATAGCTATTTATTCAAAAATAGAATAATAAATATATCTCAGGATGTATCTAATTGGATAGTTGATGATTACAAAAGATACAATCAACTTTTTTTTAATGACTTTAATAATTTAACAATAAACTCTGATTTATATTCACGTATAATATTGATGACGAGAAGTGGATTGTCAAAAAATGAAAATTTGGTAATGGTTACCGAAAAGGTAAATAAGCAATATAAACCAACAATAATTATATTATTATCATTGATAATATCTTTTATTGCAGTGTCTGCATATTTTATTTTTAAAGAAAGTTTTAAGAATTTTAAAGTTTAGTATTAATATCTATTTCTGTATGGCGTATATTAACTATATGTATTATTATTTGACCTTTGTTACTACTTAATTTTTAGCTAAACCCAGCGTTTTTAATCAAACAGGGAGTTTTTCCAATGCTCAGAAACCTAGAGAACTCTAGGTTTCCGCTCTTATAATGGAGGCATTGTAATTTTATGTTATAGCGTGATTATGGAGGAAGAGCTAGAATTCTGTGTTTTAGTACATTTTATTTTTTTAATATACCCGCTTTCATTTTATTAGAGTGGGCTAAGCCTGATTCGATTAATTATTTTTCATTATCATTTAAAAAAGAGTTAGATAATAAATGGCTAATGCATTTATTATCTAACTCTTTTTTAAATGATATTGCTTCACTCATTTTTATTTTTCCTTGGAAATTTCTTTTTGGAAGTTTCAATCCGCCTAAACCCTCCGAGTGATAGTATAATCTAGCCAAATACCCAGGTTTGATTCCGATATATAAGGCAAATGAATCAATATCAATATTCACCATAGCTCCTACCCAAATAAAAACTCGATGTATTAGTATAAAATTAATTACATATTTAATCAATTTATATTTCCTGACAGCTATAACTGCAATATCCTCCATTGGGTACATACTTTTTGACAGCATAGATTAATCCGAAGTAGCTATCCTAAACCTAAAAATCAGCTCAATCCATTGAGTATTTGACCTATTTTAGGGGGAGCTGCTATATTAAAGAACCTTTTCACCCATTATAAAAAAATAGGGAGCAGTGTAGGCCCCCTTATATATATGCACTTACTTAATTTGTATGTCTTTTACACCAATAATATTTAAAGTTACTCGACGATCAGGTTGTAAGCATGCTATAAGCATTGCTTTACTATTTACATCATTACAAGATGTGGTTACTGGTTGAGAGTTACCTTGACTAGAGATATTTATATTATTATTAATTCCATTATTTTTTAGATAGTTACGTATTGTTTCAGCTCTCTGCATACCCAATTTGTAATTGTATTGTTCAGAGCCTAAACGATCTGTATGACCCGTAATATCAATTTGCTTAACATTTATATGGCTACTCATTAATTGTGTAACTACATTATCTAATTCTTTCTTACCGTTAGGTAATAAGTCATTAATACTTGATTTATTAAATTTAAATAATGTATCTGCAGACAACTCAATCGCTATTTCTTCATATACCACAGGTGCTGACAATTCTTGCTCAGTAACTTTTGTCGGAGGGCACCAGCGATGAGTAGAATTACCTGCACAAGCTGTTAAAAATAGTGATGCAATAGATACAATTAAATAATTTTTTTTCATTTTATGTCCTATAAATATATATTGGCCTAAATCCAAATTGACATATATTTAGATGATTTATTATTTCCAAGTAAATTTAAGACCAACTGTACCTTTGTAAGACTCACGTTTGTCTGACGTGAATGAGTGTTCATAACGAACATCAGCGTATAAGTAGCTATGTTGACTTACTGGTTTTTGAATACCAATACCTACAGATCCCCAAGTATTGTTGTAATTTTCTCTAATGCTATCTGGTCCAATGTTAATATCTTTTTGATCTAAAAAGTCATGCAATACATTTGCTGTGAAATAAACAGTATTTGTTCTTAAACTTTTTGCTTCACTATTATGTGCAACACGAACACCTAAACGACCACGTAAACCATGTTGATCATTTTGATCAATATTACGGATATCATCTTTGAAAGAGTCTAAACCTAAATATTGATAAGTTAATTGTGCTTGTGGTTCGATTAACCAGCCGGCTTCACTATCAATATGTTTAGTTAATGCATATGGGCGACCAATTTCAGCTGAAAATGCTGCACCAATACCATTTTGTTTGACATCATTTAGACCAGCAGTTTCATATGTATTACGTAAGTGAGAAACTTGCCCTATTAAGTCTAAATATGAACCATTTTTGTCATAATACGTGTTGTATAAACCTAGGCTGAAAGCATCAGTTTTACCATTACCTGTTTTTTTGTTTGAAACAATTTGACCATTAATTGCTCTATAACGATCTTCAAAATCTATATCGCTACGACCATACGAGATATAAGCCCCGGTATGATTACGTGATTGTTTTTCAATATTTTCATGAATAATAAAGTCATGACCAATTTGCACAAGGTATTGTTCACCGCTCATATTAAAGCGGTTTTTGCCTTCTAAATCTAAATGGCTACCAACAATACGTCCCCAGCTTTGACCATTATTATCGTTTACACATGTACCGCATTCATCCCAAGCAAGTGTTTGATTTTCACCACGACGCTCATGTAATGTTGCTAAAGTTGTGTAACCTAACTCCATGTTAGCAACAGGCATTTGTACATAGCCCGAAGTTTCAGGGTTATAAATATCTACATCCTTATCTTTGGCTTTTGCGGTCCAATAATACTCATCAGCATTTGTATCTTGGTTATTTCTCATAGCAAGCTGTACTTGAGAAATACCAGTCGTTCTTGCATTACCTTGGAATGATTGGTTACCAGCTTTTTCTACATAAATTACTGGTGTTGTGTTAATAACAATTTGAATTTGTTGAATATTACCATCGATTAAATTAAGCGTACCATTTGCACTGACAGGAACAACTGTTGTCATACCTGTTGCAGTACCTGTAATTTTCAATACATCAGATACTGAATTAGTACCTTGTACATCACCCGGAGCATTCCAAAGAGTGTTCATTTTTACTGTAGCATTTCCACTCGCAACATAATTACCGTCAATTTTTAATTTGTCGCCAACTTTACCATTATCTAAGTTAATCACGCCATTATTTGAAGTAATCGTTTGACCTTTTAGAATGAAATCAGATACCCCCCAATTAGCCGAATCAACATCAAAACCATTTAGAGTTGAATCATTCAATTCTAAGGTAGTAAAGGTAGACTGAGTTTCTGTGCCTTTTTTAGCAAGCTGCCATAAAGCACTATTATTCAATTTTAAGTCAATTGAAGAATTAGTCCCCATTTCTGTAAGGCCTTGGATTTTACCTTCGCTTACACCCATATCTATATTTGATGAATTGCCAACTTGTAGTAATGCACCTTGCTTAGATGCAATTAACTGAGTTTTATCTCCTGTAAAATTAAACTTCACATCTGCTTGATTATTATCAATCGCTAGCAACGATGCCCCTAAAGTGTCATTTGATAAAGCGAAATCAGCATTATTAATATTTGCAGAAATTTCTGTAGTAGAATCTTGAACTGATTGTGTTAAAAAATCAGTTCCTACACGTATAGCTGAATCTTGAGAACGTACTTTAAATTCTTTTGTTTTACTTGCTTCTAATTTAGATCCACCAAAAGCTAAGATAATCGCTTCACCTTTTGCGTCAGACTGATCAATGTTTACATTGGAATTTTCACCGAATACAATTTGTCCAGCTCCCCAGCCATCTCTAATAATATAAAAATTACCAAAAGATCTGTTTTTCTTTCCAATGTGTAACGCGTTCCCGCCGCCATGAAGCGTAATAGATGTATTACCCAATAACTCTACTGTTGGCATAGCCCTAGATTCAGTGTCCTTACCTGAAACATATACACCATTACCTATCAGCACTATAGTCACCTTTAATAACGACATGAGCTGTTGGACCTACGCCTGTTTTTGACGAGCCTGTACCATCATTGTTCTGAATAGCACTAATACCTGTTACAGGGTTTGTATTGGTAGAGCTAGTTTTTATTGCCTTAAACGTATAATCGTTATTTACTTCAATATAGTTAGTTCTATTATTAGATGAAAGGCTACCGCTGTCATTGTAGGCTTGGCCAGCCATCAAACCATTAATGTCGCCATTATTTGCATTCAAAAAAGTCAAATCAACATTATTAAAATAAACGCTACCACCAAATCCTGCTGATAACCCTGCAATAGAAGATGTGCCTGCATTTGAGCCATCAGCAACTACAGATAGATTATTGCCAGTCAAGGTACTATAACGAACTGAACCTGAGTCATAACCTATTGTTCCAAGCAGTAATCCAGCAGATTCATACTTTAAATTTGTAATATTTATATTTTGATTTTCAAGCACAAAATTCTTGCCATATCCCTCTGCAGTTGAAGTGTAATAGATGCTCTTTTTGCCAAGTAAACCATAATCACCACTCGGAGTATTTGCAGCAGATATAGTCGAACAAGCAAATCCATTATCGGGTACAGTTGATGTTCCACATGTTGAACCGTATGTAACAGGAGAGAGTAGAAATACTAACGAAGCAATTAAAATGCTAGCACGACATGCCGATTTTTTTTTTTCTACCTAACTCTGAACAAACAATCCATGCATTTTGTGATACTGACCAAATTAACTTATAGACATTATTCATTTTTATTTCCATGTATAAATGACGCCAAAATTTGAATTCAACGCTAAACCGCCTGCCTTAGCGTCGCTAATACTACAGAAGGTTACATGAACCTAGGAAATCATGAAGTATACACCCCCCTTCATGATAGAACTAATCTTGAATAATACGATTATAATCGTAATAACGATGCGACGTTTACGTTATTTTTGCAAATTTACCCCCGCTCCGCCCTAAAGGCAGAGGATGCCAAGAAAAAAGTCTTTTTAAAACAAAAATGCCATATTTAACATAAAGGTGCTTAAGCGCATGCCCGCCTAGGCACTCAATCAAAAAATGCCTTCAATCGCTCAAAACCCCCTATCTTCCACCCGTAAAAAGCCCCATTTTTGTGTTACTCATTTGTTATCAAAATGGTGGTTTCGGTTTCGCGATAAAAATGACACCAACCGGCTATTTTTTCCAGAATTGCCACGGTTTTTTGGTTGGTGCAGGTGCAACGGGGTCGGGTGTTGCTGGTAACTTGGATTCGATTAATAGCATTGCTTGTTTCAGGCTGTCTATATGCTCGTCCTGACGTTGTAATTCGTTATTTTTGCTTTCAAGCAGTTGTTCTAAAAGTGCAATTTTTTGTTGTAACAGTGCAACGGATTGATCTGTTTTAGGTGTTGCATCGTGCTGCATTGCATCGCTTTGCGACAGTGTTGCATGTGTCGCATTTAGTGAACCAAATACACGAATAAGCTCTGATGTATCTACTTTTTTTGTATTTGTTGCATCAGAAATTTGCGACAGTTTTCCTTGCTTAATATAGCGATGTATTGTTGCTCTGTTTTTTCCAGTTAGTCTGGCTGCCTCTGTAACTGATACCAGTGCCATAGATACCTCATATCCGCCCGTATTTCGCCAGAATTTTCTCTAGCGTAGTTCGTTGTTTTTGAGTCAGCCATGTAAATGAGCCGTTAAGATCGTACTTGCTTTGCATATCGCTCAGGAATTTTGCTTCAAAACTAGTCAGTTGAATTTTTGCAGTTAAAGCATCATGCAATGTTGTTTTTAGCCCCTCATGAAGACGATTATCAGGCGTTAAACGGATTGTCTTATCTTCTTTTTTTGATGCTGGATCTTTTGCTAGTTCAGTTACAAGGTCAATTTGTTTATCCAGTTCAACTTGAAAGATCAGTGTGTCAGCAGGACGACCGCGTTTTTCAATAGTCAGCTTCATGTTGCTGTAGGTATTTAAATCTTTTGAGATTGGTTTTAAAACCCAATGATTGAATTTTTTAAATTCAGGATAATTTTTTTCTAGCATCAACATAAACTTGAATTCTTTAAGGCTTATTTCAATGTTAGCTTTATTGGTTTTACGTTGAGTTAATTCCTTTAATAACCATTCATAGACGCGCATGGAATACTTGTTTTCAAAGGCTTTTACGTGCTCTAGGTTATATTTAATAAATCTTTTCAATTGAAATAAATATGGCACTATTTCCTTACTAAATCTAAGTTTTACCGCTTGCTTATCCCTATTAAACTCCGCGTAATTTACCCACTGAAATATTCGCTCAGATATAGGTCCTGTTGGATAGATTATTTCAATGGTGCGAGTCATCAATTCTCGAGTTATGTTTTTTAATCTCTGATAAGCATTATCATTTGATAAACCCATCATTTGTGCATATTGCTGATAAGTAAATGCAACCGTTCGTTGATCTTCATTAGGATCATCAATTGTTGGATTGAGTAACGCCACACCACACAAAATCAATTTGGTTTCATGCTCAGTAAGGTCGTAACGGCTCACTGCTAATTCATTTGCTTTGAAAACAACTAATTCAGACATAGCAACCTCGGTGAAGGGGTATAAATCGCTGTACTTACAATAAAGGTTTTGTGATTTTTTTCAACTGTACCTTTTCGGTTTTTCTGTGGGTTATTCGATTTTTACTGTACCTTTGGCGCAGCTTATCCGATTTTTACTGTACCAATTCCGATTTTTACTGTACCTTTCTGTTTTTTTTGTGTTTAAAATCAATAAAATAAAAACACTAGAATAAAGAAAGAATAAAAGATAAAAAAGAATAAATCCCAGCCCTGTGGATAAATCAGAAAACTGCCGTCGATTTGCCGTAGTTAAAAAGATGTCGCAAACAACGTTTGCTCCTTTTCAAGACAAACCTAAAACACCTCAGTAGCTCCCTCGCTTTGCTCGGGCAACTCGTTGAACATTTCTTTTGTCTACGACCATCCAGCCACTGCGCCGC
>NZ_JAALBT010000030.1:0-11044 GCF_011077905.1 Providencia sp. M-27 | reverse complement strand
TAATGCGTGGCAAGCCAACGTTAAGCTGTTGAGTCGTTTTAAGTGTAATTCGGGGCAGAATTGGTAAAGAGAGTCGTGTAAAATATCGAGTTCGCACATCTTGTTGTCTGATTATTGATTTTTCGCGAAACCATTTGATCATATGACAAGATGTGTATCCACCTTAACTTAATGATTTTTACCAAAATCATTAGGGGATTCATCAGCGCTTTGTCGGTATTGAGCGTGGCAGGCTTTTCCCAGTGCTTCAGGCCTCGCAGGGCCTTGCCCAGGAACCGCTTCGCTGCCTTGGCGCTGCGGGTCGGCGACAGGTAGAAATCGATCGTGTCGCCCCGCTTGTCGACTGCCCGGTACAGGTAGGTCCACTTGCCCCGCACCTTGACGTAGGTTTCATCCAGGCGCCAGCTCGGATCAAAGCCACGCCGCCAGAACCAGCGCAGCCGCTTCTCCATCTCCGGGGCGTAGCACTGGACCCAGCGATAGATCGTCGTATGGTCGACCGAAATGCCGCGTTCCGCCAGCATTTCCTCAAGGTCGCGATAGCTGATCGGATAGCGACAATACCAGCGCACCGCCCACAGGATCACATCACCCTGGAAATGGCGCCACTTGAAATCCGTCATCGTTCCGTCCGTCCAATCTCCGCCAAGCATGCTCAAGCTTCACGATTTTTGCAACAGAGCCCACACGAGTATTGAGCATAGTCGAGATTGGTGCAGATCACTTCTGATATTGAACTGTCAGGAGCTGGCTGCACAACAGCCATTACGCCCAATCAACTGGTGCAGTCGTCTTCTGAAAATGACATTTGGTATCTCTCATAAACGGATGTTTTTGAGAGAACTATCTTCGGCCTTCACACGCACGAAAGGCGGCGAAGCTCCGCCGTTAATCCGTCCGCCGGAGATCTCGCCCAGGCAGGCTGAAGGCCGAGCAAGCCTGACAGGCCCGAAAAGCCCGGCACGGGCGTCGGCGGCGATGACGGCGGCGGCATTATCCAGGGTTGATGATGGAAGTGGAGGATATCGACAACCTCTCGCGCAACCAAGACATCGCGGTCGGACTGCAAGTGATCTTGAAGCCACGGGCCCGTCCCACCCCGACATGGACCTCGATGCCCGAACGGACGTTAGATTTCGAGTTCTAGGCGTTCTGCGATGAAGGTTGGATCCCAGCCGGGATTGAAAGTGTCGACGTGGGTGAATCCGAGCCGCTCGTATAGGCCACGCAGGTTCGGGTGGCAGTCGAGCCGCAGCTTGGCGCACCCCTGCGTTCGCGCGGCATGGCGGCAAGCCTCGATCAGCGCGGAGCTGACACCCCGGCCCGCATGTGTCCGTCGCACCGCGAGCTTGTGCAGATATGCGGCCTCCCCCTTGAGGGCGTCGGGCCAGAACTCGGGATCCTCGGCCGACAAGGTGCAACAGCCGACGATGCCGTCGCTGCAACTCGCGACTAGGAGCTCGGATCTCAGGACGAAGGTCTCCGCGAATGTCCGGTCGATCCGCGCGACGTCCCAGGCGGGCGTTCCCTTGGCGGACATCCACGCCGCAGCGTCGTGCATCAGCCGCACAACCTCGTCGATATCACCCGAGCAGGCGACCCGAACGTTCGGAGGCTCCTCGCTGTCCATTCGCTCCCCTGGCGCGGTATGAACCGCCGCCTCATAGTGCAGTTTGATCCTGACGAGCCCAGCATGTCTGCGCCCACCTTCGCGGAACCTGACCAGGGTCCGCTAGCGGGCGGCCGGAAGGTGAATGCTAGGCATGATCTAACCCTCGGTCTCTGGCGTCGCGACTGCGAAATTTCGCGAGGGTTTCCGAGAAGGTGATTGCGCTTCGCAGATCTCCAGGCGCGTGGGTGCGGACGTAGTCAGCGCCATTGCCGATCGCGTGAAGTTCCGCCGCAAGGCTCGCTGGACCCAGATCCTTTACAGGAAGGCCAACGGTGGCGCCCAAGAAGGATTTCCGCGACACCGAGACCAATAGCGGAAGCCCCAACGCCGACTTCAGCTTTTGAAGGTTCGACAGCACGTGCAGCGATGTTTCCGGTGCGGGGCTCAAGAAAAATCCCATCCCCGGATCGAGGATGAGCCGGTCGGCAGCGACCCCGCTCCGTCGCAAGGCGGAAACCCGCGCCTCGAAGAACCGCACAATCTCGTCGAGCGCGTCTTCGGGTCGAAGGTGACCGGTGCGGGTGGCGATGCCATCCCGCTGCGCTGAGTGCATAACCACCAGCCTGCAGTCCGCCTCAGCAATATCGGGATAGAGCGCAGGGTCAGGAAATCCTTGGATATCGTTCAGGTAGCCCACGCCGCGCTTGAGCGCATAGCGCTGGGTTTCCGGTTGGAAGCTGTCGATTGAAACACGGTGCATCTGATCGGACAGGGCGTCTAAGAGCGGCGCAATACGTCTGATCTCATCGGCCGGCGATACAGGCCTCGCGTCCGGATGGCTGGCGGCCGGTCCGACATCCACGACGTCTGATCCGACTCGCAGCATTTCGATCGCCGCGGTGACAGCGCCGGCGGGGTCTAGCCGCCGGCTCTCATCGAAGAAGGAGTCCTCGGTGAGATTCAGAATGCCGAACACCGTCACCATGGCGTCGGCCTCCGCAGCGACTTCCACGATGGGGATCGGGCGAGCAAAAAGGCAGCAATTATGAGCCCCATACCTACAAAGCCCCACGCATCAAGCTTTTGCCCATGAAGCAACCAGGCAATGGCTGTAATTATGACGACGCCGAGTCCCGACCAGACTGCATAAGCAACACCGACAGGGATGGATTTCAGAACCAGAGAAAGAAAATAAAATGCGATGCCATAACCGATTATGACAACGGCGGAAGGGGCAAGCTTAGTAAAGCCCTCGGTACATTTGTTTTCTGATTTAGTGACAATGGTAAGGAACAGTTATGCAAATCAACTTAAATACTCCGGGCACAGCGGCTACATCAACAATACAAACTGTTGCTCCTGCTGCTCAGGCTAAAACCACCACTACAACAGCACCCTCTACTGCAGACACTGTCACCTTATCTGCTGAAGCAAAGGCGAAGCTGGCTGCAGAGCAGCAAGAATCTAAAGCAATAAATCCAACACTGACTACATTAGGTGGTGGCTGGGGTAATGAACCACCAAAATAAGAGGTAGTTTGTGGGGACATTTATTACGACTCTTGCTGAGTACTTATGGGTGTTGTGCATAGGTTCTCTACTGCTGTCCTTAGTCTGGTCGGCCAGTAAATCTGCACGAATAACCATATTGATACTCACTTTATCGGGATTAGCTCAAGACAGGATTGCTCCTTTGCTGATGGGGATATCTGAAACATCTCCTGAGCTCGCTCGCTTACTTTGGTACCCAAGTTGGGTGATATGTCAAACATTGACGCTTGGTATCATCTGGGTTATTCATAGAAAATTCGTATGGGCGGTTGAACAAATCACTCAATTCATTTGTTTAAGCATCTTGATGCACTCTGTTCTGCAGGTAGCGAGATTCACAGACAGAGTCATATTTGGCACTGATCTATTGGGTGGTATATACAAATATGGAATACCAGCTATAAATATCGCAGCAATTTTAGCGATATTTTTATGGTCCATATCAGGAGCCGTCAAGCACAGAAAGGAACTTCAGGAATGCTGACTTTTGTTATGTCTGCAATTACGTTTGGCTTTTTACTGTTAAGTCTGTTTTTCTACAAGAAGTTGATTGGAATGTCAGATGCATTAAACATTATCGAAAAGCAGGTGGCCGCTGATATGGAGATCCGGGCGCATAGATTATGCCTGCTTGCATACGAAGCGCAACGGTTCGGTAACTCTGTGGATAGACGTGCTTTGGATGAAGAGTTTAAAGATTTTTTGCACCTGTACATTGAAGACTACCAAGCAGAAGTCGCAAAAAAGATCAGAGAACATAAGCTCAGCGAGATTTCTGCCTACGGATTTATTAAATTAGATAAGTAGTCATAACAACAAAGCTGTGGACAAGATCTGTCTTGTCTTATTTTAAATGCCCCCCACTGCTTCTCATAGTGATGCACGCCAGCTTTGGCCACCTTTAGATTTGACTGATGCTGCTTGTTAAGAAAATTCTGAATATCTTGCTGAACCTGATGCACAGCATCCAGTAATTGGGCTAAAGCAAACTCCTCGGCATGAAACACAAAGGTTTTACTGGCAGGTTCAAGCCAGCAAAACATGGCTTCATTATCCATCCAGGTGATCACCTGATTAAAACCGGTTAAATGATGCGCTTGATAACGACGCAGAGCAGTATTATCCCGCACTGAATGATCCAGCTCATCTGCATGACGCCATAACGCCTCATTCCGCAGTGGATGGTTTAGATCAGGCAGGTTGATTTCACTTCGCAGCGCCATGGCTCTATGACACAAATCCAGCCCCAGTTCTCCGCAACACTTGGCGGGCCAGAAAATCCGGGATAATTGATAGCTATGGATCAGAATTAAATGCACGGCATCGTACATATCTTCACAAGCCCGGCGCTGACAATCCCAGTCTTCAGACCAGTCATGTAATTGTTTGATGGCTCTGTCCAGTTGCTGACCAGCCTCAACGACTAACTCAGCTTGCAGTTCTGCCTGCTTCATGTAGACCAATAATTCTTTGGCATCCATTTCAACACTCCTGTAAGACGAGACAACACCCTGATTCGGGTACTCTGTATTTTCAGTGTAGAAAGCAAAAAGTCCTTTGCAAGCTGACAAAACAGAAGCTAAGTTATAGATTTTCCAGTTATTACCTATTAACGGTCCTTCAATAAATCTAAGCTGCTGAGTTCATGTGATATAGCATCTTTTGGATTTTTCAGATTTTTTGTATTTATTTTCAACAATCTGCTGTTCTGTTCAGCAAAAAAGCGAGTCACAAGCTATCGGTTATAAAATAAGATGGCCGTTCTAAACCGGGCTTTCATCAAATAGTTACATCTGTTTTTTAAACTTTGACGTACAATAACTGCCTTTTTCGTTGCTGCAGAGGAATTTTATGCTGGGCTTTTTTGAACGCTTAACCAACCCTTTCCCTGATAAAGAGCCAACTCAGCCACCTCAAGGCCTGTTTGCATTTTGTTTGCATTACAGTCAAGGCATGGTGTTGCCTCTGATCCTGATGTCTATTGCGACAGCCTTACTGGCCGCATTAGAAGTGTCCTTATTTGGCTATATGGGGCAATTAGTCGATTGGTTGGTAACCAAGAATCCGGCTACTTTCTGGCAGGAAGAGCAGGATACCTTGATCACTATGGCCATAGTGATGTTGCTGGTGTTGCCTGGTTTGGTATTTTTTCACTCAGCCCTGATCCACCAAACTATATTGGGTAACTACCCTATGTCGATCCGCTGGCTGGCGCATCGTTATTTACTGAAACAAAGTTTGGGTTTCTACCAGAATGAATTCGCTGGTCGCATCGCCACTAAAGTGATGCAAACGGCTTTGGCAGTGCGCGAAACGGCCACCAAGCTGCTGGATGTGATGGTGTATGTGGTGGTGTATTTTGGCTCTATGTTGTATCTGATCGCCGATGCAGATTGGCGCTTGGTACTGCCGATGATTGCCTGGTTAGTCATATACACCGGCTTGCAGTTTTATTTTGTGCCGAGACTGAAACAAGTTGCAACAGAACAAGCCGATGCCCGTTCAGAAATGACAGGCCGTATTGTCGACAGCTACACCAATATCAGCACTATTAAACTGTTTTCACACACGGCTCGTGAGTCAGAATACGCCCGCGATAGCATGCAGCTGTTTCTGGTGCCTGTGTACAGACAAATGCGACTGGCTACCTGGCTCAATATTTGTGTGCAGGGTCTGAACTATCTGTTGGTGTTCTCTATTGCCACGCTGGCGATATGGCTTTGGTCTGTCAATGCCGTCACTGTGGGCTCTATTGCCATCGCAGTCAGTCTGGCGCTGCGTTTAAATGGTATGTCGCAGTGGATCATGTGGGAAGTCAGTGCACTGTTTGAAAACATAGGTACTGTGGCAGATGGTATTGCGACTTTGTCTCAGCCTCAGCAAATCATCGACAAAGCTGATGCGAAGCCGCTTGAAGTGCCACAAGGTCAGATTGAGTTTAAGCAACTGAACTTTAACTACGGCAAAGCAGCAGGTGAACATGGTCCTGTGATTGATGGTCTGGACTTGTCGATTAAACCCGGTGAAAAAGTAGGTTTAGTCGGCCGTTCTGGTGCTGGTAAATCCACGCTGGTGAACTTACTGCTGCGCTTTTATGATGTCAATTCAGGCCAGATTTTGATAGACGGTCAGGACATCAAAACTGTATCACAGGAAAGTCTTCGCGCTCATATAGCTATGGTGACCCAGGATACCTCCCTGCTACACCGTACTGTAAGGGAAAATATTTTATATGGTCGTCCTGGCGCTACCGAAGCTTTAGTGTACAACCAGAGTCAGCGGCTTAGATAGTGCTGATAGTCTGTTAATTTGGGCTTAGGGCAGAAAGCTTTTTCAATTCAAATTGATACGCAGTCTGAGCAACCTGCGCAATGATAGCTTCATTGGTTCGGCTTGACTCGGCTGAGTCTTTCACAAAAACAGCAACCAGCAAGGGCCGTCCATCAGGCAACAGAATGATACCTAAATCATTAGTGGCCGCAGTTTTTCCGGCTTTGATACCCGAAGTACCAGTTTTATGTGCGACCACAGTACCAGCTGGTAACAAACCTTTTAACCGCTCTGGTCCTGTGGTGGTTTCGACCATCCACTTCCATAACAAAGCCTGCGAGGTTTCAGACAGCTGTGTTTTTTGCTCAAACTTTTTCAGGATCTCTGCAGCACCTTTCATCGAGGTCCAGTTTTGATACTGCACCTGATCATCGGCGTGCATCTGCGCTTCATTTGCGACCACAGCGGTCTCCTTTATACCCATAGACTGGATATAGTCATGCAAAGCAGCTGGTCCACCAACCAGTTCAAATAACAAATCACAGGCCACGTTATCGCTGTGCGAGACCGAGTATTGCAGCAGTTGCTGCACTGGAACACTAAACTCGTCTCCCTGATACGCTTTCATTATCGGAGCCCAGGTATTCTGTAAAACCTTAGCCCTGTTTACGATAACGGTCTGATTTAAATCCAACTTTCCCTGATCAACCTGATGCAGTACCAACATAGCTAAATGCAATTTAAATACACTTTGCATTGGGAATTTTTCAAAAGGATTAATCAGTAAAGGTTCCAGATCGTCAGGCCCCCACACTGCAACGCCTACAGTGGCTTTTTTTCCAATGACTATGGATTCAATTTGCTCTTTTAACAGTGGGGATTGCGCTGAGGTTTCGAATGAACTAAAAGATACCATCAGTAGCGTCGAGGCAGTAACTACAGCTTTTATAATGACATTCATCGGATTGTCCTTTTGATAAGTCGATATGAATTATACAAAAGGCAGCCAAAGCTGCCTTTTTAGGGTATAGGAAGTATAAACCACCTTTTTGGGTATAGGAAGTATAAACCACCTTTTTGCTCCTCATCCGAAGTATCTTACCTGAAATTCCCTCACTCGTTTACCGCTCAAGCCCCAATTTTAACTGCCGGTCCAGCCTAAACCGCTCTAATAAGGTTCGATTTGGCGGTAAAATCTCTAGCCTGATAGCTCGAGAGATACAAACTGCCCCACCGCCCCGTTTAAAAGTTGGCAGTGTTGAGCAGTGTTGGATTTGGGGTCGTCAGTCAAAGAGACGACTCTGTGATGGATCGAACAGGCTGGGAGTCAGTGGCGGCGCTCGTTCTGGTGGCAGCTCACGCTGCTTGGCGGCATTCGCCTTGGCTGTTTTCTGTTTCAGATGCTTGAGAATCTGCTCAATGACCTTCGGATCTTCGATGCTGGCAATCACTTTGACGTGACCGCCGCAGTGTTCGCAGACTTCAATATCAATATTGAAGACTCGCTTGAGGCGTTGCATCCAGGTCATGGCGCGGTGGCGCTCTGCAGGACTCTTGTCACGCCAGTTAGTATCGAGACCTTCCGATTTGTCGGGCTTCTTGCCCCGCTTGGCGGGTGTTACTTGAACTCGGTGTTTGCTGTTCGGTGCAAAGACGCCGTGGAAGCGTGTGAGGTTGACTCGCGGCTTAGGTACCAACGCAGCGAGTTTGGCGATGAAGTCCAGCGGCTCGAAGATCACATGGGTGGTGCCATTGCGGTACGGAGTTTTGAGCTCGTAACGCACCTGCCCATTGGCGGTTAATGCCAGACGTTTTTCTGAAACCGCTGGCCGACTAATGTAGCGACACAAGCGCTCAAGCTTATCCCGCTGATGCGCTTCGGCCATCACACCGGCGTGTAGCGAGAAACCAGCATGGTTGGCTACTCGACTGCTTGAGTCGGCTTTATCCTCACGCCCTGGCAAGGTTTGCAGGGTGAAGACTTTGCGCCCTTGCTGGGGGCCGACGGCAATGCGATACGTAACCGAAGCACCATGTAATTGAGTCAGCGTATCGTCTTCGCCCTCTTCCAGTGTCAACCACGTATTCTCGGCATCACGCTCCAAAATCCCACGCTTTTCCATGCAGCGAGCGATGCGATGGCTGAGGGTGTGAGCGAGCGTATTCAGCTCATCGTAAGTGGGTGCCTTGACACGATGGAAGCGTTGCTTGCCATAGTCATCTTCGGCATAGACACCATCGAGAAACAGCATGTGGTAGTGGACATTGAGATTTAGCGCGGAGCCAAAGCGTTGGATAAGAGTCACTGAGCCAGTTTGTGCAGAGGCTTTGGTGTAACCGGCTTTTTTGATCAGATGAGTTGAGAGTGTACGATAGACGATACTCAAGACCTGGCCCATCAGCTGGGGATGGCGAGCCAGCAAAAAGCGTAGCTGGAAAGGAAAGCTGAGCACCCACTGGCGAATGGGCTCCTTGGGGAAGACTTCGTCTATCAGCAGCGCCGCACTCTCGGCCATCCGGCGGGCACCGCAGCTAGGGCAAAAGCCGCGTCGTTTACAGCTGAAGGCGACCAGACGCTCGTGATGACAATCCTCGCAGCGAACCCGCATGAAACCATACTCCAGACGGCCACATTGGAGGAGGTCGTTGAATTCTTGTTGGATGTAGCGAGGCAGGTGTTGACCTTGGGCTTCGAGTGAGGCTTTGAAGGCTGGGTAGTGCTGCTCAACCAGCTGGTAGAGCAGCGTCTGGTCGGGTTGGTGGCGTTCGTAACCGTTTGTTTGAGTGGGCGATTGACTCGCCGTGGCGTTCCTTGCCAGCGACATGGGTATCCTCCGCTGATACTGTGGTTATGTACAGTATCAGCGGCTTGCGTTCAGACGTCCAGTCTGGCCCTAGACATCGCTAAATGCTTAACCCGCAATAGCCCTCACGAGTTGTTATCAGCCACTACCGGTTGAGCGAGAAGGTTTTGGGTTCAGGGTGCTATTGCTCCACCAATCACAATACTGAAGCCCCAACTGTTATCAGTTGGGGCTTTTTCTTGTCTGTTTGCGGCGGTTGCGTTTTATCGGTAGTCGTCGAGCTCTGCACCATCCCACATAAGAGCTTAACGGTGCGATCTTCAACGCCATCACACAAAACTTTCTTTTTCACGCACAGTCAACTTATTGGATGTTTTATTAACAACCCAAAAGGAGATATTTAGCGGGCGGCCGGAAGGTGAATGCTAGGCATGATCTAACCCTCGGTCTCTGGCGTCGCGACTGCGAAATTTCGCGAGGGTTTCCGAGAAGGTGATTGCGCTTCGCAGATCTCCAGGCGCGTGGGTGCGGACGTAGTCAGCGCCATTGCCGATCGCGTGAAGTTCCGCCGCAAGGCTCGCTGGACCCAGATCCTTTACAGGAAGGCCAACGGTGGCGCCCAAGAAGGATTTCCGCGACACCGAGACCAATAGCGGAAGCCCCAACGCCGACTTCAGCTTTTGAAGGTTCGACAGCACGTGCAGCGATGTTTCCGGTGCGGGGCTCAAGAAAAATCCCATCCCCGGATCGAGGATGAGCCGGTCGGCAGCGACCCCGCTCCGTCGCAAGGCGGAAACCCGCGCCTCGAAGAACCGCACAATCTCGTCGAGCGCGTCTTCGGGTCGAAGGTGACCGGTGCGGGTGGCGATGCCATCCCGCTGCGCTGAGTGCATAACCACCAGCCTGCAGTCCGCCTCAGCAATATCGGGATAGAGCGCAGGGTCAGGAAATCCTTGGATATCGTTCAGGTAGCCCACGCCGCGCTTGAGCGCATAGCGCTGGGTTTCCGGTTGGAAGCTGTCGATTGAAACACGGTGCATCTGATCGGACAGGGCGTCTAAGAGCGGCGCAATACGTCTGATCTCATCGGCCGGCGATACAGGCCTCGCGTCCGGATGGCTGGCGGCCGGTCCGACATCCACGACGTCTGATCCGACTCGCAGCATTTCGATCGCCGCGGTGACAGCGCCGGCGGGGTCTAGCCGCCGGCTCTCATCGAAGAAGGAGTCCTCGGTGAGATTCAGAATGCCGAACACCGTCACCATGGCGTCGGCCTCCGCAGCGACTTCCACGATGGGGATCGGGCGAGCAAAAAGGCAGCAATTATGAGCCCCATACCTACAAAGCCCCACGCATCAAGCTTTTGCCCATGAAGCAACCAGGCAATGGCTGTAATTATGACGACGCCGAGTCCCGACCAGACTGCATAAGCAACACCGACAGGGATGGATTTCAGAACCAGAGAAAGAAAATAAAATGCGATGCCATAACCGATTATGACAACGGCGGAAGGGGCAAGCTTAGTAAAGCCCTCGCTAGATTTTAATGCGGATGTTGCGATTACTTCGCCAACTATTGCGATAACAAGAAAAAGCCAGCCTTTCATGATATATCTCCCAATTTGTGTAGGGCTTATTATGCACGCTTAAAAATAATAAAAGCAGACTTGACCTGATAGTTTGGCTGTGAGCAATTATGTGCTTAGTGCATCTAACGCTTGAGTTAAGCCGCGCCGCGAAGCGGCGTCGGCTTGAACGAATTGTTAGACATTATTTGCCGACTACCTTGGTGATCTCGCCTTTCACGTA
>NZ_JAALBT010000002.1:0-540532 GCF_011077905.1 Providencia sp. M-27 | reverse complement strand
AAGTGTTAATACTGTCGTATAACACACTATCTGTAGCCCTTGATATTACAGGGCTAGGAGCAAACTTTGGACTTTTCGATGAAATGGGCACACAACCCCCAATAAAAGCACTGGTGAAATAACATGGGATATTGCCTTAGAACCGAATGAAGAAAAGCAAATTTCATTTAGTTATTCGTTGAGCTACCCAAAAGATAAACAGATATTAGGGTTGTAACAATTTTTGTAGTTCTTTTTCGATGGCGTTAGAATAAACCCACACTGACACGACAATTATAACTATGAGGTTTCCATGATTATTTTAGTAACAGGTGCTTCTTCTGGTTTTGGTGAATCAATTGCTCGCAGATTTATCAAACATAATTACACCGTTATTGGAACAGGACGTAGAACTGAGCGTTTAGATGCTCTCCATCAAGAGTTAGGTGATAAATTTTACCCTTTAACATTGGATATCCAAGATAGAACAGCCATCCAAGATGCGATTGCAAATTTACCTGCACACCTCAAACATATTGATATTTTAGTTAATAATGCCGGTTTGGCTTTAGGCTTAGAACCGGCGTTTGATGCCAATCCTGACGATTGGGATGTGATGATTAATACGAATACCAAAGGTTTAGTTAATATGACTTACGAGGTATTGCAAGGCATGGTTGCTAATAACCACGGTCATATTATTAATATTGGCTCAACTGCAGCGAGCTGGCCTTACAAAGGTGGTAATGTTTATGGTGCAACCAAAGCCTTTGTGAAACAATTTTCACTTGGCTTGCGTGCTGATTTACAAGGGAAAAAAATTCGAGTTACCGATATCGAGCCGGGCCTCGTTGGTGGTACAGAGTTCTCAAATATTCGCTTTAAAGGGGATGACGATAAAGCAGCTAGCACTTATCAAGGTGCAGATGCTCTGACCCCTGAAGATATTGCTGAAACAGTCTATTGGGTTGCTACTCTACCGGCTCACATGAATGTAAATACATTAGAATTGATGCCTGTTTGCCAAACTTTTGCTGGTTTAACCGTATATAAACAACTTTAATTTTTAGTACTATTCTATACAGACGTACTGATACACTTTTAGCTATACTGGGATTATCGGTCCTGTTTGGTAAGGAATTTACATGAATTCACATAAAATGTTGAAAACTGGCTTAACTGCAATATGTTTCTGTCTCCCTTTACTTTGGGCTACATCATCTTCCGCTGCACAATCAACGACATCATGTACTGCAGGCAGTACGTGTGTTTCAGTAGGTCAAGGTGATGACTCTCTTAATAAAGAGCAAGCGCGCCAAGAAAAGGAACAATGGGATGATACCCGTATGTTGCGCAAAAAGGTTAATACTCGTACCGAAAAAGAGTTTGATAAAGTAGATCAGGCTTTTGATGCAAAAGATAAATGCGAGAAAAGCCTCAATCTAAATGCTTACTGGGAACCGAGCACTAAACGTTGCCTTGACGTAAGTAATGGCCGTCCAATTAATAATCCATAACCTTATAGGTTGTTTTATGGAGCTGTTGATCAAGGAGAGAAGATGAAAAAGAAATTATTGTTACCCTTATTTGCACTGGTGCTAGCACCAGCTTTCGCGCAAGCTTCATGTGAAAGCGTAATTGAGGAAATCAAACAAAAGATTATCAATAATGGTGTTCCTGCAGATAACTTTAGTTTGGTTGCAGTGCCTAATGATGAAGTTGACGCGTCTAAAGGCCAAGTCGTCGGCCACTGCCAAAATGATTCTTATAAAATCATTTATACCCGTCATTAATTATAAGTTATAAGTAAAAAACAGGGCGCTACTCATGATGGCGCCCTATTTTTTGATTAATAACTTACTTAGTTCGTAACGTGCTTAGTTAGGAATGGTAATAAGTTCTTGTAGTTTATCTGTATTAAGGTAATGCCCTAACTCTCTTTCTTCTGGCCGCAATAAATACGGGATCTCCCCAATTAATGGTGCCTTAATATGATGTTGTAACCGTTCAATGATTTGTGCGTAGTGCGCCAATCCTGGATTGATGCGGTTTGCCATCCAACCAATTAATGGCAAGCCATCAGCTCGAATTGCATCCGCTGTTAGTAATGCGTGATTAACACAACCATGTTGAATGCCGACGACTAAGATCACACCAACAGGTTGACCTTTTAACCAGTCTGCATAAAAAGTATTGTCATCAAGTAGATAGCGCCATCCCCCATTACCCTCGATAACAACCATGTCACATTGATGATGTAAATGGTCTAGACCATGCTTTATTTTATTAAAATCAATGCTATTTTCATGGCTGTAATTGTCTGTAATACGCACAGGGTTAACTTCATCATAAGAAACAAGGTCTTTAGAAACACTGTGGATGAGTAATGCATCTTTATTTCTGATTCCTTCAGGGGTATCAATGCATTGATCTGCAATAGGCTTATAGCCCACTGCTTTAATTCCTTGGTTATTTAGTGCTTGCAAGATGGCAAGCGTCGATACTGTCTTCCCGACATCTGTATCTGTCCCGGTAACAAATAGATTGATCATGGTCTTTTTCTATCCTGAAGTGACAGACTTATACAGCAATAAGCTGCAAAAATGATATGGATTCAGTTTATTGGAATGGGTAAGTGAGAAGTTTGCGTTAGCTCAATTTTGTGTACGATAGTATAAATATTATCGAATTGTTTTAACCTTGTAATAGTTGTAGTAGCAGTGAACCATCATATAATTCTCTCTGTATTAATGATGTTTCACTCTCCTTTACTGTAAATAAAGATTTTTCTATCGATAAATTGGATGAATACAGAGGAACTGCGTATTTATTTATATGGTCATGTAAACATTTTAAAAACAGCTCAGAACCTTGATTCAAAGGTGAATTGACTAAAATTAACTCACTACCAAATAAATTCACCATCAGTGCTAATGGTTTAGCTAATTGCTGGGCAACTTGATTAATAAGGTAAACACAAAGTCTGTCGTTTAATGTTGCTCCAGCGCAAATTTTTTCAATTGAAATATCGTGTTGATGCAAAAAAGAATCAGGGTAGTTTATTAGGAAATTATTAGCTTGCCGCAATATTGCAGGAATGGACGTTTTTGTTTCTAAGCAATCGTTGCTACCGCAATAGCAAAAGTTATGTTGGTATGGCTCACATTGGGTATGGCCAAACAAAATAGGTCGACGGGTATTCGCATCTAAGGCTGTTCCATGGTTTAACACCATGACATTAACAACATCTTGTAGCTGTAAGTAAATGATGTTTTTTGCTTTTCTTTTCTCCTGATGAGAAAAGTGGTCCATTAACGCCAACGCATCCACTGGCGGATGTAAATAGGTGGGTAAACCCGTTTGCTTGGTAAGGTGTTCCGCAATGGCCAATTGATGGATTTTAAAAGAAGGATGCTGATAAATAACACCGGTATGGGGATCTAAAATACCATCAATAAGAATGCTAATGGCGGTGACTCTTTCTAATATGTTTTGATGACTAGCAAAAAATTGACTAATTAATTCAGAAAGTGAATCCATAAATTCGCTATTCCCTAGCGGTGTAAATGGATATTCTGTTTGCGCTAAGGTAACCGCATTAATTTCTTTCAGGGAAATGGTAAGTTTCTGCTCTTCAATACGGATCGCTAGAAATTGCCACCCTTCACTTTCAATCACTAGCCCTATCGCTGGGCGTCCACGTAAACCGAGTACAGGAAACTCTAATTCTTTGATTAAGTGGGCATCCATAAGCTCGCGTGTAATTTTAGTGATACTTGCAGGCGCAAGCTGCGCTTGTTTTGATAAGGCAATACGCGAAATTGGACCATGCTGATCAATGATACGATATACAATCCCCGTATTTAATTGTTTGATTTGGTCAATATGGCCTGTTTGATTCACCATGGTAATAATTCAATTCCTTTATAAAGCAATGAGTTATTATGCCTTAATCTGTGTATGAATGATTTCGTTTGCATTGAAAGTGTGAGCTTACTCACTTTTGTTGACCAACAATATTGGCCATCAAAAGATTTGTTAATTTTTTGGCGACAGCAGGTAATGCTCTACGCGTATTGTAGACTAACCAGACTTCAGATGAAGCATTAATATTTGTGAGTTTTAAGTATTTCACACCATCAATTTTCATACGTGTGAATGATTCTGTAATTACGGAAATTCCCATACCTGCGGCAACTAACCCCAAGATAGTCATTGCTTCCCCTGCTTCTTGAGAAATGGTCGGTACCACCCCTGCAGATGTTAACAATTGGTTTATTTCATCATATAACGCAGTACCGACATCACGTTCAAAGAAAATAAAAGGATAATCAGCAAGCTGTTGAATATCGACACCAACATCAATAAATTCTAACAATGGGTGCCCTTCATAGACAGCGACCATAAATGGCTCTTTAAATAATAGCTGGTAATCCAATTGCTCTGGTAACACCGTATTTCTCATAATGCCAAAATCAATTCGCCCCGTAATTAATGGTGCAATCTGTTGTTTCGTATTCATTTGGTGCATATGAATAGAAACCTCTGGGTATGTTTCCCGATATTGCCGTAAACTCATTGTGACCTTGTGCATAAACGGCGTAGTTGAAGTAAATCCAATGGACAACTCCCCAAGTTCGCCTTTTTCCATGCGAGCCGCTTTTGTCGCAGCTGCATCGACTTGCGCTAAAATTTGATACGCTTCTTTTAAAAACATCGTGCCTGCTGGCGTTAAGGCAACATTTCGATTATTCCTTTCTAACAGTTTTGCATTAATTTTCTCTTCAAGTATTTGTATTTGTTGGCTTAACGGGGGCTGTGAAATATGTAAACGTTCAGCAGCCTTGCCAAAATGGAGCTCTTCAGCGACAGCAATAAAGTACCGCAGGTGCCTAAGTTCTATACTCATCGTTTTCTCGATATCATTGATATGTTTAAAATATCATTGTTAATGATTAATATATTAGACAAAAAAATAGAAAGTTTCTATTCTTTGATCGAAATCAAACGTGTTGGTATGACAAGGAATATACATGGAACACTCACAGAATAGTCTTACATCTGAGCAACCTAACGAAGGAATAAGGGCACCCCAGCAAGGAAATACCACACAAAAAAAACATTACATACAAAGAGATGATGCGCTGTATTTACGTGTGACTTTATCTTTTTTTACGGTGGGTTTTGCCACATTTGCATTACTGTATTTTGTGCAGCCAATTTTGCCTATGCTGTCAGAGGATTTTAATATTTCCCCTGCCACTGCAAGCTTATCATTATCACTGAGTACTGGCTTGATGGCATTAGGTTTATTAATTACAGGGCCAATTTCAGATGCAATAGGTCGAAAAAATGTGATGGTGATTGCATTGACCTGTGCCGCATTATTTACGCTACTTAGTTCCGTCATGCAGAGTTGGCAAGGGATCTTAATTGCGAGAGCATTAGTTGGTTTGTCGCTAAGTGGTGTTGCCGCGGTTGCAATGACCTATTTAAGCGAAGAGATCCATCCAAGCTATGTTGCACTATCCATGGGCTTATATATTAGTGGTAATTCATTGGGTGGAATGAGCGGCCGTTTGGTGACGGGAGTGATCGCTGATTTTTATTCATGGCGTGTTGCCGTGGTAATTTTAGGTTCGTTAGCTTTGATCGCGGCTATTGGCTTTTGGCGCTTATTGCCCCCTTCTCAGCACTTCCGGGCGAGTTCTTTAAAACCTAAGAATCTGTGGGTTAATTTGCATCTACATTTTAGAGACAAAGGCTTACCTTTTCTATTTATTGAAGGCTTTGTTTTGATGGGGGGCTTTGTCACAATGTACAACTACATTGGATATCGCTTACTTGAAGCGCCTTACTCTTTTTCTCAGTCTACTGTCGGCTTGTTATCCGTTATTTATTTAACAGGGACTTACAGTGCGACTAAAACAGGAAGCCTAATTCACAAATATGGACTTGGACAAGTACTCATAGCGTCCATCAGTATGATGTTAGTTGGTATTTTAGTCACATTACATTCAAATGTTTGGTTAGTTTTACTTGGAATGACAATACTGACAACGGGTTTTTTTGCAGCACACTCTGTAGCTAGTAGCTGGGTGGGACGCAGAGCTAAACGAGCACGTGGCCAAGCGTCTTCCTTGTATTTATTTAGTTATTACGCAGGGTCAAGTATTGCAGGTACGGTTGGTGGCTTATTTTGGCAACACTTCGGTTGGAATGGAGTTGCTTTATTTATCGCTGGAATATTATTTATCGGCATTATCATTGCTTACCGTTTGAAATCAATTTGTTATAACCAATAGGTTAGGAACTAATAAAGGTTAAGCTACCGCTCCTCCTCGTGATTAGTAGATGATGAAAATGTCTATTAATTACGAGGAAACTCAATGAAACCATTCTCACTAAAACTATTTTTATTTGCATCATTGCTCTTTTGTTGTAGTTCTTTTGTTTGGTCCCATGGCTATGTCGAATCCCCTGAAAGTCGCTCATATTACTGCAAACAAGGTATAAATACTCACTGTGGGCCAGTGCAATATGAGCCGCAATCGATTGAAGGCCAAAAAGGCTTCCCCCAATACGGCCCAGCTGATGGAAAAATTGCTAGCGCTGGTATTGGTGCTTTTTCTCCCTTAGACATACAAACTACGAACCGATGGAAACGGGTTATTTTAAATTCACCTAATGTTAAGTTTAAATGGCGCATCACGGCAAAACATAAAACGACAAAATGGGAATATTTCATAACTAAGCCTGACTGGCAGCCAAATGCCCTATTATCGCGTAATCAATTTACACTAACCCCATTTTGTAAATTTGAACGTGTAGAAACTCCAGGGGAAATTGTGGAACACAACTGTGTATTACCGAAAAATCAAAATGGTTACCATGTAATCTTAGCCATTTGGACGATATATGATACACCAAATGCATTTTACCAAGTCATTGATACAGAAATAAATTAACGTAAAAGTAAAGTTATATACAAGAAAAGGACAAGTGTTAAAATACCCACTTGCCCTTTTAAGCTTCGTTTTATTATTGATAAGCTCGATAGTTAATGGTAATTATAGTTATCACCCATTTGAATGTTGTAACTAAATGACTATAAAACAAGATTTGATTGATACGTTCAATGAATTGGAGTCACGGATAAACCAATTTAGCCTCTTGCTGCTGGAACAATCAAAACAGGTTCCATTTACAGCCCATGTATTTCAGTTACCTTCAGTTATTAAAGGTGAGGAAAATAATGAAATAGAACAAATTTCAGTACATACACTAGCGGGTCATGATGCTGTGAGTGAAGCAATAAAGTTAATTAACTTATTATTTTTGCAGAATAAATCCGAAAAAATTAGCAATAAAGCCGCTATCCGCTTACCTGGCGTTATATGCATACAAACTCATTTACAGACATATCGTGACTTTAATTCGTTAATATTAAAGATTAATGAGTTAAAGATGCATATAAAGGCAATTGTCACACAAGTGAATGAACCTCATCGATTCGACTTTATCCGTGACAGTTTACACGGACTGCTGACATTAAATACCTATCGTACCCTCACCTCATTGGTTGATGTCGATACAGTTAATTTTGGCTGGGCGAATAAAAAAGTTATCAATAAAGTGACCAAAGATACAGTACTAGACCGTTTACAAGCAAGTATAGATAGTGGCCGCTGCCCTCTTCATTTACCTAAAGAACATTGGCTTTTACAACTGGAAAATGAAATTCGGCTAATTGATTCCCTACCTCATAATGCGGTTCTGAAAACTCAACGCCCTGTCAAAGTTCAGCCAATAGCTCGAGTGTGGGATAAAGAGCAACAGAAACAAACGCAGTTTGCCTGTGCAACACCTTTATTCGTTTTTGCGCTCGAAAAAACAGTAGCAGAAATTAAAATCGGTGAGCTCCCCGATTACCATGCAAATAACATTGCTATTCGTAATCGACCTAAAGCAAAACAGGTTGAATTATTAATTCCTCGATTAAATTTGTATATTGAACGCTAAAAAAACACCCATCTGTAAAACAGTATGGGTGTTATATAAAGCCAGTTTAATAAGCTAGCTTAAGATTTCATGCTGCCAACCATATCTTCTGGACGAACCCAATCATTGAACTGTTCTTCAGTTAAATAGTTTAGTTTCAGTGCAGATTCTTTCAGCGTCAGCCCTTCTTTGTGTGCTTTTTTAGCAATTTCTGCCGCTTTATCGTACCCGATGTGGGTATTTAAAGCAGTTACTAACATTAACGATTCATGAAGTAATTTATCAATGCGCTCACGATTTGGTTCAATTCCAATCGCACAGTGCTCATTAAAGCTACGCATACCATCAGCTAACAAGCGAACAGATTGTAAGAAATTATCAATTAACATTGGGCGGAATACATTCAGCTCAAAATTACCTGAAGCCCCACCAATGTTCACAGCAACATCATTCCCCATCACTTGAGCACATAACATTGTCAATGCTTCACACTGTGTCGGGTTAACTTTACCTGGCATGATTGAACTGCCTGGCTCATTTTCTGGGATAGATATTTCACCAATACCGCAGCGAGGGCCAGATGCTAACCACCTTACATCATTCGCAATTTTCATTAGAGAAGCGGCTAAACCTTTTAAAGCACCGTGTGCGTGCACAAGGCTATCACAGGTTGCTAATGCTTCAAATTTGTTCGGAGCTGTAATGAATGGCTGGCCAGTTAATTCTACAATTTTTTTCGCAACACGAACGGCATACTCTGGATGAGTATTTAAACCGGTCCCTACTGCTGTACCACCTAACGCTAATTCACACACATGTGGAACTGCGTTTTCAATGTGTTTTTCACTATGCGCTAACATTGCAGCCCAACCAGAAATTTCTTGGCCTAGCGTCAGCGGAGTTGCATCTTGTAAGTGAGTACGACCGATTTTTACGATATCTTTAAATTCTTTCGCTTTTGCATCTAACGTTTGATGCAAAATTTTCAGTTCAGGGAGAAGATGTTCGCGGATTGCGACGACCGCAGCAACGTGCATTGCCGTTGGGAAAACATCATTTGAACTTTGACTTTTATTCACATCATCATTAGGGTGAATAAGACGATCGTTACCACGTTGGCCACCGAGAATTTCGCTACCACGGTTAGCTAAAACCTCGTTCATGTTCATGTTACTTTGCGTACCAGAACCTGTTTGCCAAATAGCAAGAGGAAATTCCGTTGGATGTTTACCAGCTAAAACTTCGTCAGCGGCAGCAATGATTGCATCGCCGCGCTCTTTAGCTAATAATCCGAGATCCATATTGACACTAGCAGCGGCTTTTTTTGTGATAGCGAGTGCGTGAATCAACGCAACAGGCATTTTTTCTACAGATATACGGAAATGTTCTAAAGAACGCTGCGTTTGCGCGCCCCACAATTGGTCAGCAGGTACTTCAATTGGTCCCATTGAGTCTTTTTCAATGCGAGTGGCTGCCATTACTATCTCCTTAGGTACATACACAGAATAATTGATTTTAGAATCATCTGCTTGCAGGTAAGCAAATAACCGAGCAGTATAATGCCACAAATTGAATTTCATTTATGAGACTTGGTCGAGCTTATTGTATTGTAGTGAAAAGGAAATCAGTTGATTTTTATGAAAAAGAGAATTTTGCTATGCTGAAAATGATAAACAAAGTCCAAAACTATGACTGGGGCAGTAAAACGGCCCTGACTAAGTTATATGGGATTTCAAACCCCGATAACTTACCAATGGCTGAACTTTGGATGGGGGCTCATCCAAAAGCAAGCTCCGAAGTTCTCGATATGGAAAAAAATCAAAGTATTCCACTTAATGTCTTAATTGATAGCGATCCTGAAGCTTATTTAGGTCAACATGTTGCACAGACGTATCATCGTTTACCTTATTTATTTAAGGTGTTATGTGCTGCTCAACCGTTGTCTGTTCAGGTGCATCCAAACAAAACTTATGCTGAAGTTGGTTTCGCCAAAGAAAATTCAGCAGGGATCCCTTTAGATTCCCCAATACGTAATTATAAAGATGATAACCACAAACCTGAACTGATCTTCGCATTAACACCTTTTAAAGCGATGAATGCCTTTCGCCCACTAAATGAAATCGCTCAGCTTCTGGATTTTGTTTCTGCTGCCCATCCTGATATTCAGTTATTTGTTCAGGACCCCACTGAAGAAAAATTATCACGTTTATTTGCACAAATTCTTAACCTAACGGGTGAACAAAAAGATTTAGCACTTGGTGTATTAAAAGCAGCATTGAACAGCCGACAAGGTGAACCATGGAACTCAATAAAGCAAATGGTTAGTCTGTATCCTGAAGATAATGGGTTATTTACCCCTCTTCTTCTTAACATCGTTGAATTAGAACCTGGTGAAGCGATGTTTTTATATGCCAGAACGCCACATGCTTATCTAGAAGGTGTCGGGTTAGAGGTTATGGCAAATTCAGATAATGTACTGCGTGCAGGGTTAACAAATAAGCATATAGATATTCCAGAGTTGATTGCGAATATTGACTTTAAGCCTACGTTTGCAAAGGATTTATTGAACACCCCCGAAAAATCTGGAAATATCTGGAAATATAATATTCCAGTAGAAGATTTTGCATTTAATATATATTCTATAAGCCACTCGGAAGTTGTGCTATCTAATAATAGTGCCTCAATTTTGTTCTGTATTGAAGGCCAGTTAGTTCTGCATTCAAGTAATGATGAAATATGCGTTAATTCAGGTGAGTCTGTATTCTTACCTGCTTATGAGAAAAGCATAACCATTAATGGCAGTGGTAAACTAGCCCGAGTATTTAACAAATAGTGTCATATTCTGTATTTAACCGTCTTTATTGCATGAAGATGGTTACTTAAAACTTTTATAAATTTATAAGTACGGCAATAACGTACTGAAAGGATGGATGTTTATAATGAAAAAGTCATTAGTCGCGGTTGGTGTTATTGTTGCTCTAGGTGCAGTGTGGACCGGTGCTTCATGGTATACAGGTTCTAAAGTAAAAGATGAACTTGATAGAGTAATCCTCAAAACCAACGATTTTTTTGCTGTAAATGTGCCTGAGTCGGGTTTGAACTTTAAAGTAGAAAATTATGAAAAAGGCGTATTTTCATCTAAAGCAGATATTGTAATCACCTCTGCAGACTCAGTCTCACCAGACGACTCCATTGTATTCAAAACGAATATTGATCATGGCCCATTCCCATTATCACAAGTTGCTAAGTTTAATTTATTACCTAAATTAGCAGCAACACAAATTGAATTAGCTAATAACGCAACCACAAAAGAATTGTTTGAAGCAACACAAGGTAAACCTTTTGTTCATGGTTCCGCTGTTATTGGCTATAGCAAAAGTATTGATACCAGCTTAGAACTGATCCCTATCGAATATAAGAAAGATGATGTTTCATTATCATTCAGTGGTTCGAAGTTCGATGTATCAACAACCTCTGACCTTGCTGCTGTAGATGCAACTTTAGTGACGGATAATTTAGTTATTGGTAAAAAAGATAACTCTGAATCCATGACTTTAAAAGGTTTAAAATTAGTCTCTAATGTAGAAAAGTCACAATATGGCTTCTACACTGGAACCCAGTCATTTGTTATTGCGGATACAGATTTCAACATCCCTGAAACCAAATTCTCTTTTAAAGATTTCAAAATTTCAAGTGATACCTCTATTACTGGCGAAGATGTAAAAGGAAATATTTCTTATAGCATCGCTGATTTAAAAGCATTAGAGCAAAACTTAGGTTCTGGCGAATTGACTGTTGCTATTGAAAAATTAGATGCTAAAGCATTAGGTAAATTCGTTGAACAATATAATGAAGCTTTAGCGCAAGGTTTAGCTAGTGGAGATCCTACTGAAGCTACAGAGCGTTTAGCTATGGAGATGATGTCTACAACATTACCAGAGCTAATGAAAAGCAAGCCTGTATTTACGGTTAGCCCTTTCTACTGGAAAAATGAAGCTGGCCAAAGCTCAGTTGACCTAAACATCACATTCAATAAATGGAACCAAGACGAAATGACTGCGTTAGCAATGTCTAACAAAGTTGATGAAGCTATCAAGCAACTCATTACGTCTTTCGATTTCAATTTAAAACTGAATAAACCAATGATGATCGAATCAATGACTCAAGCAATGATTATTGATCAAGGTGTACCAGTTGATGCAGAAGCTAAAAAAGAAATGAAAGGCATGATCACTTCTGAGTTTGAAGGTGTTCAGCAAATGCTGACTTCAGATATGTTCTCTTCTCCATTTGAAGAAATGTTTATGACTGATGAAGAACGTGCTGAAAAAGCTAAGCAGAAAAAATCACCGTGGATGATTGATAGCGAAAATGACTTAACTATGACTATCAAATTTGCAGGTAATGACCTGACATTCAATAATGACAAATATACCTTAGCTGAGTTCCTCACTAAGATGAAAGTGATGTCTAACCCAGAAGATGCATTAGAATATGAAGCTGTACCTGCTCCAGACGCAGAGCCAGCACCAGAAATGGAAGTTGAGCCTGAGTTAGCTCCACAAGAAGCACCAGCTAACTAATTTGACTCAATACCATCTAGTGACGAAAGCCAGTTAATATTAGCTGGCTTTTTTATTACATCACGAAATAAACGTGATATATATCACAATATGAATGTAATAATTAATCTCGTTTCACATTTTTCGTGATTCGTAATTGCCTTTAATGAAATAAAAGTCAAAATAAGGATAGAAAATAGATAAAGGATCATTCCGTGATTAATACACATTTACCTTTAACCGATTTACACCGCCACCTCGATGGCAATATTCGTCCAGAAACAATCCTCTCCTTAGCAGAACAGCATCATATTCAATTACCTGCTACAGAGATTGAATCATTGCGCCCTCACGTCCAGATTATAGGACAAGAAGCTGACTTAGTTGGTTTTTTAGCAAAGCTAGATTGGGGAGTCGCTGTTTTAGCTGATTTGGACGCCTGTCGCCGTGTCGCGCTTGAGAATGTTGAAGATGCCTTTAATGCTGGTATCGATTACGCAGAGCTACGTTTCTCTCCTTACTATATGGCGATGAAGCACCAATTGCCTGTTGAAGGTGTAGTTGAAGCCATTGTTGATGGTGTACGTGCAGGGTGCCAACAATTTGATATTAAAATTAATTTAATTGGTATTTTAAGCCGCACTTTTGGCCAACAAGCCTGTACAGCTGAGCTGCAAGGATTATTAGCGCATCGAGATCATTTATGCGCATTAGATTTAGCAGGAGATGAGCTCGGATTCCCTGGAGAGCTCTTTGAGTCACATTTTATTAAAGCTAGAGATACTGGGTTAAATATTACTGTTCATGCAGGTGAAGCGGCTGGAGCAGACAGTATTTGGCATGCTATTAAGGTATTAGGCGCACAACGAATTGGTCATGGCGTTAAAGCTATAGAAGACCCTGCTCTAATTGAGTATTTAGTAAAACATCAAATTGGCATGGAAAGCTGTTTAACGTCGAATATTCAAACAAGTACAGTTCCATCCTTAGCTCAACACCCATTGAAAACCTTTTTACAACAAGGTGTTATGGCTTCAATTAATACAGATGACCCAGCAGTTCAAGGTATTGAGTTACGCCATGAATATGAAGTGGCTGCCCCACAAGCTGGTTTAACGGCAGCAGAAATAGAACAAGCACAACGAAATGGTCTGAGTATGGCATTTTTATCTGATAGTGAGAAAAAAGTGCTCTTACATAAAGCTGCTACTCGTTAATTTAAATTTCTTAAGGGCATTTGTTAGAATGCCCTTTTTAATTTTCAAGCCACTTTCCTATATTATTGTATTTCTACGTTTATACACAGACACACGACTCTCCTTTTACTAGCTCACCTTCTGTATTCAATGTACAAGTACGGTTGTTAATTTAGCGATTATTAAACCCACTGTATGTTGTAACTAAATATAGCTAATCCTATAAATCAATAGCAAAAATATGAGGGGTTACTAATCCCCCTCAATCTTAGAATACTTATTTCATCGATAACCGTTTAGCATAGCGCTGAGCAAGTACAGCGCTGACCATCAGTTGTATTTGGTGAAAGATCATCAATGGCAATAAAATAACCCCCACTGTCGCAGCAGGAAACAACACATTCGCCATTGGGACTCCATTAGCTAAACTCTTTTTCGAACCACAAAACACAATGGTAATTTCATCTTCTTTGCTAAAACCTAACAACCGTGCAGCCAACGTATTAAATACAATGATAATAAATAAGATAACGCAAGTGACAACCACAATCATAAATAGTGAAAATGCGTCTATTTTCTGCCAAATCCCCTCTACCACCGCTTCACTGAATGCCACATAAACGACCAATAATATTGAAGACCGGTCAGTCATATTAACTAATTTGCGATTACGGTTTATCCAATTGGCAATCAGCGGCCGAGATAAATGCCCCACAATAAATGGCAGCATCAATTGCATTAGAATGGAGCCTATCGCATTAAGCGTATCCATGGCTTGGCTGCCATCAGCATCCATCAATAAGCCCACTAAGATTGGCGAAAGAAAAACCCCAAGAATACTCGACGCCGATGCACTACAAATAGCTGCAGCAATATTCCCCCCCGCTACCGATGTGAATGCAATGGCTGACTGTACAGTTGCAGGTAAAGCACATAGGTATAAAAAGCCCATATATACAGTGGGTGACATCCATTTCGGAACAATCACGGCAAGCCCTAGGCCTACGATAGGAAATACAATGAATGTACTCGCAAAAACCAAGAGATGTAGGCGCCAGTGCCCTATCCCCGCCATGATTGATTCACGAGATAATTTAGCCCCATGCATAAAGAACAATAATGCAATTGCAGCAGTCGTTAAATATTGAAACGCCGTTTTTATGTCGCCTTCACAAGGAAAAAGACTGGCTAGAATGACAACGCCAATCATGATAAGTAAAAATGGGTCTATTCTCAGTTTAGCTAGCAAATTCATTCGATTATCCATAATAAAAGCCAGTTATATTAACTGGCCTTATAGTGAGCGTTGATGACATTAAAAGATTGCTTCAATTGTCCGTTTTTCTTTTGCCGAACGTATACCTGCTTCAATAAGTTTCATAATATCTATCGCTTCGCTCGGAGTGACTGGGTTTGGTTTACCATGGCGAATCGCATCATATATCCCTTGATAATAACCACCATAATTTCCGCGTTGGTTTGGCCAAGATTGAGTTATAAGCTCATCACCTTGTGACAGCGTCACATTACCCATGTTGGTATCAATTCCCCAATCAGCCCCTTCTGGACGTTGGCCGCTCTTTAAGCAGTCTTCTTGGGTGTCTAAACCATATTTAACATAACTACCATTCATACCATGAATTACATATATCGGCGTTGGTGCAGCGGCTAATGTTGTTGCATGTAATACCACTTTTTTATCTGCATACTGCAAAACAGCATGAAAGTAATCCACTGCCTGTGCATTAGGGCGGATCATGGCAAGATCAACGTTGATCCCTAAAGGCCTACCAAAATATTGCAAGACTTGGTCTAACAAATGTGGCCCTAAGTCGTACCAAATACCGGCTCCGGGTATATCGGCTTCACGCCAACGTTGCCTAACTAGCGGCCGATAACGGTCAAAATGGGATTCATAGTATTTAATATCCCCTAGCTTACCTTCTTCTAAGATCTTTTTAACGGTTAAAAAACCTGAATCCCATCGACGGTTATGATAAACCGACAGTAGTTTTCCAACTTGCTCCGCTTGTTGTTTTAATTGCTCTGCCTGTGAGACATCTAACGTAAAGGGTTTATCAACAACCACATGTTTTCCAGCTGCCAATGCCGCTTGTGCAAGGGGGAAGTGAGTATCATTAGGTGTAGGAATGACAACTAATTCGATATCTTTATCCGCAAAAACAGCTTCTGGAGATGCAGCAACATGAATATTTGGCCAATCTGCCTTAACCTTATTGGGGTCACTGCTAGAAATCGTTGCCAAATCATACCCTTCTAAAATACCAAGGAAAGGTGCATGAAATGTTTTGCTTGCATAGCCATATCCGATGATCGCGACTTTAATTGGTTTAGACATTTAGACCTCATACAACGATAAACACAAGTGGAGATAAAAAGTACCATCAGAAGGAATGAAATGGCAAATAAATCTATGATAGGATTGTAAATTGTCCAGCGATTTTGCCAAAATGGGTTTTATTAATTATGACTTCAGTTTATGACGCTAACCGCATCACTGGCTGGCTATTAGTTCCAGCGATCTATTTGTTATTAACCTTTTTAGCTGTTTGCAGTATGACTGTCATGTATTGCATTAAATTTTATGAGATTGTCACGACTGTTGACCATTGGACACGTTTTATTCCTGCCGCTTGGTATTTGTCATTCGCCATTGCTATTGGGATGACTATTTTCAGTATCCATGTGTTGCAACTGATGTTTTCTCGTTCAAAACATTTCCCTCGCCGTTTTATTATTTGGCTGCTTATTTTATTATTATTAGGCATAAAAACCTTCGCTTTTTCACCTATTGACGATGAAACTGCTTTGCAAGTCCTTGCATGGCCTTTAATTGGCGCGGGTTTCTTTGTCCCTTATTTCAAGCGTTCCCAACGTGTAAAAATGACTTTCACACAAGATCGATAAGCATCATATAAATTGCTTGATATCATAATGATAGTTTAACTGGCTGCGGCCAGTTTTTGTTCTTTTTTCATTTCAGGCAATAGCATGACTGATTATTTATTACTCTTTGTTGGAACAGTGTTGGTTAACAACTTCGTCCTCGTTAAATTCCTTGGCTTATGCCCTTTTATGGGCGTCTCAAAAAAACTCGAACCGGCCATTGGTATGGGCTTAGCAACGACGTTTGTTATGACATTGGCGTCAATCAGTTCTTGGTTGATTGACACACTTATCCTCATTCCTCTCGACCTCATCTATTTGCGGACGCTAAGCTTTATTTTAGCGATTGCTGTCGTTGTACAGTTCACTGAAATGGTGGTCAGGAAAACGAGCCCAACGCTCTACCGTTTACTCGGCATTTTTCTGCCTTTAATTACCACCAACTGTGCAGTTCTTGGTGTTGCCTTATTAAATATTAATATGTCTCATACTTTTATGCAGTCTGCCGTATACGGTTTTGGCGCTGCTGTGGGTTTCTCATTAGTGATGGTTTTATTTGCCGCTATTCGCGAACGTTTAGCTGTTGCCAATGTTCCAGCCCCTTTTAAGGGCTCGTCAATTGGCTTGATTACCGCTGGCTTGATGTCTCTCGCGTTTATGGGCTTTAGTGGTTTGGTGAAATTCTAATGATGTCTGTATGGATTGCTATCGGTATATTAGCCGTTTTTGGCCTAGTATTTGGGCTGATGTTAGGGTATGCCTCATTACGCTTCAAAGTTGAAGCTGACCCGATTGTCGAACAAGTTGAAGCGATATTGCCTCAAAGCCAGTGCGGTCAATGCAGCTACCCTGGTTGCCGTCCTTACGCTGAAGCGGTTGCGAATAATGGGGAAATGATCAACAAATGCGCCCCAGGTGGCGAACAGGTCATGCTGAAAATCGCTGAATTGCTTAATGTCGACCCTCAACCGATTGATGGCGATGAAGCCGCGCAAAACCCCGTCCGTAAAGTTGCTATTATCGACGAAGAAAACTGCATTGGTTGTACTAAATGCATCCAAGCTTGCCCTGTTGATGCCATTGTGGGTGCAACCCGCGCCATGCACACTGTGATTGAAGACTTGTGCACCGGCTGTGACTTATGCGTCGCCCCTTGCCCTACAGACTGTATTGAACTTGTTCCTGTGAAAACGACTACAGCCAATTGGAAATGGGATTTAAACACCATCCCTGTAAAAAATATTAGTGTTGAACCCAATGAACAGCTTGTCTCTAAAGTAAGAGGTGAAACTCATGCTTAAGCTCTTTAATTGGTTGAAAAAAGATAATATATGGGATTTCAAAGGTGGGATCCATCCGCCTGAAATGAAGCTACAATCTAGCCAGACACCGATGCGTATTGCATCAGTGCCCGATGAGTTGTTTATTCCATTACAACAACATTTGGGCCCTGAGGGAGAACTAATTGTTCAGGTTGGTGACTCAGTATTAAAAGGCCAGCCATTAACTAAAGGACTTGGGCGTACTGTACCTGTTCATGCATCAACTTCAGGGGTGATCACTGCAATTGAACCCATGGTAACGGCACACCCTTCTGGTTTAAAAGAATTGTGTGTGCGTATTGCAGCCGATGGCCATGATACATGGTGTACTTTGTCCCCAGAGCCTAATTACGTTCAACTAACCCGTGCTGAATTACTGCAAAAAATTGAACAAGCTGGGATAGCCGGCCTCGGTGGTGCAGGTTTCCCAACCGCATCAAAATTGGCCGGAGGTCAAGATGCGATTAAAACATTAATCATTAATGCAGCTGAATGTGAGCCTTATATCACAGCTGATGATAGGTTAATGCAAGAACATGCACAGGAAGTCATTGAAGGTTGTCGTGTTTTACAGCATTTATTGAACCCTGACCAAATATTAATTGGTATTGAAGACAATAAACCTGAGGCTATTCAGGCACTCAAAGATGCAATCACGCCACAAGATAAACAGGTATTCATTAGGGTTATACCAACTAAATATCCATCTGGTGGTGCTAAACAACTGACAAAAATTTTGACAGGAAAAGAAGTGCCGTCTGGTGCGCGTTCTTCACAAATTGGTGTGTTGATGCAAAATGTCGGTACTGTGGTCGCCATTAAACGCGCGGTTGTTGATGGCCAGCCATTGATTGAACGAGTGGTAACTGTCACCGGAGAAGCAATCAGTAAACCGGGTAATTTTTGGACTCGTTTAGGGACTCCAGTTAAACATCTATTACAGCAATCCGGTTTTAACCCAGAGCCAGAACAAATGGTTATTATGGGGGGGCCTTTAATGGGCTTTACCCTACCCGACCTGAATGTCCCTGTCGTAAAAATTTGTAACTGCTTACTGGTCCCCACAATGGAAGAAATGGGACCTAAAGCACTAGAAGAAGCGTGTATTCGTTGTGGGTTATGTGTCGATGCCTGCCCAGCCGCGTTACTTCCTCAGCAACTTTATTGGTTCAGTAAAGGGGATGAACACGAAAAAGCGCAAAAACATAATTTATTTGACTGCATAGAGTGCGGTGCATGTGCTTATGTATGCCCAAGTAATATTCCGTTAGTGCAATATTATCGCCAAGAAAAAGCGGAAATTCGTGAAATTGCTCAAGAAGAGCGCCGAGCTGCTGAAGCTAAATTACGTTTTGAAGCAAAACAGTTGCGTATGGAACGTGATAAACAAGCACGAGAAGAACGCCATAAAAAAGCCGCGGTACAAGTTGATAGCGCGGATAAAGATGCAGTTAATGCAGCCTTGGCTCGAGTTAAAACCAAACAAGCAGCGACCGCGGAGCCCATTAAGATTATTTCGGGTGAACTGCCAGACAATAGTGCTGTGATTGCTGCTCGCGAAGCCCGTAAAGCTCAAGCCCGTGCAAAACAAGCTGAAAAACTAGCTAATGCACAAACAGAGCCCGTTGACACAGCGGCCACGGATGATCCTCGTAAAGATGCTGTCGCAGCCGCCATTGCCCGTGCGAAAGCTAAAAAAGCGGCGCAAGCGCAACCTGCAATTGATCCAGTCGCCGAAGCAATCAATGATGCAGACGTTGACCCGCGCAAAGCCGCTGTCGCAGCCGCCATTGCCCGTGCGAAAGCCAAAAAAGCGGTGCAAGTGCAACCTGCAAATGAGCCAGTTGCTGAAGCAATCAATGATGCAGACGTTGACCCGCGCAAAGCCGCTGTCGCAGCCGCCATTGCACGTGCGAAAGCCAAAAAAGCGGCGCAAGCGCAACCTACAACTGAGCCAGTTGCCGAAGCAGTCACTGATGCAGACGTGGACCCGCGCAAAGCCGCTGTCGCAGCCGCCATTGCCCGTGCGAAAGCTAAAAAAGCAGCTCAAGCGCAACCTGCAACTGAACCAGTTGCCGAAGCAGTCACTGATGCAGACGTGGACCCGCGCAAAGCCGCTGTCGCAGCCGCCATTGCCCGTGCGAAAGCCAAAAAAGCGGCGCAAGCGCAACCTGCAATTGAGCCAGTCGCTGAAGCAGACGTGGACCCGCGCAAAGCCGCTGTTGCGGCCGCCATTGCGCGTGCGAAAGCCAAAAAAGCAGCTCAAGCGCAACCTGCAACTGAGCCAGTTGCTGATATAGTAACTGACGCTGAAGTTGACCCGCGCAAAGCCGCTGTCGCAGCCGCCATTGCCCGTGCGAAAGCCAAAAAAGCGGCGCAAGCGGAACAACTTGCACAAGAAGAGCTCACCCCAGCAGCTGAACAACCCATTGAAGAGGAAACCGATCCTCGGAAAATTGCCGTTGCCGCAGCAATAGCGCGGGTAAAAGCCAAACAAGCACAAAAACAACATGAACAAACGACTACAGAGTAAGTGATAACGAGATGAAATTTAGGCCAATTGATGCGAAAAATCGCCGTTTAAAAATTGCTAGCGCGCCATTTACTCATAACAAACAAAGCACCAGTTTAGTCATGCTTTGGGTACTTTTAGCCGCAATACCCGGTATTGCTGCTCAAGTTTATTTCTTTGGCGTTGGAACCTTATACCAAATTATTTTAGCGATGCTAACAGCTGTTATCACAGAAGCGGTTTCTATTCGTTTACGCCGGCAACCTGTAGTTCCTGTGCTAAAAGATAATTCAGCCATTGTGACCGCACTATTATTAGCTATCAGCCTACCTCCGCTCTCACCTTGGTGGATGATCGTATTAGGGACATTTTTTGCTATTACCATTGCTAAGCAATGTTATGGTGGATTAGGGCAAAACCCTTTTAACCCCGCGATGGTGGGTTATGTTGTTTTGCTAATATCATTCCCAGTTCATATGACAAACTGGCTACCCCCGCATGAATTACAGAGTATGTCGATTTCAGCACTTGATAGCCTATCAATCATACTCAGTGGCCATACGCCAACAGGGATCACACTCGAACAGCTACGAACGGGAATTGATGGCATGAGCCAAGCGACCCCGCTTGATAGTTTTAAAACAGGGCTACTGACTCACTCTATTTCTGAGGTTTTACAGCAACCTATTTTACAAGGTTCCTTAGCGGGTATTGGTTGGCAATGGGTGAATATTGGCTATTTAATCGGTGGTTTATTCTTATTACAGCGCCGAATTATTAGCTGGCATATTCCTGTATCATTCTTAGGTACATTAGCGGTCTTAACTATTGTTAGCTACTTAGTTGATGATAGCCAACATGCATCACCATGGGTTCATCTGTTGTCTGGCGCCACTATGCTAGGGGCGTTTTTTATTGCTACTGATCCTGTCACTGCATCGACGACGCCTAAGGGGCGGATTATTTTTGGTGTGATTATCGGTTTCCTTGTTTGGGTGATCCGTGTATACGGTGGTTACCCTGACGCTGTCGCCTTTGCCGTGTTACTCGCCAATATTACCGTCCCATTAATTGATTACTATACGCAGCCTCGTGCGTACGGTCATGGACATAAGTAAGGATAACCGTATGTTGAACACGATGAGACGCCATGGGGTAACGTTAGCCATCTTTGCAGCAGGAACCACTGCGCTTAGTGCTGCTGTATACACGTTAACGAAAGGGACTATTGCTGAGCAAGCAGCTATTGTTCAGAAAAAACTACTCGACCAAGTAATACCAAGTGATTTATACGATAACGACCTCGCAAAAGAGTGTTATTTAGTCACTAATGAGGCCATACTGGGTAATAAACAACCTAGACGTTTGTATCTCGCCCGTAAAAATGGCGAACCTGTTGCTGCCGCATTAGAAACAACAGCACTAGACGGCTACTCTGGGGCTATACATCTATTAGTTGGAACCGATTTTCACGGTACCGTACTAGGTACTCGCGTAACAGAACATCATGAAACCCCTGGGCTTGGTGACAAGATTGAGACTCGAATATCTGATTGGATCACCTATTTTAGTGGTAAAAAAATAACCTCTGACAATGACCCTAAATGGGCCGTTAAAAAAGATGGAGGTGAATTTGATCAGTTTACTGGCGCAACAATTACACCCAGAGCAGTCGTCAACGCGACTAAGCGTACCGCTGTATTTATGCAACAAATTCCACAACAATTATCGAATTATCCACGCTGTGGGGACGAATAATGAGCGATTCATCTAAGGACTTATTAATGCAAGGTTTGTGGAAAAACAACTCTGCATTAGTCCAATTATTAGGGCTTTGCCCTCTTCTTGCTGTTTCATCGACAGCAACAAACGCATTAGGGCTAGGCTTAGCGACAACATTAGTCTTAGTTTGCACTAATGTTACCGTTTCTGCTTTACGCAGGTGGGTTCCTTCGGAAATTCGAATCCCTATTTATGTGATGATTATTGCGTCTGTTGTCAGCGCAGTACAAATGTTAATCAATGCATATGCTTTTGGTTTATATGAATCTCTTGGGATCTTTATTCCGCTAATCGTCACCAACTGTATTGTTATTGGACGCGCAGAAGCCTACGCTTCTCGTAATCCTGTTGGGCTATCAGCCCTTGATGGGTTTGCCATGGGCTTAGGTGCAACGGCGACCTTGCTTGTTTTAGGTTCAATTCGTGAGATTTTAGGAAATGGGACCTTATTTGATGGTGCTGACTTACTTCTAGGGTCTTGGGCCACCTCTCTTCGTATTGAAGTGTTACACCTTGATTCGCCATTTTTACTCGCTATGCTACCACCTGGTGCCTTTATTGGCCTCGCGCTACTCTTAGCAGCGAAGTATTTAATTGATGAAAAAATGAAAAAAAGAGCCGCACGACAATCCGGTATCCAACCCGAACGTGAATATGAAAAACAGCAAGGTTGCGGCAGCCATATTTCTTAACAGTGATATTTTGTGAGCAATGAATAAATCAAAACGCATTGAAATTCTAACTCGTCTACGGGATAACAACCCACACCCTACAACGGAGTTAGAGTTTAACTCCCCCTTTGAGCTGTTAATCGCCGTTTTATTATCAGCTCAAGCCACTGATGTGAGCGTCAATAAAGCGACAGCAAAGCTCTACCCAGTTGCTAATACGCCTGAAACTATTATGGCGCTCGGTGTAGATGGGATAAAAGAGTACATTAAAACCATTGGCTTATTTAATACCAAGGCTGAAAGTGTCTATAAAACCTGCCAAATTTTGATTGAAAAACACAACAGCCAAGTTCCTGAAAACCGAGAGGCCTTAGAGGCTTTACCGGGTGTCGGTCGCAAGACGGCAAATGTGGTTCTTAATACCGCATTTGGCTGGCCGACTATCGCGGTTGACACGCATATTTTCCGTGTCTGTAACCGCACTAACTTTGCCCCTGGTAAGAATGTCGTTGAAGTTGAAGAAAAACTCCTTAAAGTTGTACCAGCAGAGTTTAAAGTCGATTGTCACCATTGGTTTATTTTGCATGGACGTTATACTTGTATTGCCCGCAAACCTCGCTGTGGCTCTTGTATTATCGAAGATTTATGCGAATTTAAAGAAAAAATTTATCCAGAAGATTAACCACGGTACTATTTTTATAGGTTACAGATAATCGATATTTTTAATAAAGAATCTAGTCTGTAACGCATTTTTTCCTTGCTCTAAGACTTTGTCTTACGTAACAATAGAGCCAAACCCAACATCAATAAAACGGTAAGTATGTTCCAAGACAACCCACTGCTCGCGCAACTAAAACAAACATTACATGCCCAGACTCCACGCGTCGAAGGGCTGGTGAAAAGCACTGAAAAAGGCTTTGGCTTTCTCGAAGTTGATGGCCAAAAAAGTTATTTTATTCCACCGCCTCAAATGAAAAAAGTCATGCACGGTGACCGTGTTGTCGCTGCTGTTCATACAGATAAAGACCGTGAATTCGCAGAGCCAGAAGAACTGGTAGAACCTTTCTTAGACAGGTTTGTTGGGAAAATACAAAAAAAAGAAAATGATAACCGCTTATTTGTGATCCCTGACCATCCCTTACTTAAGGACATGATTTCTTGCCGCCCAGTCAATGGCATTACTCATGAATTTAAGCGAGATGATTGGGTGGTTGCACAAATGCGTCGCCACCCATTAAAAGGTGATAAAACTTTCTACGCTGAAATTACTGAGTTTATCACCGATGGTGACGACCATTTTGCCCCATGGTGGGTAACGTTACGCCGTCACCAATTAGACCGTGATGAGCCTCAAATGGTTGATAGCGAACGAGATGACCAAGGCATTGAACGCGTTGATTTAACTCACTTACACTTTACGACGATTGACAGCGCTAGCACTGAAGATATGGATGACGCACTCTATGTCGAAAGAATCGATAACGGTGACTTAAAACTGTATATCGCTATTGCTGACCCAACAAGCTATATCCCAGAAGGAAGCGAGCTAGATAAACTGGCTTTAGCCCGTGGATATACCAACTATTTGCCTGGTTTTAATATTCCAATGTTACCGCGCAAATTGTCAGATGACCTATGCTCTTTGCGCCCAAATGAACGTCGCCCTGCTTTAGTCTGCATTGCACTCATCAAAGAAGATGGACGCATTGATGATAACATTGAATTTTTCAGTGCTTGGGTTGAATCAAAAACTAAATTAGTTTATGACGAAGTCTCTGATTGGCTTGAAAATACAGGTAGTTGGCAGCCAGAAAATGATATTGATAAGCAACAAATTTTACTGCTTAAAGAAATGGCTGACAGGCGTTTGCAATGGCGTGAAAACAATGCACTCGTGTTCAAAGATCGCCCTGATTACCGCTTTGTATTAGATGATAGCGGAAATGTGGTTGATATCGTGACCGAACGTCGCCGCAGTTCTAATCGCATTGTTGAAGAAGCGATGATTACTTCTAACCTCTGTGCTGCAGCGGTACTAAAAGAAAAGCTAGGGTTTGGCGTATTTAATGTACATATGGGGTTTGAACCTCTGCAAATTGACCAAGTTGTTCAAACACTAAAAGACAATGGCATTGAAACAACGGCAGAATCGCTATTAACACTAGAAGGCTTCCGTCAACTACGTCGCCAATTAGATGCTCAGCCAACTCAATTCCTTGATAGCCGTATTCGTCGCTACCAAACGTTTGCAGAAGTCAAAGCTGATCCTGGCCCGCATTTTGGTTTAGGGTTTGATGCTTATGCGACATGGACTTCACCAATCCGTAAATACACAGATATCGTCAATCACCGTTTAATCAAGTCGATTATTGCGGGTAAACCTTCCGCGGATAAACCCTCCGAAGAGTTATCAATCAAATTAGCAGAACGCCGCCGTGCAAACCGTATGGCTGAACGCGATGTTGGTGATTGGCTCTACTCTCGTTACTTAAAACCTTTTGAAGGTACGGATACAAAATTCCCAGCTGAAATTATTGATATCACCCGTGGTGGAGTACGAGTCCGTTTAGTCGACAATGGAGCTGTCGCATTTGTTCCCGCCCCCTTCATTCATAGCGTTCGTGATGAAATCCAATGTAGCCAAGAAACAGGTAATGTTCTTGTGAAAGGTGAAATCGCTTATCAGCTTAATGATATTATCAATGTCACCATTAATGAAGTTCGCATGGAAACACGTAATATCGTCGCTAGACCTGCCGAATAATAACTTTTGTGCTACTCTTAAAAGACCATAGTTTTTGATACCTATGGTCTTTTATTCCTCTGTCTGTTATTTTTCAACCTCAAATTCGGTTAAGCGTTAAACTGCAGGCGTTTTCCCATATTTTTTCCTGATTATTCTTATTCGTAAATTTACCTATCGTGATATTTTATTAACTGTTAAATCTGCACTAAGGGTCAATAAAATGAACACAGTAAACAAACGTATTTTATCATTTGTGGTGGTAGCCACTGTCGCTATCAGTGTCAGTGCCTGTTCAAATATGTCTAAGCGCGATAAAAACACAGCGATTGGTGCCGGTGTAGGTGCTGTTGGTGGCGCGGTACTGACTGGCGGGAGCTCTATAGGTACCGTTGGCGGTGCTGCTATTGGCGGAATAATTGGCCACCAAGTAGGCAAATAAATCTCATCATCTCCTATAGCTGCTCCCCTTAATCTAGAATAGCGTTCCTCATGAACGCTATTCTATTTTTCATATCCGATAATCGATTAAACTATTGACGCCAAAAAGTGTACAAAGTACACTTATGATTAATACAAAGGGAGGGAACCCTGTGAGTCACGCAATTGAATTTATTGAAACCAGCTTTTTTACCAAACAAATCCAATCTATCGCCACACAAGAAGAACTTAGGATATTACAAAATGAACTTATCGCATGGCCAGATAAAGGCGATATCATCCAAGGAACAGGTGGGCTACGTAAAATTAGGATGGCAACAGGTAATAAAGGGAAAAGTGCAAGTGTACGCGTTATTTACTTCCTAGCTACAGCAGAAATTATTTATTTTATAATGGCTTACCAAAAAAATGTCAAAGACACGCTAAGTGACTTAGAAAAAGCAGAATTAAAGAAACTAACGAAATTACTAAAAAATGAGGTGTAAAATGAGTATATTCAACGAATTAAAAGCCTCTTTAGAAGAAGCTGTTGAAATAAAACATGGTCATCAAAAAGCCGCTAATGTTACTCGTTACGAAATTACTGATGTCAAAGCTATTCGAGAACAACTGAATGTCTCACAAAGCGAATTAGCCCATGCACTAGGCACGAGCATCGATACCATTAAAAGTTGGGAGCTTAAACGACGAAACCCAACAGGATTAGCGGCTAAAATACTCATCGCCATTAAGCGTAATCCGGCTTTGTTTGCTGAATTAGCAGAAATTTAATCATTTCAATCTTTATCAAATGAGTGGCTCTCTAATAGCCACTCATGATAAAAAACTCTCAAGTCAATCAGCCACCAGCTAGCTTAACTTGAAAACCTTTCGCCTCAAGGTACTGTTTGATAACATCACGTTTATCACCTTGAATTTCAACATTACCGTCTTTGACTGCACCGCCACAACCACATTTTTTTTTAAGATCAGCCGCTAGTTTAGACAATTCGCTGTCTTCAAGGTCAAGACCAGTTACAACACAAACCCCTTTTCCTTTACGGCCTGAAGTCTCACGGCGAATTCGCACAATACCATCGCCTTTAGGTCTTTCAACTTTGGGCTTATCTTCAGCAATACGCCCTGTCTCAGTACTGTAAACAAGACGACTATTTGAATCACTCATAGCAAACCTTCAATAGATTGATTGATTTGTTGTAATGTGACTGTTGGGTTTTCACTGCGCGTAATCGGACGACCAATCACCATATAATCGACACCCGCTTTTACTGCATCTTGTGGTGTCATGATACGTCGTTGATCCCCAACATCACTCCCCGTAGGGCGAATGCCTGGGGTAACTAATTTGAAATCAGCACCACATAGCTGCTTTAAGCGTTGTGCTTCATGGGCTGAGCAAACAACACCGTCTAACCCACATTGCTTAGTTAATAAGGCTAAACGCTCGGCATGATCTGCCGGTGAAGCGTTAATCCCAATACCGATAAGATCAGACTCATCCATACTCGTTAATACGGTTACTGCGGTAAGTAATGGTGCATCTTTGCCATAATGTTCAAGTGATTGACGTGCAGCTTCCATCATGCGAGCACCTCCACCAGCGTGAACATTAACCATCCAAACCCCCATTTCAGCCGCAGCTGCAACCGCACGGGCGACAGTATTAGGAATATCATGGAATTTCAAATCTAAGAAAATATCGAAACCACGCTCATGGAGTGACTTAACAAATTGAGGACCATTAAAAGTAAACATTTCTTTGCCTACTTTCAAGCGACAATCACGTGGGTCAATGCGATCCACAAAAGCCAAAGCCTCATTAGCATCTTCATAATCAAGTGCCACAATAATTGGCGAATGTGTGTGGTTCTCAGTTGAGGAAATCATTTCTTAGCCTTTAAAGAGTCGTTATTATTTAAGAAGGTGACGCTGTCACTGCCCATCCAGCCCGCGAATAGGCTTAATTGTGTCCCAAGAGCGACAAGATGGGCAATGCCAATATAATGCACGCGATGTAAACCCACATTTATGGCAACGATAATCGGGTTTTGTACGAATTTGTTCTCCTACCATTTTACGAAGCAAAATCAAACTTTCTTTTGCCCTTCCATCTTCGGCTTCTTCAAGATGGTAGTCCATTAAACGATAGAATAAACGCATTGTAGGATGGCGTTGAATTTGGTCATTAATATAATTTGCAGCAGCTTCATGGTTTTGTTTTTCAACAATAATATCAGCTAAATAAAGTTCTGCGATAGCCCCTGAATTACCTGCAACACACTGACGTAGGTAATCTTCCCATTCATCTGCTTGGCCGGTATGTTGGTAGCAATCAAACAGTAAAGGTAATGTTTCAGCGACTAGCTCTCTATCTTGTTCATAGACTTGTTTTAGAACATGAATCGCTTTATCGTAATTACCTTGTTCGATAAATAACCGCCCCTTCATAATTGAAACCCGAGCACAGTGGTTATCGGCTTGTTCTGCTTTATTTAACAATGTCAGAGCATCTTCAAGATCATCACTCGCGAGTTGTTGGGTCGCTAATTCGCAATAAAAATGGGCAATTTGCTCTCGTAGTTCTGGATGCCCTGATTTAACCAGTTTACCTGCTGTTTCAATGGCTTTAGTCCAGTCACTGGTTAGTTGGTAAATATTTAATAGGGATTGTAAAGCACTTTGTTTGAAATCAACTTCATCCGTTAATTGCTGGAACATATTTTCTGCACGGTCATAAACGCCTGCAGCCATATAATCTCGACCAAGTTGTTGAGTTGCTAATAAACGTTGTTCAAATGATAAAGCGGCACTTTCCACCAGCGACTGGTGAATACGGATGGCACGTTCAACTTCACCTCGAGAGCGAAATAGATTTCCCAAAGTGAGATGAGCCTCAAAAGCGGAGCTGTCTTCATTTTTTAGCATGTCGAGGAACAAATCGACAGCTTTATCTTGTTGATTAGATAATAGAAAGTTAACGCCTGTCACATAATCACGTGACAAGCGATTCGCATGTTGTTGCTTATCTTGTTGAGCACTTCTGCGCCCCATATACCAACCGTAAGCAGCAGCAACCGGTAGCAGCAGAAACAGCAACTCGAACATACAGGATTATTCCTTGTTCTGAGTCGTCACTAATGAGGTTGATTCGGAAATATTATTTTCTCCAGCACCTAATTGTGATTCTAAACGTCTAATTTTACGACGTGCATTTTTCAGGCTAACAATGACCCGTAAATAAAACGCAGCACAGACTAGCCAACCTAGCACAAAACCGACACCAAAAAGTGATGCAAGAAGGGTTGATAATGAAAAATCCCCTTTTGCAATCAGGTAGTTAAATGTAATAACCTGATCATTGCTTGAACCTAGCGTAATCGAAATAATAAAAAAAGCGACCGCTAGTAATAAAATCAGAAAATATTTCACATTTATTCCCGTTATCAGTTCTATTCATCCAATAATATCTACCTGTTAAGGTAGCATTTCCAGCGCATTCAGACAAAGCAATTTATTTTATACAATGAGAGATTTAAGCTATATCCCCTCTAATAATGGTTAACTTGATGAAAGATTAATCGGCTTTGTTAAATACCCCCCATGTCCGCAAAATATAATAACCAAATATGGTAAAACAGGCACTGATGATCACGGAAGTAATTATATCAATAGGCCAATGCATGCCCAACAGCATACGACTAAATGCAATACCCTCAGCCCAAATAGCAAGCCCTATCGATAACGCATATAAGCGTTGTTGCCAAAAGAGCGCGATTAAAAACAATGCCCAGCCAGCTGCAAATAGCATATGACCAGAAGGAAAAGAATACCCTGTTTCTGCTTGCCAATGCTTACGCTGCCATTTAGGTACATTTTCATCTTGTTTAACTGTGTCTTTAATTAATTTCGCTCGTATACTACGTTTTAACTCATAAAAATCTGATGAAGGAATTTGATATTCGGTTGCCAGCCATTCTACATAAGGGCGCGGCTCTTTAAATGTGCTTTTCAATGCGCTCTTCAAACCTTGTTGCAGTAATACAACGCAGATAAGAACAAACAGAATTTTTAGTCGCTGTTTCTTTTTTGAACGAAAAACAAATGCAACCGCCCCTAGAAATAACAGAGCCGTTAAAACACTGTAAGGCGCTCCCGCAGTGTCTGTCAGCCAAAGAAGCCATTTCATTGAGTTAAACTGGGTTTCTGGTGACCAATGCCAGCCTGTGATTATCATCAACATGGGAGGTGTCATTAATAACAATGCAAAAGCACAAACGACCAAAACAGTTTTTTTCATTCAATGTATTCCAAGTAAAGTTCTATTAAATATACAAATATTACATTCACACATTATTAACTCTGTTATAGTAATACAGTGTTGGTCGTGTGCAAAGAATACCAACCTCTATATGCTAAACGTCATATAGCATCGATGTAATATAGTTAAGCTATTTTATATCGATAAACGTTATTAATTAAGCAAGAGTTACTTTAACTAATGAAAGAAAATATGCAGCTAAAACGCGTTGCTGAAGCAAAGCTCCCAACACCTTTCGGTGAATTTTTAATGGTGGGTTTTGAAGAAATCGCAACCGGTCGTGATCATGTAGCGTTAATTTTTGGCGATATCTCTGGAAATACACCGGTTCTCAGCCGGATCCACTCCGAATGTTTAACCGGAGATGCGTTATTTAGTCTACGCTGCGATTGTGGTTTTCAATTAGAAGCCGCGCTCTCTCAGATTAGTAAAGAAGGCCGAGGAGTATTACTTTATCATCGTCAAGAAGGCCGAAACATTGGCTTGCTGAATAAAATTCGCGCTTATGCATTACAAGATCAAGGCCTCGATACGGTTGAAGCCAACATCAAACTCGGATTTAAAGCCGATGAGCGTGATTTTACCTTATGCTCTGATATGTATAAGTTATTGGGGATTAATGAAGTTCGCTTATTGACGAATAACCCGAAAAAAATCGACATCATGCGTGAAGCAGGAATTAACGTTGTAGAGCGTGTTCCACTGATTGTCGGCCGCAACCCAAGTAATGAACATTATCTTGACGTTAAAGCAGAAAAAATGGGGCATATGCTATTTAAGCACCAGTGATCTCACCAAAGGAAGAGTGTTCTGCTCTTCCCTTTGTTTCTCCTATTTCATAATAACCTCTCAAAGTGTGTCATTTATTGGCTACTATATTCACTTTCTTTCCATAAGGTTTATACTGTTAGCCATCTGATTACCCTGACGAATAAACTGAATTATTGAGGCTTATTCCGCATACTACCAGGAGATACTGTGAACAACCTGCATTCCATTCAACGCATGAGAAGATTGCGTAAAACTGAAAAACTCCGCACTTTATTCCAAGAAACACATCTTTCCGTTAATGACCTTTGCTTGCCAATTTTTGTTGAAGAAGAACTCGACGACTATATGCCAATCAATAGTATGCCGGGTGTTATGCGTATTCCAGAAAAACGTCTTGCTTATGAAATTGAGCGTATCGCAAATGCAGGAATAAAATCAGTGATGACCTTTGGAGTCTCCCATCATCTTGATGATAATGGTAGTGATGCATGGCAAGAAAATGGTTTAGTGGCACGTATGTCACGTATCTGTAAAGAAACCGTTCCTGAAATGATAGTGATGTCTGACACCTGTTTTTGTGAATACACCTCCCATGGCCACTGTGGAGTCATGCACGGCCATCTCGTTGATAACGATGCAACCATCCATAACCTAGGTTTACAAGCGGTTGCCGCTGCACGCGCAGGTGCTGATTTTATTGCCCCTTCTGCCGCAATGGATGGTCAGGTAGCGGCAATTCGCCATGCACTTGATGAAGCTGGTTTTACAGACACCGCAATTATGTCTTACTCCACAAAATTTGCTTCAGCGCTGTATGGCCCATTCCGAGATGCAGCGGGTTCATGTCTTAAAGGGGATAGAAAAACGTATCAGATGAACCCAATGAACCGCCGTGAAGCACTCCATGAGTCATTAATTGATGAACGTGAAGGTGCTGACGCATTGATGATAAAACCTGCGGGAGCCTATTTGGATATTATTCGTGATTTACGCGAACATACTCAATTACCTATCGGTGCTTATCAAGTCAGTGGCGAATATGCGCAAATTAAATTTGCTGCTCAAGCGGGTGCAATTGATGAAACGCGTGTGGCTCTTGAAACACTCGGGTCAATCAAACGCGCAGGGGCTGACCTCATTTTCACTTATTTTGCTTTACAATTAGCCGAAGCCAACGCGTTATAACCTCTTTCCGTTAAAGAAAACCGCACCACTGTACATAATTACAGTAGTGCGGTTTTTTGCCATTTTTGGTGAATAATAATACTTAAACTGCCTTACTTATAACCAAATGGCTATTTTACTCTTTGCAATTCAAGTTGTTGAGTTAAAGTTTGGGCATAATGCTTCGCCTGTTCTGCCGTTGCCAAACCGGCAATTAATAAATCTTGTTTACCCGCAGATGTCGTTGCAACCACTCCCCAGTAATCAACTTCAACTGTAATACTTTCAGGGTTTTGATCTGGCATTGGCAAAATATCAAAGTAGTCTTGTAATGGTGCAATAGTAATGGCGGTGTAATCTGCATTTAAGCCCAATGGAAATTCTTTATCTGCATATAGACGCAAATCATGAACTTCCGTTTCAGGTGTTCTCATCACAATAGAATATAAGTTAGGTATGTGCTCCAAAATGTCACGAACCTCTTCGTTCGCACCATCAAAATGGGATGTGGTTAATAAGATATCTGCTGCCCACAATGCCCCTTTATAGAAATCGGTTTCATTGATATCTGCCATACTCATTTCCTTTATAGTGTTTTCGATAAGCTCAGTCACATGGTGACCTGTACTAAAGCTATTACATTCAATTATTTTGCACAAAGAAACTTATTTATGGCGAACTTCACCCTATTTTCATTTAGCCTAGTTGCGACTATTTTCTCCTTTAATCTACCGTCTATTTAACACCATAACGTAGATTGCCATCAAAAATATTGAGAAAAAACAAGATTGATAAATAAGATTAAATATTAAAAAACAAAAACGCCCGTAGGATACAATCATACAGGCGTTTAGCTATTACGGTTTAATGATTAATGTAGCATCTGCCTTATCACATAATGCAAAATACCACCATGACGGTAATAATCCATCTCAGTTGACGTATCAATACGACAGCGAGTTATAACTTCCTTTATATCACCATTGCCATAAGTGATCCTCACTGTGATATCCTGCCCTGGGGTAATTGATTGTAACCCTGTGACATCAATGCGTTCATCACCTTTTAACCCGAGCGTTTTGCGAGATACCCCATCTTTGAATTCTAGAGGTATAACCCCCATGCCAATCAAATTAGAACGGTGGATACGCTCATATGATTCAGTAATAACGACTCTCACACCTAATAAATTCGTGCCTTTCGCAGCCCAATCTCGGCTAGAACCTGAACCGTATTCTTTACCTGCGATTATGGCCAGTGGGCGATTTTCTTGCTGATACAACATTGCCGCATCATAAATCGCCATTTGTTTGCCAGTCGGTATATGTAAGGTATAGCCCCCTTCAACACCGGGCACCATTTCATTACGAATACGAATGTTTGCAAATGTCCCCCGCATCATCACTTCATGGTTACCACGACGCGAACCATAAGAGTTGAAATCTGCGACAGCAACACCGTGCTCTTGCAGATATCGCCCAGCAGGGCTCTCTTTTTTGATATTCCCCGCAGGAGAAATATGGTCAGTAGTTACCGAGTCGCCGAGGATCGCTAAAATATTTGCACCATGAATATCGTTGACCGGTGCTGGCTGGGCTTTCATCCCCTCGAAGAAAGGTGGATGGCGAATATAGGTTGAGTCTTCTTGCCAAGAATAAGTGGAAGAACTTTCAACTTTTAATGCTCTCCAAGCGTCATCACCTTCAAAAACCGCATTATATTCCTTACGGAACATATCCGTTTTAACTTGCTGTACTGCTTGCGCAATTTCAGCACTCGATGGCCAAATATCTTTCAAGTAAACATCGTTACCTGATTTATCGACACCGATAGGATCGGTTTTCAAGTTGATATTCATATTACCTGCCAGCGCATAGGCAACCACAAGTGGCGGTGATGCTAACCAGTTGGTTTTCACCAGTGGGTGAATTCGCCCCTCAAAGTTACGGTTACCTGACAGCACGGCACCAACAGTAAGATCTACTTGTTTAATCGCTTCTTCTATTGGTTCTGGTAATGGCCCTGAGTTACCTATACAGGTTGTACATCCATACCCAACAAGGTTAAATCCAAGCTTATCTAAATACGGCGTTAAGCCCGCAACGGCAAGATAATCAGTAACCACTTTAGAGCCCGGTGCCAATGAAGATTTAACCCATGGCTGGCGAACTAACCCTTTTTCAACAGCTTTTTTTGCTAATAGCCCCGCTGCCATTAATACACTTGGGTTCGACGTATTTGTACAAGATGTAATTGCTGCAATAACGACTGCGCCATCGGTTAACTCAAAGGTTTTATTTTGATATTTAACGGAAGGATAGCTTGATGGGGTTTTCTTGTTAACTTCTAACTCGACTGCACCGCGAAATGCTTTTGGTACTTGGCTGAGTTCAACTCTGTCTTGTGGACGTTTAGGCCCTGCTAAGCTGGACTCCACCGTTGACATGTCTAACTCAAGTGTACTGGTAAAAATCGGTTCATCACCTGCATAACGCCATAAACCCTGCTCTTTACTATAAGCTTCCACCAGCGCAATTTCATCATCACTGCGCCCAGTTAAACGCATATAAGACAGTGTTACTTCATCAACAGGGAAAAAGCCACACGTTGCGCCATATTCAGGGGACATATTCGCAATTGTTGCTCGGTCTGCTAATGGCAAATCGGCCAAGCCATCACCATAAAATTCAACAAACTTACCCACTACACCATGTTGACGTAGCATTTGTGTTACCGTCAATACAAGGTCGGTTGCCGTTATCCCTTCGGGTAATTTCCCTGTTAATTTAAAGCCCACAACATCAGGGATCAGCATTGAAACCGGTTGGCCTAACATCGCGGCTTCAGCTTCAATACCACCGACACCCCATCCTAGTACACCGAGCCCGTTGATCATGGTTGTATGGGAGTCTGTTCCGACTAAGGTATCCGGGTAAGCATATAATTTACCGTCAATTTCTTCATGCCATACCGCCTTACCTAGGTATTCTAAATTAACTTGGTGACAAATACCGGTACCCGGTGGCACCACTTGAAAACGGTTAAATGCTTTTTGCCCCCAACGTAGAAATAAATAACGTTCATGGTTACGCGCCATTTCAATTTCAACGTTATCATCAAAAGCAGATTGCGTGGCAAACTCATCCACCATAACAGAGTGGTCAATCACTAAATCAACGGGAGACAACGGGTTCACTTGCTCAACATTACCGCCCAGTGATTTAACCGCTTCACGCATCGCAGCAAGGTCAACAACCGCCGGAACTCCGGTAAAATCTTGCATGAGAACACGCGCGGGGCGATAAGCAATTTCCCTATCTGCATGCGCGTTTTTTTGCCAGTCAATGATGGCTTGTAAATCTTGTTCGACAACTGAGCTCCCATCAATATGACGTAATAGGTTTTCGAGTAAGACTTTTAATGACTTAGGTAACTTCGTCCCCTCACCGAGCTTTTTTTCAGCAAGCGCTAAACTGAAGTAATTATACTGCTTGTTTCCAACATTGAGTGTCGAGGCACTCGTTGTTTTTAGACTCAACGACATAACTCCTCCTTGGTTTTTATGGCTATGGCAATATGTGTATTTACCACTATTATTTTTTGTTAACCAATTGTAATCATAGTTGCTCTAGAGATTTGATTTATAGATTTTGTGCCAAATATTGAATTTATCTCTATTAATAATAGAAAATTTAAGATAAGAATGGAAATAAGTCAGAAAAGAACCGAGAACACCAGCTAGGTATTAATAATAAAAACCCTAGAAATACGATCACTAGGGTTCCTTCTTACAAATTAAGACAATGCAAAAATATAAAGAAATTAAATAATAGGCAGTTTCATATCTTTAAAAAATTCTTCAATTTCGTCATTGTTACGAATAGCCACCGCTTTATCGACCACATCACGCGTTAGATGCGGTGCGAAACGCCACATAAAATCGTACATATAACTACGTAAGAAACTGGTACGCTTAAAACCGATCTTAGTTGTGCTATAGCTGAACTTATCACGCATATCAATTACAACTAAATCGCTATCACTAACAGGATCAACCGCCATACTCGCAATAATACCAATCCCTAGGCCTAATCTAACGTAGGTTTTGATCACGTCTGCATCGGTTGCGGTAAAAATAATTTTAGGCTCAAGACCAATTTTCTGAAATGCCACATCTAATTCTGAACGACCAGTAAACCCATGGGTATAGGTTACAATTTGATATTCAGCAATATCCTCAATAGTGACATTTTTTTTCTCCGCAAGTGGATGGTCTTTTTGCACAACCACACAGCGATTCCAATGGTAGCATGGCAACATAATCAAATCGTTATAAAGGTGTAATGCTTCGGTTGCTATCGCAAAATCACTGTTACCTTTGCAAACTTCCTCAGCGATTTGCGTTGGTGAGCCTTGCTGCATGTGCAATGAAACATGTGGATAACGCTCAATAAAACCTTTGATGGTTGGAGGCAAAGCATAGCGAGCTTGTGTATGTGTCGTGGCAATACTCAAGCTGCCTCTATCTGGATAAGTATGTTCCCCAGCAACCGAGCGGATCGCTTCTATTTTTGATAACACTTCGCGAGAGATCCGCACGACTTCTTCCCCTGCAGGGGTAACATGCGTTAAGTGCTTACCGCTACGTGCAAAAATTTGGATCCCCAGCTCATCCTCAAGCATCCGCACTTGTTTACTGATACCGGGCTGCGATGTAAAAAGCCCCTCAGCAGTTGAGGAGACATTCAAGTCATGGTTAACCACTTCAACAATATAACGTAATTGCTGCAATTTCATATTTCAGTCTACCTCATACATGGATAGTGTGCTTTTGCTATCTATAGCTAAAGAATATTAGATATAATCAAAAGTTATAATGGACTAATTTGATATAACAAATATAACATCATTATCATAAGAATAAACAGTATGATGATAAAATTTCATCTAAGTGCTATCCACAACGATGAAAAGCAGTAAGATTCTGCAAAGACGGATTAACTTTATTTCATTATGTGCTTCAATAAGTGAAATGAATTTTGCAAGACCCTTACTGCAAGGTTTAACGTATTGGAGTGGATATCGTAATTCTCAACGAAGAGAGGTGGTTACATGCGTTTGAATGTTTTGGCTTTATTAATTGGTATGTCAACTATTTCTTTTGCCCCTACGCTATTGGCGAAAGAAGTCAGTTATGGACAACAAAAAATTGTTTTGTCTGATGCAATTGAACCCGGAAATGATTTTTATCGTTATGTTAATGACGATTGGATAAATAAAGCACAAATCCCTACTGGTATGCCACGCATTAACTCTTTTGTGGAATTATATTTAAACACAGAAAAACAAATTCAATCGATTATTGACCAACTACAGCAGATCCCTGAAAACAAGCTCACGCATAATCAACGAAATATTCGAAATTTATACCTCAGTTACCTGAATGAAAAAGCTATTGAGCAAGCTGGAATTACCCCAATAAAATCCGATTTAGATGCCATTTCTAAAGCTAAAAACCATAATGATATTAGCAAATTAATGACACAACCCGACTATAAATCGCTGATTTCCTACTGGGTAGACTTAGATGCCAAAGCACCTGATACCTATGTACTTTATATCGGCCAAGGCGGTTTAGGGCTACCTAACCGTACTTATTACCTCGATAACACACCGCAAATGGAAGATATTCGAAAAAGTTATATCGCTTATATCGCTACCATGCTAGAGCTAGCCGGTGAAAAAGATGTCACACAAAAAGCACAGAAAATTTTTGATTTGGAAAAAGCAATTGCAACTGTACATTGGAGCCCTGAGGCCCGCCGTGACACGATCAAAAACTACCACGCGATGAGCTTAGCTGAAATGAAAAACCATACTCAAGGTTTTGATTGGGATAGCTTTATTACTAGCCGCAAGTTAACTGATAAACAACTTGAGAAAGTGATCGTTGAAACCGACAGCGCAGTGGAACAAACCGCAAAAATTTTTGCAGATACCCCAGTTTCAACATTAAAAGATTACTTAACCTTTCAGTACATTAGTGAACATGCACGTTATTTAAACCAAACCATCGCAGATGCGCAGTTTGATTTTTACTCGAAGAAACTTAATGGTATTGAAAAGCAACGCACCCGCCAAGAACGTGCGTTGCAAACCGTTAACTCACTCCAAGGTGAGCCTTTAGGGCAAATTTACGTCGAACAATATTTCGACCCACAAGCAAAAGAAAAAATTAAAGATTTGGTCAGTTATGTGAGAGGAACATTTAATTCACGCTTAAAAGTCAATGACTGGATGGATGAGCCCACTCGCCAAGAAGCCCTTAAAAAATTGGAACAATTTACGGTTAAAGTGGGTTATCCCGATCAATGGAATGACTTTAGTTCGATTAACCTCAAGCCCGATTCATTATTAGAGAATTATAAGCAAGTTCTAGCTTGGTCATATGATGATATGATTGGCAAAATTGGCCAACCTGTTCGTCAATGGGAATGGGGAATGACGCCACAAACAGTCAATGCCTATTTCTACCCAGTTCAAAACGAAATTGTATTCCCTGCTGCTATTTTGCAGGCCCCTTTCTTTGACCCTAATGTTGACCCTGCCTATAACTATGGTGCAATAGGTGCCGTAATCGGCCACGAAATGGGCCATGGTTTTGACGACCAAGGTAGTCTATATGACGGTACTGGGCAATTACGTAACTGGTGGAGTGAGAGCGCCAAAACTCACTTTAAAGAAAAGACCGCTAAGCTTGTTGATCAATATAACGCATTTACTGTTGATGGTTTAAATGTAAATGGCGAGCTTACATTAGGGGAAAATATCGGTGACCTCGGTGGGTTAAATATTGCCTTGAGTGCTTATAAACAATTCGCCAAAGAAAACTATCCAAATGGTGAGGCCCCAATTATTGACGGAACAACTGGGTTACAACGTTTCTTCATCGCTTGGGCTCGTACATGGCAAGAACTGTCAAATAAAGAATCTGAACGTAATAAGATTATGACTGACCCTCATAGTCCTAACCAATTCCGTGCTAATGGTGTAGTACGCAATATTGATGATTGGTACCAAACATTCGGTGTCGATAAAAATAGCGCTCTGTATTTGGCGCCAGAGCAACGTATTCGGATTTGGTAATATAAAAAAGGCTCAGATTATTTTCTGAGCCCTTCATAGCTAGGCAGCAAGCGGCGCTAAACCCTAGGAGCATACATAAGTATATGATTAAAATTAGCACCCCCAGCCAATAGCACTGTGACTTGAAATATTACTCAAATAAACGTTTTAATACGCTAAATAGTTCAAGTTGTGGCTAGGCAGCAAGCGACGCTAAGCCCTAGGAGCATACATAAGTATGCGATTAAAATTAGTAAGCCCAACTAACAATACTGTTGTTTAAATAATTTTCTAATCAATACAATACGCTAAATAGTTCAAGTTGTGGCTAGGCAGCAAGCGGCGCTAAGCCCTAGGAGCATACATAAGTATGTGACTAGGGTTAGCAAGCGCAGCTAACAACGCCACAGCTTGAAATATGACGCGTATTATTTGATGACGCCGCAGGCCATTCTAGCCCCACCACCGCCTAACGCTTCTGGATTATCAGAATAGTTATCACCACCCACATGCACCATCAATGCACGATCTTGAACATCTTTGAGTGATTTTAAACGTGGTGCTAATACCGCATAATCAGCATTACCTTGGCTATCTGCAACAAGGCCAGGTAAATCGCCTAAATGCCCAGTATTATCATAAGGGCCTTTATGGACACCTGTTTTAGCTGTGTCTAGATGACCACCTGCTTTTAATGCTGGAACTGATTTACCGTCTTTTTCTCCGGGTTCACAGCTTGGGTTTTCATGAATATGAAACCCATGAATGCCAGCTTGCAGGCCCGTTAATTTGGGCGTGAACAGTAATCCATATTCCGTTTCTGAGATAACAACCTCACCTATTGTTTTACCATCACCTGTTGGGGTCGCTTCTTTTAATACAACAGTAGATTGAGCAGCATATGCTGTCCCCGCTGTCAATAATGCAGCCAGTAAACACATTTTTAACTTCATTTTGCCTCCGGTGTATAACTTTTATCTATCATTCCATCGACTTACCTAAACACCTTAACAAGGTAAGAACTATTACTGTCAATTGATAACCACAACGACTTTATCTTAAGTTAACACAAATTAGTTATCACTTTGGTGCTACATTTGAGTTTAGTTGAAAATTGGCGGTTATATCACAGTGAGCGATAAGAAATAAAGGAAATGACAGTATAACAGTGGGTTATTCACCGATAGGCATTGATATGAAATTGACAAGTTAACAAAAAAGCCAATCAAATTAAATGATTGGCTTTTTTTCTTGAAAACAAAAGAGAACAATTATTTCTCTTTCACTTCCCATTTACCGTCAACGTAAAACGCACTCCAACCCGTTGCTTTGCCATTTTTTTCTGAAGAAACATATTGTTGCTTCGTTTTACGGCTAAAACGGACGACAGTTGGGTTACCTTCGCCATCTTCAGCTGGTGCTTCCGCCAAATAAGCAAGTTTTTCAGGTAAACGGTCTTTAAAGCGTTGTAATTCTGCAACTAATGGTGCACGTGTTTCCCGTGATTTAGGGAATGTATTTGCCGCAAGGAAAACCCCAGCTGCGCCATCACGTAACACAAAATACGCATCGGACTTTTCACATGGAAGTTCCGGTAATGGAACCGGATCTTCTTTCGGTGGTGCGACTTCACCACTTCGTAAAATTTTACGCGTATTTTTACACTCTTCGTTGGTACACCCCATGTACTTACCAAAACGCCCCATTTTCAGGTGCATTTCCGAACCACACTTGTCACATTCAATGACTGGGCCATCGTAACCCTTAATACGGAATTCGCCTTCTTCGATTTCATAGCCTTCACATGCCGGGTTATTACCACAGACATGTAATTTACGGCCATTATCAATCAAATAGCTGTCCATCGCGGTGCCACATTTTGGACAACGACGTTTTGCTCTTAACGCATTAGTTTCCGCATCATCCCCTTCAAGCACATTTAAGACTTCATCTTCAGGGATAAGGTTGATTGTTTTTTTACAACGTTCTTTTGGTGGTAAAGCGTAACCAGAACAACCTAAAAACACCCCGGTTGATGCGGTACGAATACCCATATGGCGTTCACAATCAGGGCAAATGATTGAAGTGATCACCATTGGATTGGTGCGCATTCCACCTTCTTCCGGTTCTTTTTCAGCAACGTTTAGCTGCTTACTGAAGTCAGAGAAGAATTCATCTAACACCGCTTTCCATTCGGCATCATGATTAGCAACGTGGTCAAGCTGGTCTTCCATACGCGCAGTAAAATCGTAGTTCATCAGGTCGTTAAAGTTTTCCTCTAATCGATCGGTTACGATTTCACCCATTTTCTCTGCATAGAAACGACGATTTTCAACTTTGACATAACCTCTATCTTGGATCGTCGAAATAATCGCTGCATACGTTGAAGGACGACCAATACCGCGTTTTTCTAGCTCTTTAACCAAAGATGCTTCACTAAAACGTGCTGGCGGCTTGGTAAAGTGCTGGCTAGGCAATAACTCAGTTAATGACAATTCCACACCAACTTGTATTGGCGGTAATGTTTTATCTTCATCATTTTTACGCAATGCAGGCATGACTTTCGTCCAACCATCAAAGCGCAGAGTACGCCCTTTGGCTTTTAGTTCAAAATCCCCTGCTTTGACCGTTAAGGTTGTTGAATCATATTTCGCAGGTGTCATTTGACACGCCACAAATTGGTTCCAAATCAATTGATACAACCTTTTCGCGTCGTTCTCCATGTCTTTTAGTGATTCAGGTAAAACATCGACACTCGAAGGACGAATGGCTTCGTGCGCCTCTTGCGAATTATCTTTACTACTATAAACATTCGCGTCTTTTGGCAGGTATTTCGCGCCAAAATTATCATTAATATAACCACGAACCATGTCGAGTGCATCTTGGCTCAAGTTTGTTGAGTCAGTACGCATATAGGTGATGTACCCAGCTTCATAAAGGCGCTGAGCCATCATCATGGTTTTTTTCACGCCAAAACCTAAACGGGTGCTGGCGGCTTGTTGTAGCGTTGACGTGATATACGGTGCGCTCGGCTTGCTTGACGTCGGCCTATCTTCACGGTCAACAACCGAAAAACGCGCTTTCTCAAGGAGCTTAACCGCTGCTTCTGTTTGCGCTTTATTGACCGGTTTAAATGCCTTACCACCTTGTGAAGTGACTTCCATACGCAAGTTAGCGACATCTTTATCCGCTAAATCGGCATGCAGTTCCCAATATTCTTCAGGAACGAAGGCTTTAATTTCCCTTTCACGTTCAACAATGAGTTTCACTGCAACGGATTGGACACGACCAGCAGATAAGCCTCGAGCCACTTTTTTCCACAACAGTGGAGAAACCATGTAACCCACAACTCGGTCCATAAAACGACGCGCTTGTTGTGCGTTAACTCTATCTATGTTTAATTCCCCAGGACTATCAAATGCCTGAGTGATCGCATTCTTCGTAATTTCATTAAATACAACTCGACTAAAACGAGTATCATCTCCACCTATCACTTCGCGTAAATGCCACGCAATGGCTTCCCCTTCGCGGTCCAAGTCCGTTGCGAGGTAGATGTGATCAGCATCCTCCGCCAGTGATTTAAGTTCAGAAACTACTTTTTCTTTACCAGGTAGAATTTGATAATTCGCTTTCCAACCCTGGTAAGGGTCAATCCCCATACGCTTAACTAATGCGTCACGCGGATCTTTTTTTACTTTCTTTGTTTTGTCGGTAGATGAGCCTGTACTCTTTTGTGAGCCGGTTTGTGAACCAGAGCCGCTTTTCGGCAGATCACGAATGTGGCCAACGCTGCTTTTTACAACGTAGCCACTGCCAAGATACTTATTAATCGTTTTGGCCTTTGCCGGGGACTCCACTATAACAAGAGCTTTACCCATATTTACCTTTACCTAAATATCAATAATGGCGCATTTCTACATTAAAATGCGCAAAATGAGGATCTCTTTTTTATATTGCGACACAATCACAATATATCAATATATTTTTAAACAATTATTTGTGTTGAAACAAAACTTATAAATTCAATCACGTTATTCTAAAAAGCACAAAGTGTCTTCTAGTCGACTGATTTTAACCATATAAAGATGTTTAGCCATAATTGAAAACCACACACTCTACCTGATAAAATGCTAGAAGCAACCAATTATTTTTTCAAGGAAGCCAACTTATGCAAGACAGTTTACCATTCATCACAAAGAAAGAGTTACTTGAAAAAGCTAATGATATCATAAAGAAACATGATGATTACATTCATGGTATGTTTGTTGATACCGTTGAGCAACATCGAGGTACTCTGGTATTTAAAGGGGAGTTCTTCTTGGATGAGAACAATATTCCTACTTTAAAGAGTACAGCTGCTTTTAATATGTACAAGCACCTCGCTCATGTACTATCAGAACAATACCAATTGAGTGATAATAACTAGTTAACACGTTTGCTCTTTGTATAAAATTTACCGGCTAACAAGCCGGTAAATTAATAGTAGATTTAAAAACGCTTATTCGCTAGGCGAAATTCAAAATTACAAGAGTGGTTTTTGTCCGCGTTGCCACCAGCGTAATAATAAGTTATCCACGCTCTTTGCCGCGCTTCCCATAAACTTATCCATCATTTTTTTACTTAATACATAACGAATACTAACTATTTCCTTAGTATCAATTGCATTAATAATAAAATCATCACTAACACCGATATTATCCACTAACCCTTTATCAAGCGCCTGTGAACCATACCAATACTCCCCCGTTGCAACAGCGGAAATATCTAAAGATGGGCGATTTTGATGCACAAATTGTTTAAATAATTCATGTGTTGAATTTAAATCTTCAACAAACTTCTTACGGCCTTGCTCCGTATTCTCACCTAACATGGTCAATGTGCGTTTGTATTCACCCGCAGTATGAAGTTCTACATCAACATCATGTTTTTTTAGTAACCGATGGATATTCGGAATTTGAGCGACAACACCGATCGAACCAATAATGGCAAATGGCGCTGCAATGATTTTATCTGCAATGCAAGCCATCATGTATCCGCCACTCGCCGCAACTTTATCGACCGCAATAGTCAGCGGGATATTTTTTTCTTTGATCCTTAATAATTGCGAGGCTGCTAAACCATAACCATGAACCATCCCTCCAGGGCTTTCAAGTCTTAGTAAAACCTCGTCTTGTTGATCAGCAACTGCAAGAATAGCACTGATCTCTTCACGTAAAGAAGCGACTTCACGGGCATCCATGCTACCCTTGAAGTCTAATACATATAAACAAGGCTTTTTAACCCCTGTTTGGCCTAACTTAGCCCCTGTTTTCTCACTTTTTGATTTTGCTTTCTGCTGTTTTTTAAATGCTTTTAGCCACGCTTTATGTTCTGACTCATTCATTTTTATCTGTTGCATTTGGCGCTGACGCTCACGATAACTCTCACCTAAATCTGTGATTTTCAAAGCACCTTTTGCCCCTTGTCGACGCATGCCTACGCCAAACACAAAAACAGCTAGCAAAACCACCGCCACCAAAATTGTGACGATTTTTGCTAAAAATAGCCCATATAATGAGAAATACTCCACAATCTGATCCTTTTGATGTTTATCTTCAATACAAAAAATAATCTCACGATTACGCGCAAACAACCAGAAAAAAACAGAGTTAGCACGACAAACTTCGTTAATAACTATGTTAGATTAGCCAATTATCGCAATCAGTGCGATGATAACCATACATGCTAATCACTATAGTAGGAAAGAATATGCTCCAATATCAGCCTAGACAAGACCTATTGAAAGGTAAAACAATCCTTGTGACTGGTGCCGGTGATGGCATTGGCCGTGAAGCGGCACTCACTTATGCTCGCTATGGTGCATCCCTTATCCTTGTTGGTCGAACGCAGCATAAATTACAAGCCGTTAGTGATGAAATAGCGGCATTAGGTGGAAAGAATTCGCCGTGCTTTACGTTAGATTTATTAACAGCAACGATTGATGACTGCCATTCACTCGCCTCGCAAGTTGCCTCCATTGCACCTTATTTAGATGGCGTTTTACACAATGCTGGAATACTTGGTGTGGTTGCCCCTATCACTGAGCAACCAAGCGACCTCTGGCATGATGTTATGCAAATAAATGTTAATGCCACATTTATGCTAACCCAAGCTTTGCTCCCTCTATTGCTCAAAGCACCTAATGCCTCATTGATTTTTACCAGTTCAAGTGTAGGTAAACAGGGTCGCGCGGGTTGGGGAGCCTACGCTGTCTCCAAATTTGCAACTGAAGGTTTGATGCAAGTGTTATCCGAAGAATATAAGCAGAGCAATCTTCGAGTAAACTGTATTAATCCAGGCGGTACTCGAACCGCAATGCGAGCAAGTGCATTCCCTGACGAAGATCCACTTAAATTAAAAACCCCTACCGATATCATGCCTATTTATATCTATTTGATGGGTGATGATAGCCTGCGTAAAACAGGGGGAAGCTATGATGCTCAACCAGGGCGAAAACCGGGTGCTGCGGAGTAAAAACAATGTCTCAAAGCCGACACGAAGAACGCCAACAACGTTTAAAAGAAAAAGTGGATGCCCGAATCGAAGCTGCACAAATTGAACGGGGTATCGTGATTGTCTTTACTGGAAATGGGAAAGGCAAAACAACTGCTGCTTTTGGTACTGTCTGCCGTGCGGTAGGTCATGGTAAAAAAGCGGCCGTTGTTCAGTTTATTAAAGGCGGCTGGGATAATGGCGAACGTGAATTACTAGAGCCTCAAGGGGTTCCCTTCTATGTTATGTCAACCGGGTTCACATGGGAAACTCAAAACAAAGAGACAGACACCCTTGCCTGTATGGAAACATGGCAGTACGCTAAGCAATTGTTAAGCGACCCACAGTACGATTTAGTTATTTTAGATGAGCTAACCTACATGGTGAGTTATCATTACCTCCCATTAGCAGAAGTGATCCAGGCATTGCAAAGCCGTCCTGCCAATCAATCTGTCGTGATCACTGGTAGAGGTTGCCACCGAGACTTAATTGAGTTAGCCGATACAGTAACAGAAATGCGCCCTGTAAAACATGCGTTTGATGTTGGAATTAAAGCTCAAAAAGGGATTGATTGGTAATAATCCGATAATAAAGTGCAATAATACGATGTTTTTTACAGTTATTGCACTTTTAATCTAAAGTTATTTAACTGCTCCATCAATCAATCTATAAAAAATTATTTATTCTTATTCATTTATAACGCCAATTTGGTGTAAATATTAAATGAATAAATGTTTTAGATAATTTAAATTACTTTCAATAAATTTAGAAAATAAAATATCACAATTAATTTATAGCAAGAAAAACAAAACATAAAAATAATTAATGATATTCATTGTTATTTATCATTTTCATTAAACTGGATACGTATAACCACATCAGTAAAACTCCCTCATTAGACCAAAAGCCCCTAAACACAACCATATGATAAAAAAGAAATTATTTTAAAATAACTGATATTCATCCGCTTTTAATCAGCTTTGGTTATTTATCAATTAATAACGATATATTTATCCATGTTAACATTATTAATTTTATTTATTTTTCTATTTAAGCATAATTAATCTGCAATAATGGATTGTTAGTTATCTTAGATTTTTCTATTTTATTTTAAGGGATATATATGAAAAACGCTTCAAGCTCTCATTTGAATTTCACTAAATTGAAATTTAACCCACTCTTTTTATGCGTTTCAATAATCGTTGGAACCCCTACTATTGCCCAAGCTGCAATTATGCCAACTAATGGTGCTGGTATATTAAATCAAGGTAATGGGGCCAACTGTCGTTTATATTAATAAACCGAGTCAAGCTAGGGTTTCCCATAATACCTATAGCCAATTCGATGTTGATCAAAAAGGCGTTATTTTAAATAACAGTGCAAAAAATTCTAATACGACCATTGGCGGCAAAATTGGTGGCAATACCAATGTTGCTGGCGGGCGAGCTAAAGTCATTTTAAACGAAATAAATTCGAATTCGGCAACCACCTTAAATGGCATGATTGAAGTTGCAGGAGGAGAAGCACAAGTTATCGTTGCTAATGCATCGGGTATTACATGTAACAACTGTGGCTTTATCAATACGAACCGTACAACACTGACAACGGGTAAAGTAGAGCTAGCAAATGATGGTTCTATTGCTAACTATAATGTGCAGCAAGGTAAAATTGCCATCAATGGGAGATTAGATACCAATTCTCCGACAGATTTAATTGCACGCTCGGTGGCCATTAATGGCATTTAATACCAAATTTGGGCTAACAGACCAAAATGGCGGCTTACAAACCAATAATGGTATCATTAAAGTTAAAGGTGATACGTTACATAATATCAATGGTTCTATTGTTGCAAATGTAAAAAATAATTCTGCAGTACGCAATGATGTTGATGTTAATATTAATCTCAAAGCAGCACTCAATAATAATTATGGGAAAATTACAGCGCCTAATAACCAAAAGCTTAATATAGGTTCATTAGAAAACTACTCTGGAGAAGTGATAGCCGGTAAAAACCTAACTATTGATTCAAAAAACCGCATTAATAACCAATATGGAACTTTACGTTCTACTAATACCACTAAAGTTACCAGCCCTATCGTCACGAATGGAACAACAGGAAATATTTCAGGTAATCGAGTGATTATTGATTCTGTATTAACTAACTAAAATAGTTCACGCTTAAAAGGGAGGTCATTTGACCTCCTCTTCATTCTACTCATAACAGAACTAATATTCTGAATTAATCACAACCTCTTCACCAAAGCGCCCTGCTTTTGGCAATGGTTGGTAAGATGAGTTTGCTGCGCGTAAAATACGCACACCGCGAATACCTAACTCATGCGCTGCTGCGATATCGGCATCAGCATCACCATAATATATGGTAAGTTTGTGATCACGCATCCAGCTTACTTTATTATTTTGGCCTGGCTCATCACCCGCAAAAATGACAGGTTGCATTTTATCTGCCGGTATTGCTAAACCTTCCTGAACGTATTTAGTTACTGTTTCTGTTTTGGTTTTCGTACGGCCAGTAATGAAATAAACAGTGTCACCGCGCTCTAAGTGCATTTTGACTAAATCAATACCCACTTGTTTTGGCATACTGAATTTGTCCCACTCATTATTCATTTTTTCCCAAAATTGCTGATTTTTGAGATAGCTAAAATCGTTAGGTGAGAACTCTAATTTACCACGGTAAAAACCTGGGCTCGAAAATAACACCGTATCATCGATATCAAACCCAACAGCCATCGGAGCTTTTCCTTCTAGGCTTTGTTTAATTTGCTCGATGGAAACCCAATGGACAGGCTGTTGTTGAGCAAGTTCAACAACGGTAACGCCAGGGCTTACGGTTTCTGGCATTGGAATTTTTGCTTGAGACGTCGCGGTAAAACTTAATGCCAATGCAATCGCACTCAAAGTCAGTGTTATTTTTTTCATGTTTCGTCCTTATTCAGGTTTATCCACTTAAACCATTCTTTATTTATCTGGATAAACTGGGTAAGTAATAGGTTTATCTGTAATTTTGCCTTTATTATCAGTTAATAAACCAATGTTTGTGAGTCATATCTCACAAGAGAGGTCATACTAAGACTTTTAGTTACATTAAAATGAGACAAATGTCTCATAAATATTATCTATTATTGATAGGTTTCATAATAATGTGAACTAGACCATTAATTTTCTTATTATTAATAAGGTTATGTTCAATTCAATCATTACCCTAAGATAGGTAATTTCTCTCATATAAAAGCTAATATATTTTAATAGACAATAAATTAGACAAAAACACGCTGAGGGGATGGCCCCAGCGTGTTTAATATTCGATATGCAATCAGTCTAGATGCGAGTACGACGTTTCGCTGTTGGTCTTGATGATTGACGTGATGCGACTTGTGTATGGCGTTTTACCGCACGGCGAATTTGGTTCGCTTTAATACGACGTTGGTCACGCTCAACAGCAACCTTACTTTCCGTTTCTACTGGCAATTCCACCAGCTCACGAAGATAGTTAGTTTGCTCTAAACCAAGCTCCGTCCATCCTCCACGAGGCAAGCCTTTTGGTAAATCGATATCACCATAACGCACACGGATTAAACGGCTGACTTGGACACCAACAGATTCCCAAAGGCGACGGACTTCGCGGTTACGCCCTTCAGTCAAGGTGACGTTAAACCACTGGTTCATTCCTTCTCCGCCACGGTAAGAAACCGTTTTAAAAGAAGCTGGACCATCTTCCAGTTGTACACCATTGATTAACTGGCGAATTTTTGCATCATTAATTTCGCCAAATACGCGTACTGCATATTCACGTTCAACTTCACGACTAGGGTGCATTAAACGATTAGCTAACTCACCATCTGTCGTGAATAGCAATAAGCCGCTTGTGTTAACATCTAAACGGCCAACAGCAATCCAGCGAGCACCCGTTAACCGTGGTAAACGGTTAAAAACGGTTGGGCGCCCTTCAGGATCATGACGTGTGCATAATTCGCCCTCTGGCTTGTAGTAAGCCATTACACGGCAGATTTCCTTTTCAGCTTCTTTGATCGCTAATAAACGGCCATCTAAACGAATTTTTGTTGCGGGTGTGACTTCAACACGGTCTCCTAGTGTAGCAATTTTGCCATCAACACTAATACGACCCGCTTGCAGGAATGTTTCGATTTCTCGACGAGAACCATGCCCAGAACGAGCAAGGATTTTCTGTAATTTTTCAGTTTTTTGCGGTTTTACGCTCATGTAACCCTCTGCTGTCGCCTTCACAGGCGTCAAATACCTTTTTGGCACGTTATTTTTGCCGCACCAAAAAGCAATGAATTTGAAAACCCGCGCATTATACACAGATTTGTCCTGAACCCCTATTACTTATCTGTATATCGCACTTTCAATACTATTTTATTTAATTCAGTACTGAACCTTAGACTTTCCAATAGTGATATTTACTCAAAAGGCGTTGGATCGCCAGTTCCGACTCGTGCTACAACTGGTGTATCATCAGTAAAGTCAATCACCGTTGTGGGTTTTTGCCCAATATAGCCACCGTGGATCACTAAATCGACTTGTTTATCAAGTAAATCGCGAATTTCTTCAGGATCTGATTGCGTGAAATCATCACCGGGCATAATCAAACTCGTTGACATCAACGGTTCACCAACCGCTTCGAGTAAATCTCGCGCAATCGGGTTCGACGGCACACGCAAGCCTATGGTTTTACGTTTTTCATTCATTAAACGCCGCGGAACCTCTTTCGTTGCCCGTAAAATAAAGGTGTAATTACCCGGCGTATTATTTTTAATTAAACGAAAAACGGTATTATCAACATGTGCGTAATTCGATAGCTCAGAGAGATCCCGACACATTAATGTAAAATTATGGTTAGCATCCAGCTGACGGATACGACAGATGCGCTGTAGAGCATCTTTTTCTTCTAAACGACATCCAATGGCGTACCCTGAGTCGGTAGGGTAAACAATCACACCACCTTTATTTAAAATTTCAACACTCTGGCTAATAAGTCTTGCCTGAGGGTTGTCCGGATGGATATAAAAAAACTGGCTCATACATACCTCTAATTTTTGGGTATCGACAGCATCACCCGGCAAAAATACCTATAAATGCTACTATCTCTTAATTCCATGAGATGACCTACTCAGAATAAATCATCACTTATAATAATTATTTTACACCGCATTATTAATACATCAATTGATTAGCTGCTTTTTACTGCATTCCAAAGCGTCCAAACTGCATTATCATCATTAGGTAGCCATAAGTTTCGGCCAAGTTCTATCCAAGAACATGGTCGATGAAAATCTGAACCAACAGATGTATGTAAATTAGCATTGTTGGCTAATTCAGCTAAATATTGCTTTTCATTTGGTGGTTGCTGGCAATGAGAAACTTCCATGGCATCCCCTTCACACTGTTTAAAATGCGCAACCAACCGTTTTAACCATTTATTAGATAGTTGATATTTAGCAGGATGAGCCAATACCGCAACACCGCCTGCCGCATGGATTGCGTCAATGGAGGCTTGAATTGTGCACCACTTCGCAGGGACATATCCTGTTTTCCCTTTTGATAAATAGCGCTTAAACACGTTATTAATCGTTTTTTCTTTACCTATTTGCACTATATATTGTGCAAAATGTGCCCGCGTTACCTGCCCACCACCAGAAATGCGCTGTGCGTTCTCCCACGCATCATCAATGCCTGCTTTTTGTAATCGCCTGCCCATCTCAATACCGCGTTCGAAACGACGCTCAGATTGCTCTTCTAACAATTCAACCATAGCAGGGTGTGACGGAGAAAAATTTAACCCCACAATATGTATTTCAATATTTTCCCAAAGTGTCGAAATTTCAACACCATTGACTAGCTCAATTGGCCTTTCGTTTTCAGTAAGATAGCGGCGAGCCTCAAGTACCCCCTCACAAGTGTCGTGATCGGTAATTGCTAAAATATTAACCCCTTTTTCTATCGCACGTTCGATTAACGCGGCAGGAGTGAGTTCACCATCCGAGGCAGTCGTATGGCTATGCAAATCATAGCGAGTCACTAATGGCGTCGAGGCTGTCGACATATTGATATCTTCTCCAATTTCCATGAAAAACTATTTTTCCTAATAAATTAACAAAGCCCTTGACACAAACAATGCGATCTAGTTAACTAGTACGCAAGATAACCAAGACCAAAAATAATCAGTTTATCCAGTGAGGCATACAATGACTTTATTTAACTTATCAAATCGTTGGTGGCGTGACTTCCCAAATTGGGCGGAAGCCGCACGCGCATAGTTATTGTATGTTTCAGTGCCAAACCCGCCCTTCCTCGGCGGGTTTTTTAATGTCAAAAATTAATGTAAGGCAACAAAATGAACGAACAAAGCACCACATTAGCACATTTTACGTATCTGGATAGCCCAATTAATTATCAGCCTGATCCAACATTATTATTTAATCATCTGTGTCATCAAGTTCCATCAACAATGCTGTTGGAATCCGCTGAAATTAATAATAAAGCTAACTTACAAAGCTTGCTTGTTGTCAACAGCGCACTACGTATTCGTGCTTTTGGTCAAAAAGTTGAAATCGAAGCGTTAACGCCAAATGGTCAGGCTTTATTACCCAAACTATTAGCGCAATTAACAGATTTAATCATGCATCATAGCATGCAAGAAAATAGTTTAACGGTGACGTTCAGCCTACCGGCACAAGATTTAGACGAAGACAGCCGTCTAAAGGCGGCATCTTGTTTGGACGTTTTACGTGCGCTACCCGCTCTCGCGCAAACTTATTCGACAAAGCCTGAAAATCTGTTTGTTGGTGGGTTATTTGCTTATGATTTAGTCGCAAGTTTTGAAGATTTACCCAACGTTAATACCGTTAATCACTGCCCTGACTATTGTTTTTTTGTTGCTGAGCATTATTTAGTGATTGACCATCAAAATCAGGCTGCTCGGCTAAAAAGCAGCTTATTTAGCCAAAATGAGCAAGATGTCGAAACTGTTAAGCAGCGTCACGCACAAATTATTGCTTCGTGTCGGCCATTCTTACCTGCGCTTCCTTTAGCAACTGCGCCCGATTTTGCCGTATCGATAAACAAAAATGACCAAGAATATGGGGATGTTGTTACTTCATTAAAAGAAGCCATATACCGTGGTGATATTTTCCAGGTTGTGCCTTCACGTAAATTTACGATGCCGTGCTCGCATCCGTTGATTGCATACCAAAAGCTCAAAGCACAAAACCCAAGCCCTTATATGTTCTACATGCAAGATGACGCATTCACACTTTTTGGCGCCTCACCTGAAAGCGCACTCAAATATGCGACAGAAAATCGCAAGGTAGAAATTTACCCAATCGCTGGAACTCGCCCTCGAGGCCGTAACGCACAAGGTGAATTAGACCTTGATTTAGATAGCCGAATTGAGCTTTCCATGCGTTCAGATGAAAAAGAGCTTGCTGAACACATTATGTTAGTTGACTTAGCGCGCAACGATTTAGCACGTATCTGTGAAGCGGGTAGCCGCTATGTTGCCAACCTAACTAAAGTTGATCGCTACTCTTTCGTAATGCATTTAGTTTCTCATGTCGTGGGAACATTACGCCAAGATTTAGATGTTTTTCATGCATATCAAGCCTGTATGAATATGGGGACTTTAACGGGGGCACCAAAGGTAAAAGCAATGCAGCTGATTGCGCAATATGAACAAGAGCGCCGCGGGTCATACGGCGGAGCCGTAGGATATTTTCAAGGAAATGGTGATTTTGATACCTGCATCGTTATTCGCTCTGCGTACGTAGAAAATGGCATTGCCACTGTACAAGCTGGAGGTGGCGTCGTTCTAGACTCCATCCCTCAAGCCGAAGCCGATGAGACCCGAAATAAAGCACGTGCTGTGATCCGCGCAATTGCCCAAGCACACCAAGTTAAGGAGTTATTCTAATGGCGAATATTTTACTGCTCGATAACGTTGACTCCTTTACTTATAACCTAGTAGACCAACTGCGTGCAGGTGGCCATAACGTGGTTATTTACCGCAACACCGTCAATGTAGAACATATTTTATCTGTATTAGAACAAATGATTTCACCAATTTTAGTCTTATCGCCTGGTCCAGGAAAACCTAGCGAAGCAGGTTCAATGCCAGAAGTTTTAATGCGAGTAAAAGGCAAAATTCCTGTTATCGGTATTTGTTTAGGCCACCAAGCTATCGTAGAAGCCTATGGTGGGACCGTCTCTGCCGCAGGTGAAATTTTGCATGGTAAGTCATCAATAGCCACACATGATGGTTTAGCCATGTTTAATCATCTTGAAAACCCAATATCAGTGGCTCGTTACCACTCTCTTGTTGGTAGCCAAATTCCTGAAAGCTTGACCATTTGTGCCCAGTCAAATGGCATGGTCATGGCTGTACGTAATGATAGCGATAGAGTTTGTGGATTCCAGTTTCATCCTGAATCCATTTTAACAACGCAAGGCAAACAGTTGTTAGAAAATACCGTGGCATGGGCTCTTTCTACTCCCAATGCAATCGAATCCTCTCATTCGCACTAACGGAATACTAAAGAGCCAATTATGCAAAATATTTATGATAAATTATTTAAAGCGCAACCGCTGACTCAACAAGAAAGCCAGTTCTTGTTTAATGCCATCATTCAAGGTGAATTGACAGAGCCTCAGTTAGCCGCTGTATTAATCAGCATGAAAATGCGTGGTGAACAACCACAAGAAATTGCTGGAGCCGCTCTAGCTTGTTTAGAAAATGCACAACCCTTTCCTCGTCCTGACTACTCATTCAGTGATATTGTTGGCACGGGTGGAGATGGCGCAAATAGTATCAATATTTCAACAGCGAGCGCATTCGTTGCTGCTGAATGTGGTATTAAAGTTGCCAAACACGGTAATCGTAGTGTTTCGAGCCGTTCAGGATCTTCAGATTTACTTGCGGCTTTTGGTATCGCTCTAGATCTCAGTGCACAAAGTGCTCGTGACGCATTAGATGATCTTGGAGTTTGCTTTTTATTTGCACCGCAATATCACAGTGGGTTTCGCCATGCTGCACCTGTACGCACTCAGTTGAAAACCCGAACGTTATTCAATGTATTGGGCCCATTAATTAACCCTGCTCGTCCGCCAATTGCGCTTATCGGTGTTTACCAAGCGTCATTGGTAAAACCGGTGTCTGAAACATTACAGATGCTTGGTTTCACCCGTGCAGCTGTGGTACACAGTGGAGGAATGGATGAGGTTTCATTACATGCAGTCACTCAAGTCGCTGAACTAAAAGATGGTAAAGTACAACATTACCAATTAACTGCAGATGATTTTGGGTTAAAACCGTATCAATTACGTGACTTAGAAGGTGGTACACCAGATGAAAACCGCATATTGCTTAGTCATTTACTTCAAGGCCATGGGCAAGCCGCTCACGAAGCGGCTGTAGCGGCCAATGTTGCCATGTTGATGCGTATTAATGGCCATGAAGACTTAAAACAGAACAGCGAACACGCACTCGCAATTATTCGTAGCGGTAAAGCATTTGATCGCGTTACAGCACTCGCGGCAAGGAAACAATAAAATGAAAGCGACAGTCTTACAAAAAATTGTTGATGATAAAGTTGACTATTTAATCGAACGCAAAGGCAAACAACCGTTAGAGAGCTTTATTGCTGATATTCAGCCTAGTCAGCGTAGTTTTTATCTCGCACTAAGCGCAAAACGCCCTGTTTTTATTTTAGAGTGCAAAAAAGCCTCTCCTTCAAAAGGGTTGATTCGTGCTGACTTCGACCCTGCAATGATAGCTAAAACTTATGCGCCCTACGCATCTGCGATTTCTGTTCTTACTGATGAAAAATATTTTCAAGGGAAAATGGATTACTTAACGATTGTCAGTAATACCGTAAAGCAACCTGTGTTATGCAAAGATTTTATCATTGACCCATACCAAATCTACCTTGCACGTTACTACCAAGCGGATGCTATCTTACTGATGTTATCTGTCTTAAATGATGATGAATATATAGCATTAGCTGAAGTTGCTCATCAACTTAGTATGGGAATATTAACGGAAGTCAGTAATGAGGAAGAATTAGAGAGAGCTATTCGGTTAAAAGCTAAGGTTGTTGGCATCAATAACCGCGATTTACGTGATCTTTCTATTGATTTAAATCGAACTCGTAAACTCGCCCCCCGCTTAGCGGAGGGTACCATTGTGATCAGTGAGTCAGGTATTCATCAGCATCAACATATTCAGTCGCTAAGACAATTTGCGAATGGTTTTTTAATTGGTAGTGCATTAATGGAGCAAGCTGACCTAGATAAAGCCATTCGAAGCTTGTTAGTAGGAGAACATAAAGTCTGTGGTTTAACCCGCGAACAAGACGCAAAAGCCGCATTTGAAGCAGGAGCACACTACGGCGGGTTGATTTTTGCTGAAACCTCCCCCCGAAAAGTGACGTTGTCACAGGCGCAAAATATCATCCATGCCGCGCCGTTAAAATATGTCGGTGTTTTCCGCAATCAATCTGCCGATTTTGTTGCCCATATCGCCAAACAGCTTGCTTTATCTGCTGTGCAATTACATGGTGAAGAAGATGCTTCTTATATCAATACGTTAAGAACATTTCTACCAAGCTACTGTGAAGTTTGGAAAGCACTCGATATGTCACGAACGACTTTAAATGACTACGACACACAAGGTATTGATGTGTTACTGCTGGATAATGGCTCCGGTGGAACTGGCAAAACCTTCGATTGGTCAGCAACCCCCTCGTTCACAACACAGAAATTAATGATAGCGGGCGGGCTTACCCCTGATAACTGCCTAGACGCGGCAAAGTTACTGTGCAACGGATTAGACTTTAATTCAGGGGTTGAAATTGAACCTGGTATAAAAAGCGAACAAAAAATAAATTTGGTGTTGTCAGCGTTGTTAGCCGAATCAACGGCTCACTAATACACAACGAAAGATAAAACTCCAACACCAATTAATGTAACTGATAAAATGGACAATCGATAATGAGCAAATTAGATCCGTATTTTGGCGAGTTTGGTGGACAATATGTCCCAGAAATTCTTATTCCCGCATTAAACCAATTAGAAGATGCGTTTATCGACGCACAAAATGATGCTGAATTTATTCGTGAGTTTCACGACTTGCTAAAAAACTATGCAGGTCGCCCGACTGCACTCACGTTATGTCAAAATTTAACGGCAGGTACAAAAACAAAACTCTATTTAAAACGTGAAGATTTATTACATGGCGGCGCCCATAAGACAAACCAAGTATTAGGCCAAGCACTACTGGCTAAGCGAATGGGGAAAAGCGAAATTATTGCAGAAACTGGCGCTGGGCAACATGGGGTTGCAACAGCGCTTGCTTGTGCATTATTGAACATGAAATGCCGTATCTATATGGGCGCAAAAGATGTTGAACGCCAATCTCCCAACGTATTTCGTATGAAATTGATGGGCGCTGAAGTCATTCCTGTTCACAGTGGCTCAGCAACCTTGAAAGATGCCTGTAATGAAGCATTGAGGGACTGGTCTGGCAGCTATGATAAAGCACACTATTTATTAGGGACAGCGGCGGGTCCTCACCCATATCCAACAATTGTACGTGAATTCCAACGCATGATTGGTGACGAAGCAAAACAACAGATTCTCGAAAAAGAAGGCCGTTTACCCGATGCGGTAGTTGCATGCATCGGTGGCGGTTCAAACGCAATAGGCTTATTTGCCTCTTTTATTCCAGAAGAAAATGTGAAATTAATTGGTGTTGAACCTGCAGGATTAGGGATTGAATCAGGGCAACATGGCGCTCCATTAAAACATGGTCGTGTAGGGATTTATTTTGGTATGAAATCACCGATGATGCAAACCAGTGAGGGTCAAATTGAAGAGTCGTATTCCATCTCTGCAGGATTAGATTTTCCTTCCGTTGGGCCTCAGCATGCCCATTTAAACAGTATTGGTCGCGCAGAATATGTTTCCATAACCGATGATGAAGCCTTAAATGCGTTTAAATTATTATCACGTAAGGAAGGGATTATTCCTGCGCTAGAATCATCTCATGCTCTCGCTTATGCATTAAAAATGGCGGAGAAAGAACCGAATAAAGAACAGTTATTAATCGTCAATTTGTCTGGCCGTGGTGATAAAGATATTTTTACAGTACATGATATTTTAGCCAGCAAAGGAGAAATCTAATGGAACGCTACACCCAACTTTTTGAACTTTTAGCTCAGAACCACCAAGGCGCATTTGTTCCATTTGTCACTTTAGGTGACCCGGATGCTGAATTATCATTAAAAATTGTCGATGCCTTGATTGCTGGTGGTGCTGATGCATTAGAGATTGGTATTCCTTTTTCCGATCCACTGGCAGATGGCCCAACTATCCAAAATGCGAATTTACGTGCATTTAAAAGTGAAATCACCCCGACAATTTGTTTCGAATTACTCAGCCGCATTAGAGAAAAACACCCTACTATTCCTATCGGGTTATTAGTATATGCAAATCTAGTATTTACCAATGGCATCGAAAATTTTTATATTCGCTGCGAAAAAGCAGGCGTTGACTCGGTATTAGTTGCAGATGTTCCTATGTCTGAATCACAGCCATTTCGTGAAGCTGCACGAGCTCACAACATTGCGCCTATTTTTATTTGTCCACCAAATGCTAGTGATGAGCTACTTCAACAAATTGGAAAATATAGCCAAGGTTATACATATTTAGTATCACGTGCAGGTGTGACCGGCACAGAAAAACGTGCTGAAACGCCATTGGCCCATTTATTGAGTGAATTAAACCAATATAGCGCAGCTCCCGCCCTACAAGGCTTTGGAATATCAGAGCCTGAACAGGTAAAAGAGGCGATTAAAAATGGTGCAGCTGGTGCAATATCAGGTTCTGCGGTAGTTAAAATTATTGAAAATAATCTTAGTCGCCCTGACATCATGCTTAATTTATTAACTGAGTTTGTTGTAAAAATGAAAGCAGCAACACAAAAATAGATAAAGAATAAATAGTAATCAAGCCATATTTAAAATTAATGGCTTGATTGCTTCAAAACATTTTTATAAAGAGATAAAATGACAAGTTCATTTTTCACACAATCACTTCTTAACTTAAATTCCCTTACATATATTTACATACTCTAAATAACCGTAATTTATTTTTCATTATAATTACTAGCTCACTCAATCATAAAAAAAACTTACCAAATCAAGCTTTATTCAAAGTAGTGGCTACGCATTACCACTTTGATAATTACCCTTACCAAAACCATAGCAGAGTAAATATTACCCATTGATATCATTTATTATTTTATAATCAAACGTATAAATAGCTATATATATAGCAATATAGGTGCTTTACTCTTATTTTATACAGATAGAGCAACCTTAACAACGGGCATTCCTATTGTTGCAGCTGGTGATATTCTTGGCTACAACGTTTCAAATGGCCAAATCACGATTAACAACCGTCTACAGTCAGACTCACCAACAGATATCATCGCTCGTTCGGCAGTTATTCGTGGAAATATTACAGCTAAAGAAATTAATGTTATTACTGGTAATAACTTTGTTGATGCAGATGCAACTAACTTTATTATCTTTTCCATTATACGTATCAGGTAATACTGCACAAATCATTGATCAACAGATCAATAATCAAGCAACACAAGATAGATCTCGTCAGCAACAAACACAATTAGAAACTAAAGACGTTTTAGGTAAAAACAGAGAACAAGCAAACAATATTTTAGTTTTTGATGATGAGAAAGACTGCTTTGAAATGAAACGAGTTATTTTGCTTTCCGAGCCAAAGTTCCCATCAATGCGACCTTTAGAGACATATGCAAATCAAGTCGTTGGTGTTTGTATTGGTATTAACGGTGTAGAAACACTCGCTAAAGGCCTACAGGATAAAATAATTAAGTCAGGCTATGTAACAACTCGGGTTAATATTCCTGAACAAAACATTAGCGATGGTACGTTAACTTTGCAAATAATCCCTGGTAAGGTCGCTAACGTGAAATTAACGGAAGGCAGTGATACCTATATTACTTTAGGAGCAATCATACCTGCTAGAGAAGGCGATATCCTAAACATTCGCGATATTGAACAAGGTTTAGAAAACCTTGAGCGTATACCTGGAGCCAAAGTCAATATCGAGCTAGCGCCAGGTAAAGAATTCTCAACTTCAGATATTTCAATCCAAAGGGAAAAGTCACCTCACTTTAACACTGGTGGTTACTATAATAACTCAGGCAGCCGGCAAACGGGTAAAGACCAAGTTGGCGTTACCCTTTATGGAAACAACCTAACAAGCTTAAATGATACTATATATGTATCAGTGGGTAAAAATTTAAAGAACCAAGCACGCAATAGTAGTAATGCTGCGATTTATTATTCAGTTCCTTATAACTATTGGCTTTTCTCTCTCTATGCTAGCAAAAGTGAATATAAACAAACCATTAATGATACTATTGCTAGTTATAAGTACTATGGTGATAGTAAATATTATAATACGACAGCAAGTAATGTATTTTTACGTGGACAAACTTATAAAGATACCGCATCTATTCAACTAATTAAGCGTAAATCAAAATATAAATTAGAAGATATCACCTTACTTTCACAACAACGCGACTTAACCAGTCTGAAGCTTGGCGTTAGCCACCGACAGAATATTGATAACTCAACTGTTGACGCTTCAATTTACTATCAACGTAACGTACCTTGGTTTGGAGCCGACGAAAGCTGGGATATGAAATACGGTGATGTCAGCACCATGGGGCGACTATTCACTCTCGATGTTTCAGGAATGCTCCCTTTTGCGTTCAATGATTTTGTGATGAGTTATAACCCACAATTATTTGTACAATATTCACGAGACCGTTTAACCATCCAAGATCAATTCTCGTTAGGTAACCGTTGGACTGTACGTGGTTTTGATGAAGAGTTTTCACTAATCGGAGATAAGGGGTTTTATTTACGAAATGAATTTAACTTTTATATCCCTGGCTTCTCCTTTTATCCCTACTACGCACTTGACTATGGCCGAATATTTGGAGGTGTTTATCCACTAGGCCTCTATTCTGATGACCAATTATTAGGTACGGCTATAGGCATGAGAGGTAATGCTAATATATTCAGTTATGACTTATTTCTAGGTGTACCACTTTATAAGCCGGATGAATATGAAACTAGCAGTGTCAATGCTGGGTTAAACGTGCAATGGTTTTGGTAATTTAATATTGCAAATTTGAATAATATCTTAAAGCTGAATATGCTCCTGTATTCGGCTTTTTTATTTCAAGGTAATTAGTCTCAATATTTTATTTAATTTTTATTAATCAACCTAAATAGTGACAACCAATAAATACCTTTACTTTATTATCACTCTATAACACTAATTAATATATTATAAATATATGTTCAAGCTTAATAGTAATTGAAAAATCCGAGAATACGAATATTCTCGGATTTCCTACTTCTCTCTAATCCTTCAGAATTCAGGTAGTACCTGTATTGCGTCCTATCAAATTCTTAGAAACGGTAACCCGCACCAAACATAAATACAAATGGGTCTAAACGCGTATCAACTTTATATTGCTTTCCATCTTGCTTAAATTTTACATCACTCTCAATATTCATCCACCAAAGAGAGGCATTTAACATCCAATTATCAGTTAACATGTAATCCATACCTGCTTGTGCTGCAAAGCCCCATGAGCTTGATAAATCTAGATCAGATAAGCCAGCAGCTTTCCCTGTTGAGTTAAATTTCTCATCAAAGAAGAAGGTATAGTTAACACCAGCACCTAAATAAGGACGTAATTTATCTTCTTTACTACCAAAATAATACTGTGCCATTAATGTTGGTGGTAGATGTTTTACCGTTGCAATATTACCTGTAGGGCCTGTACCAACTTTGTGTTCAAACGGAGTTGCTGCTAATAATTCAACACCGATATTATCAGTAATCATATACCCAAAAGTTAAACCTAATTGAGTATTATTATTAGCGCCAAAGGTACCCAAATTACCTAAAGCATCCGTTTTAACATCATCACCTCCGACATTAGGTCTGACTGTTGCAGTACCCGCGCGGAAAAGAAAGTCGCCAGCTTCATGAGCAATAGAAACTGCTGGAGCTAAAGTTGCAGCAGCTAATACAAGCGCAGTGAGTTTTTTCATTATCAATCCCATTCCTATGTTTTTATTTTAGGAAAATATACCGTATTATTTAAATTGATGTTCAAATCAAGATCACATCTTTTACTAATTTATAGGTAAACCAATAAATATGGATTTATTATTCCATTTATTGTTTTTTTATTTTTGATTTAAATCAATTTTTATAAAGTAACTAACAAAATAAAAATTTGATTTCTAAATATAAATATTTATTTCAATATTTAAACATGCATAAAAAATACAATTTATATAAGCTCATTTTTTTAGTTAATTAAATTCGAGCATCATGAACAATATATTTTTCTTAACCTCCCGATTTTTATTATCTTTCTCTACCTCTAGGCGAGATACTCAGTTACAATTAGATTAAAATTTTGATCACGTTAGTAGATAGGAGCAGTGTCATGTCCATTTCGGCCAACTCACTCATTAGTGATAGTATCAATTTCTTTAAAAATCAATTGAGTGGCCTCCTCACCATTGTGCTCTTAGCCACCGTGGTAAGCCTTGTCATTTATGCGATGATGATCCCCAATGAACAGATGATAGGTGTTCTTGCACAAGCACAGAGTAAGATGATTGAGTCTGGTAATACGGGCTTACAAGACTGGATCCTAAGTCTATCTGAAGAAGATAAAAGCAGTATTTTGCGTGTTTCTTTTGGTTTGATTCTTTCCGTTACTCTTGGCAGCTTGCTCCTTATTTGTGGCACATTATCCTATATCTCGGGGATGTCACGTGGCGAAGATATGACAGGTCTTCAAGCGATAACATCATCACTGAACAAAGCACCTTCTATGTTTCTTCTGTTGGTTGTGTGCTCACTGCTGATCCAATTAGGCATCACAATTATGGTTCTACCCGGCATTGTTCTCGCCATTGGGTTTTCCTTAGCGCCAGCAATTTTAATAACAGAAAGTACCAACTCCTTCAGTGCGATGGGAAAAAGCTGGAAATTGGCCTATGCAAACTGGCGTGTTGTCTTACCGATGATTTTAATTTGGATGGCAGCTCAAATGCTTATCAGTGTGCTATTGGGTAACCTTAATATGAATCATATCCTTATTAATGGCATCTCTTTTTTACTCAATAATGTTGTAGCCGCATTCGCTTTAATTTACTTTTATCGTTTATATATGTTGATCACTAAAAATTAATATAATTAAGTAAAATAGAAAGGTATCAAAAGATACCTTTCTATTTACGTTATTTTTAAGAGTTATCTGAGTAAGTATCCGTTGGTGTAATTCGATTCTCACAATCATGCTCTAATATACCTGAATCCCTTTGGCTCTCTTGTGCTTTTCTTTCTTCAACACATTTCATTTGGATCTGTTGCTTACTTTGAATTAAACGAATTGCAAAATAAATATCAGGTACCACTAATAGGTCATCATCTGAACGATTAATTTTATTTTGTTCTAACCAACGATTAAGCGAGGTTCTCCGACCCGCTAATACCAAAGTTACCCCTTTCGCCTTCAAAGATGTCACAATGTCATTCAATGTGGAAAATACGCTCACATCATTATGCGTAAAGCTGACGGCAGCATCCACAATCACCCAAGCCGGCCTCTTCCGTTGATTATCTAAATGTTTATTTAACCGCTCTTTAAAGTAATTCACATTGAAATAGGTGAGTGGAGAATTGAAACGATAAATAAGGACTCCATCAACTTCTTGAATATCATTTTCTGATGTCATCGAATGCAACATACCGTGTTCATCTACGCCTAATAGTTGGTCTGTCGGCCTAAATATGACCCGGACAAACTGCAATAAACCCAATAGAACCGCTAAGCCTACACCACTGATCAAGCCAACAACCAGCACTGCACATAATGTGAAAACACATAAGAAAAAAGCTTCTCTATTGCGTTTACGCATCGAAAAAATACTACGGAAACTGAGTAAGGAATAAGTAGATATAATTAAAACCATCCCTAAAGCAGGCATAGGGATATATTCCAATAAATTTATGGAGAAAAGTAAAACAGCTAAGATAGTTACCGCAGCAACAAGGGAAACTAATTGCGTTTTCCCCCCCATCATGTCATTAACCGCAGTGCGGCTACTCGCAGCACTAACCGCGAACCCCTGGCCAAAAGCAGAAGCAATATTTGCCATCCCTAACGCTCTTAATTCTTGATCTGCATCGACGGTATAACCATTTTTGCTCGCAAAACTGCGAGCCGTCATCATAAAACTGACAAAACTAATCACGGCTAAGTTTAATGATGGAATAACAAGGTCTCGGAGTAAACTTGGTGGAAAATCAGGCATTGGTATATGCGGGAGCCCTTCACCTAAATCCCCAACGGTGCTAATACCATATTGCTCAAGATTAAATAAAATACTCGCTGCTGTTGCCAAAACCATTGCAATTAATAAAGATGGCCACTTACTGCGCACTCGCTTAATCACTAAGGTAATTACCAATGTTACAATAGCAACTAATAATGTCGGAATATGTGTTTCCACTAACGCTAATGGAAAAGCTATTAATCGCTCAATAAACCCTGAAGGCAAGGTCGTAATACCAAATACTTTACTAATTTGACTAACGATGATCGTGAGGGCGACCCCATTTAGTAAGCCTTGCAATATTGGTCTAGATAAAAAATCTGCGAAAGTCCCCAAACGAAATCTTGCTGCAATCAAACACCAAACCCCGGTCATAAAGCTCATGACGATAATCAGCTGCCAACGAACAGTTTCATCCCCCATTGCGAGTGGAGCGACAGCGGCTGCAATCACCGCGCATGTTGCAGCATCAGGCCCAATAATTAATTGTTTCGACGTGCCAAATAACGCATAGAACAACATGGGTAAAATACATGAATACAATCCAACAATTGCATTCACCCCCATTAATTCGGCATAGGCAATAGCAACAGGTAAAGCAACCGCAGCGACAGACAACCCTGCTTTAACATCAGGGCCTAAGTCAGCACGTTGATAGTTAAACAGTGTTTTTAAACCTGGCATCCAGACAAATAGCCTTGCCTTTATCATGGGGGAAAAGTACCTATAAATTAGTAAGTTAAATTATTTTCTATACTATATATATCCGAACTAATAAAGTTTATCTAGAAGTAAGTCAAATTATCGTAAAATAGTGCAAATATGATTGGTAACAAAGCATGTTTATTGGTAAAAAGGTGCAAACTTTTAACAATTGATGCCAAAATCGGTTAAACTAGGCTATTACCTTTACGTTGAGGCGCTGCATTCACTGTTATGAAACAACTTATTGATTTTATTCCTTTGGTAATCTTCTTTATTGTCTATAAAAGATACGATATTTTCTATGCGAGTGGTGCATTAATGGTGACCACCCCTTTAGCATTATTAGCAACTTATCTTATCTATAAGAAGGTTGAAAAAGTTGCAAAAATTACCTGTGCAATCGTGATGGGCTTTGCTGCCTTAACGCTTATTTTCCATAGTGATGCATTTATTAAGTGGAAAGTCACTATTATCTATGCTGCATTCGCTGGCGCACTACTCTTCAGCCAATGGTTTACTGAGAAGCCTTTAATTCAGCGAATGTTAGGCAGTAACCAAGAAATAAAATTAGCCGATAGTTATTGGACCAAACTCAATAGTGCATGGGCTATTTTCTTTATTTTCTGCGCATTGCTGAATATTTACGTTGCTTTTTGGATGGCTCAAGATATCTGGGTCAATTTCAAAGTCTTTGGTCTGACAGCAGGAACACTAATATTTACAGTATTGAGTGTGGTCTATATTTTTAAAAATATGGTTAAAGAGCCTGCAGAAAATCACGAAGAATAATTTAAAATAGCGTCAAAAACCTGCTAATTGCATATCCATTAGCAGGTTTTTTTATATGTTAATAGCGTTTGTCACCAAATGCTTTTTCAATCTTTTTATCTGTATTGTACTGTGATAGCGCATATACCGACCAAATAGCGGCAGGTAACCAACCAATAAGCGTAATTTGTAAGATTAAGCAAATGATCCCAGCAAAAGGACGCCCTATCGTAAAAAATTGCAACCAAGGTAATAATATTGCCAATAACAATCTCATTTCATACCTCTAAGTAAATAAATAAATTTCATACTATTGAGTATAGCCAATTCAATCAATTGACTAAATATAAAAAACACTTCTTGCTGTTTCTTTGCAAAAATTGATTTTCTTTCCAAATTTAGACGTCGTTTATTAATAATGAGTATCATATTTATCTTATTTTTGCAGCAATTCAATTAAATAGCTATTATCAATCAATAACTGAGTGGTTCCAGTTTACTATTGCATATGTAATTTGTTATAAATGCAAAATCAAAAGTAATAACCCTTTTAATACGAGTCAGATATGCAATTGCCGAACGGTGAGTTAGTTTTACGTACATTAGCCATGCCTGCAGATACTAATGCAAATGGTGATATTTTTGGCGGCTGGTTGATGTCACAAATGGATATAGGTGGCGCTATCTTAGCAAAAGAAATTGCGCTAGGGCGTGTGGTCACTGTGGCGGTAAACGGCATTAAATTTCAAAAACCCGTTGCCGTAGGCGATGTTGTTTGTTGTTATGCACGCTGTCTAAAAACAGGGAAAAGCTCAATTACCATTAATATTGAGGTTTGGGTAAAAAAAGTCGCAACGGAGCCTGTTGGCCAACGTTATCGTGCAACTGATGCAGTATTCACCTATGTTGCCGTTAATGACGATAGCACCCCACGTTCATTACCCAAAGAAAAACAACATTTTCAGTTAGCAAGTTCAGATCAAAAAACTAACGAAGCATAAGTTTTCTACTCCACTCATTATGTAAAAAACAAAAAGCACCATCATCGCTGTGGTGCTTTTTTGTACAGCCCAATAATATCCATTAGACTTGACTAACAGTGCCATCCAATTTGAAATAAATTTCAGTCACGTAGCCTTTTGCGGGTTGCTTTTCAAAAGTCCAACGGTTCATTGCGCGTTTTACGTCTCGCTCAAATAGCCCTTTAGGTGTAGCTTCAACAAATTCAATATTTGTCACTCGGCCATCATCATTGATATCATAGCGAACTTTCACATACCCTTCTTTACCTAAACGACGCGCACGTTCTGAATAAGCAGGAGCTTGTTTATGCAGAGCCCTAGGGCCACCTTTCTTAGTCGATTGACTATTACTTGCCCCTGTATTGTTTGCAGTCTTTATTGGGCTATTATTCGTTTTCGGTGCAATGACGTCTGATTTAAGATTATTCATCGCCAATTGCTTCTCAACTGGCTTAACATCTTCTTTAATTTTTTTCTTTTCTTCCTGTTTTGGCTTAGGCTTTTTCTTCACCTCAGGCTTTTTCTTAGGTAATGCAATGACGGGTTCAACTACCGGTTCGGGTTCGGGCTCTATAACGGGCTCTGGTTCGGGCTCTACCGGTGTTTCAACCTGCTCAACGGGCTCAGAAGCAGGCTCAGGGGCGGCAAAAGCAACCATAGCAATCGTCAATGGTTCAGGGTCTCTGACCAAGTTAGGTTGATTAAAAATCCATGCCATTGCAAGACCCGCATGAATAGATAATGAAACGACGATAATTAAAGTCCAACGCATCCAACGCATATGCAATTTCTACCCTACACCTGTCAACCAAAAAGAATATGACTGATAGTTTAAATGCAAATAGCAATCATATTCAATAAGGTTTGTCATACAAAGTGAAAAATGTGAGTGTACGCTGTAATAACCTTACTCAATCCATTGGGTAAAAAGCAGGGAATGTCGACGATGGTAAATGTCAATTTTACGCATTGCATAGATGCGCATGTTCCGCCTTGAGTGCCCTTCTAACCAGCGTCTACGGCGACGTAGGGATTGTCTTAACATACGCCAACGCCCTACTTCATGCCTACTACGTCTCATTTAATTGTGTCCTTTTATCGTCTAAAAATTATTAGAAAAAAATATTATATTCCTTTGAAAAAAAGAACCAAGAGGAACTTTTTATGTCATTTCAGTGCACCACTTTTAATTTCATGATGATAAGATCAACTAATAAAACTATTTTTCCTAACAAATTACGCTATTTCACGAAGCTTTTACTGCAGAATTTTGCTAAATTCTATTAAGTTGATATTTTGCTAACAGTTTTTTAGCTAAACTATCTTTTTTTGAACCTTTTTCTTATCAGTGAGGCATCTGACCCGTTATGGCAACCGTCTATACACTTATGAGTTGGCTTCTGTTCTTCCTATATTGGCTAATTATTGCAGCAATTACAGTTCGCATTTTAGTCAAAAGAAGGCCTGTCACCTCAGCCATGACATGGCTCCTGATTATTTATATCCTGCCATTGGTCGGAATTATTGCATATGTCGCCTTCGGTGAGCTTCATCTTGGTAAACGTCGAGTCGATAAAGCTCATGACATGTGGCCATCTGTAGCCACATGGTTAGAAAATCTGCGAAATTCAAAACATATCTTTGCCACTGATAACAGCCCTGTTGCTGAACCATTATTTCAGTTAATTGAAAAACGCCAAGGTATCGCGGGGGTTAAAGGTAACAGAATTCAACTTCTGACCACATGTGAAGATTCATTAAAAGCAATTGTCAATGATATCAATAATGCTCAGCACTCAATTGAAATGGTATTCTATATTTGGCAGCCTGGTGGTTTAGTCGATGGAGTTACCGAAGCCTTACTAAATGCCGCTAAACGCGGTGTTAAGTGCCGAATTATGGTGGACTCTGCGGGAAGTTGGCATTTTTTCCGTAGCGATTACCCTGAAAAAATGCGTGCTGCCGGTATTGAATTTGTAGAGTCATTAAAAGTTAATTTGATGCGTTTCTTCTTGCGTCGTATGGATTTACGTCAACACCGTAAAATAGTCGTTATCGATAACTATATTTCATATACTGGTAGTATGAATATGGTTGACCCCCGTTATTTTAAGCAAGATTCAGGGGTTGGCGAATGGGTTGATATTTTAGTGCGTATGGAAGGCCCTGTGAGTACCACATTAGGCATTGTGTATGCTTTTGACTGGGAAATGGAAACTGGCCAACGCGTACTTCCACCACCGCCTGATAGTAATATTATGCCTTTTGAACAGGCTAATGGGCATACAACACAAATTATCGCCTCAGGCCCGGGTTTCCCTGATGAGTTGATTCAACAGTCGCTGATGACCGCGATGTTCTCTGCACGCAAACAACTGATCATGACTACCCCTTATTTTGTGCCTAGCGATGACCTATTGCATGCAATTTGTACAGCAGCAATGCGGGGTGTAGATGTCAGCATTATTATGCCAAGGCAGAATGACTCATTCCTTGTCCGCTGGGCAAGTCGTTCATTTTACAGTGAATTATTAGCTGCTGGCGTTAAGATTTACCAATTTGAAGATGGCTTATTGCACACCAAGAGCGTATTAGTCGATGGCGAGCTCAGCCTTGTCGGTTCAGTCAATCTTGACATGCGAAGTTTATGGCTCAATTTTGAAATCACCGTGGTCATTGATGATAAAAGTTTTGGTAGCGATCTCACGCTAGTTCAGTATGATTATATTGCACGTTCAACGCGTTTAGAAATCGAAGAGTGGGAACAACGCCCGTTCTGGAACCGTGTCGTTGAGCGCATTTGTTATTTCTTTAGTCCATTGTTATAAATTAAGTTTATTAGGAAAGGTCATGACCAAAATACAAAATACATCTTTAATCGATGAAGACGACATCATTGAAATGGCTTATGACCTTTTTCTTGACGGGGCAATGGAGAATCTAGAGCCCGCTGACCAATTAATTTTTGCTTTGCAGTTTGAAGAGCTAGGCGCCGCAGAAATTGTGCCTTTTAGTCATAACTGGCAAGATATTATTAATGATAACATTGAATTAGAGCAACTAAGTGAAGTCGTTATCGGCTTAGCTCAAAGCCCGGATGCCGAATTAGACGATATTTTTGCTCGCGTATTGATTAGCCGCCACCCTTCCAAACCGTTTCACCATATTTTGTGGAAGAAATAATCGATTAAAAGGGACATTTTGTCCCTTTTAGATTAATTAAAGTAAAAGCCCTCTTTTGACCATCATGAGAAAACCATTACAGTGGATCAATTTTCAAACAAGACACCGCATGTTTGAAACTCCCTTCTAATAATGGCCTTGTTTTTGCACACTCTTCATCTGCTAATGGGCAACGGGTTCTAAATACGCAACCTGAAGGCGGGTTAATTGGCGATGGCAATTCACCTTCTAAAAGCTCTATCACCTTATTTTTTTCTTTATCGGGATCAGGAACTGGAACCGCAGACATCAATGCACGCGTATAAGGATGTAAGGGATTATTGTATACCTCATCATAGGTACCAAGCTCCACCGCATGCCCCAAATACATCACTAAGACACGGTCAGAAATATGCTTAACCACCGCCAAATCATGTGCGATAAATATCAGTGATAGCTTCATTTCACGTTGTAATTCTTGGAGTAAATTAACAACTTGCGCTTGAATTGACACGTCTAATGCAGAAACTGGCTCATCGCAAATCACAAGTTTTGGTTCTAAAATCAATGCTCTTGCGATACCAATGCGCTGGCATTGCCCTCCCGAAAATTCGTGGGGATAGCGGTTAATCAAGTTTGGTAATAACCCAACCCGCATCATCATTTTTTTCACTTTTTCTGTGATTTGTGATGGTGACATTTTAGGATGATAGGTTTTCAATGGCTCGGCAATAATATCGCCGATGGTCATTCGCGGGTTAAGTGAAGCCAAAGGATCTTGGAAAATCATTTGGATATCACTGCGAATGCTACGCCATTCTTTGTCAGTTTTACCTAACAAGTTCTGCCCAAGCCAACTTACTGTGCCATCTGTCGCTTTGACTAACCCAATGAGTGCACGAGCAAAAGTGGATTTACCACACCCGGATTCCCCGACTACCCCTAATGTTTCGCCTTCATATAAACGCAGTGTTACGCCATCTACCGCTTTAAGACTTTTGTTTGGTTGCCAAAACCACTGTTTTTTATCTCGGATCTCAAAGTGGACTTTAAGGTCATTCACTTCGAGTAAAACTGGCCTATTTTCATGGGTACTCATACCAATTCCTCCAGTGGCTTAAAGCAGGCACGTAACCGCGTTTGACCAAATGTGGTTAATGCAGGTTCTTGGTCAACACATTGCTGAACTGCATATTGGCAACGAGGTGAAAATGGGCAGCCTTTGGGTAAACGTAATAAATTAGGCGGATTGCCGGGAATGGTTGCTAAACTCTCGTCATCACCATCAAGGCGTGGAACCGCAGCTAATAAGCCAAGTGAATATGGGTGAGATGGATGATAAAAGATATCCTTCGCAGTACCGTACTCCATCGTACGTCCTGCATACATCACTAGAACTTTATCACATACCCCTGCGACGACCCCAAGGTCGTGGGTGATCAAAATAATTGCAGTATCAAACTCTTGTTTTAACTCATTGAGCAACGTCATAATTTGCGCTTGTACTGTCACATCAAGTGCGGTTGTGGGTTCGTCAGCAATTAACAGCTTTGGTTGGCATAACAGTGCCATTGCAATCATGACTCGTTGTCTCATTCCTCCTGAAAATTCATGTGGATACATATTCATCCGCTTACGTGCTTCCGGCATTTTAACGGCATCTAACATCCGAACGGATTCTTCGAAAGCCTCCCTTTTACTCATACCTTTATGTAGCATGAGAACTTCCGATAATTGAGTACCAATTTTCAAATAAGGATTCAATGATGTCATTGGGTCTTGGAAAATCATGGAAATCTCTTCCGCCCGCATACGGTTTAATTCTTTTTCTCTTAGATTCAAAATCTCACGCTCATTAAACATGGCAGAGCCATTAATTTTGCCATTTTTGGCAAGCAAGCCCATTAGTGCGAAAGCGGTTTGTGATTTTCCTGAACCTGATTCGCCTACTATTCCAAGCGTTTCCCCCGCACTTAATTCAAAGTTCAATTTATTTACAGCGGTAACATCACCATCTTGGGTCGCGAATGTCACACTGAGATCTTTCACAGATAACAGAGGGCTTTTCATTGGGTTATTTAACATATTATTCCCTCTAGCGATCTTTCGGGTCGAGCGCATCACGCAGCCCGTCACCGATAAAGTTAAAACAAAATAGCGTGATGACTAAGAAACCAGCTGGTATCAGTAGTAACCAAGGCGTCACTTCCATTGAGTTCGCCCCATCACTTAATAACGCCCCCCAACTACTTAACGGTTCTTGTGTCCCTAAACCTAAAAAGCTTAAGAATGATTCAAACAAAATCATACTTGGAACTAATAATGAGGCGTAAACGACTACTACACCTAAAACGTTAGGAACAATATGTCGTAGAATAATCTGCCGTGTACTCACACCACAAACAAGCGCTGCTTCAATAAATTCTTTACGTTTTAATCCAAGTGTTTGCCCGCGAACAATACGCGCCATATCCAACCATGACACCATTCCTATCGCCACAAAAATCAATAAGATATTGGTACCAAATAAGGTGACTAACAGGATCACAAAAAACATAAATGGAAAGGAGTTTAAAATTTCTAATATACGCATCATGATGGAATCCACTTTTCCACCTACGTAACCAGCTAATGAGCCGTACAGTGTGCCTACCACAACTGCGACTAACGCAGCGGCAACCCCCACCATTAAGGAAATTCGCCCACCGATCGCAACACGCACTAATAGATCTCGGCCTGAAGCATCTGTACCAAAATAATGTCCAGTTGCCATATCAGGTGGCATTGACATCATTTCCCAATCGGTGTCGTCGTACAAAAAAGGCGACAACATGGGCGCAAAAATGACAAATAAAGTAATTAAGAACAACACACATAAGCTAAAAATTGCTGCACGGTTGTGCATAAAACGGCGCCTAGCATCTTGCCATAAACTGCGCCCTTCAATATCGAGCTGCTCTGAAAAGTTCGCCAGAGCTTCACTATTTTTTTGGTTCGATAGCATCGTGTTTCTCCGACTTAGTAACGAATTTTAGGGTCAATAACGGCATACAAAACATCGACAATCGCATTAAATGCAATTGTCAGTACCCCAACTAAAATTGTTAAGCTCAATACCAGCGAATAATCACGATTAAGTGCACCGTTAACAAAGAGTTGACCGATCCCCGGTAACCCAAAAATGGTTTCAATGACCATTGACCCAGTAATGATCCCTACAAAAGCAGGCCCCATATAGGAAAGCACAGGAAGCAACGCAGGTTTAAGGGCATGGCGTAAAATGATGGTTCTTAGTGGTAATCCTTTTGCACGGGCAGTACGAATGAAGTTTGAATGCATAATTTCAATCATCGAGCCACGTGTAATACGGGAAATACTCGCGATATACGCTAATGAAAGCGCAACCATGGGCAGAACCATATGTTTTAGGTTCCCGCCATCCCAGCCACCACCAGGGAACCATTTCAAGTGAATGGCAAAAATTAGCACCAATAACGGCGCTACAACAAAGCTTGGGATAACAACCCCCGTCATGGCAAACCCCATGACTGTAAAGTCCCATTTGGTATTTTGGTTGAGTGCGGCTATCACCCCTGCGGATACCCCAAATAACACAGCAACAATAAATGCAGTAGCCCCTAATTTTGCAGAGACAGGGAATGCTTTAGCCACTAAATCATTAACACTGTAGTCCTTGTATTTAAATGATGGGCCAAAGTCACCCTTGGAAAGCTGAATTAAATAATTAAAATACTGCTTATACATAGGGTCATTTAAATGATATTTCGCTTCAATATTTGCCATTACTTCCGGTGGCAATTTCCGCTCGCCAGTGAATGGGCTCCCTGGAGCTAATCGCATCATAAAAAATGAAATGGTAATCAGAACCAAAAGAGTCGGAATGGCTTCTAACAACCGACGAAAAATAAATTTCAACATCGCTCTTTCCTACTTCTATTGCCTAAATAGGCGAATATCTGGCTCCAATAAATGGAGCCAGAGCAACTATATTAGTGTTTAATAATATATAAATCTTTAGTATGCAGATTATCTAATGGGTCTTTGCCACTATAGCCACCCACATAAGGTTTCACTAAACGCGTATTAACATAGTAGTAAAGCGGAACAACCCCTGAGTCTTTATCGAGTAATTTTTCAGCTTGTTGATAGAGTTCTGCTCGTTCTTCATCTGTTTTGACTTGCAATGTTTTCTTCATCACCGCATCAAAATCTGTATTTTTATAGTGAACGGTATTATTACTGCTGTAGGAAAGTAACATATTGAGGAAGGATGAAGGCTCGTTATAGTCCGCACACCACCCCGCGCGTGCAACATCATAGTTGCCTTGATGTCGGCTATCTAAGAATGTTTTCCACTCTTGGTTTTCTAATTTCACTTCCGCACCAATATTTTTCTTCCACATAGAAGACGCTGCAATCGCAATACGCTTATGTAAGTCTGAGGTGTTATATAATAAATTGAATTTTAGAGGATTCCCTTTGTTATATCCCGCTTCTTCTAGCAACTGTTTCGCTTTTTCATTACGCTGCTCTTGGGTCATATTCGCGTACCAATCTGGTTTTTCTGTTTTCATTCCGCTGGTAAATGGTGGAGTGAAACCATACGCAGGAATATCCCCTTGAGCTTTAACTTTATACGTAATTGTGTCTCTATCCATAGATAGCTTTAACGCTTCACGTACACGAGGGTCGTTAAATGGGGGTTTTTCATTATTAATCTCATAATAATAAGTACACAAATATGGACTTACCCGTAACTCATTCGGCATATTTTTCTGCAAACTTTTGAACTGTTCGATAGGTAAGTTACTGTATGTCATATCAATTTCACCACTACGGTAGCGGTTAACATCTGTAACTTCTGAGGAAATCGGTAAAAAAGTCACTTGGTCAATAATGGTATTCGCATTATCCCAATAGCTTGGGCTTCGCTCTAATACAATGCGCTCATTAACTGTCCAATCCTTCAATTTATATGCCCCATTACCCACAAAATTCTGTGGCTGCGTCCACTTAGCACCATGTTGTTCAATAGTTTTTTTATTTACTGGGGACATAGATGAGTGAGCTAATAATTTAGGGATATAAGGAACAGCTTCACTCAGTGTAATAACTAGGGTTTTGTCATCGAGAGCTTTAATACCAAGTTCTTCAGGTTTTTTCTTTCCAGAGATAACATCGTCAATATTATTGATATGGGCATATTGTAAATAACTCGCATAAGGTGATGCAGTATCAGGATCAGCCAATCGTCGCCAGCTATACACAAAATCTTCGGCTGTGACAGGGTCACCATTAGACCATTTAGCACCTTCGCGAATTTTAAATGTCCATTCTGTAAAATCTTTATTTTCCCAGCTTGTTGCTGAACCAGGTAAAATTTCACCATCAGGCCCCACAATTGTGATCCCTTCAAAAAGGTCTCTCGCTAAAGCAGATTCCGGCACCCCTTCAATTTTATGTGGATCTAATGACTGAGGTTCTGAGCCATTATTACGAACCATTAACTGTTTTTCAGCCAGTTCAACACCTGCGGGAACCGTTGCTGCAAAACTTGTTGCTATAGAGCCCATTGCTAACCCAGCCGTTACGCTAAGCGCAATAATCGATTTATTGATTAATTTACTCATCTTATCGGTTACTCCCATACATAATTATTATGATTGTGTGTTGATATATGTTCACCCAGTAGATGAACACTTTTTATAATTATTTAGATATTATTAATTAGGTTCACTTATATATAACCGTTTAATATCCGTATAATCAAGGTGGTCATTACCTTTAAATCCGCGAACACTCGGTTTTATCATTCGAGCACTAACGCGATAATAAACAGGAACAATAGCCGAATTCTTGTCTAGCAAGGTTTCCGCTTGTTGATAAATTGCATGGCGAGATGAAGGATCTGGAGCTGTCAGCGCTTGCTCAAGCAAGGCATCAAAGTCCGAATTATTATAAAAAGCGGTATTATTACTATTTTGAGACAACATCATATTCAAAAATGCAGTTGGTTCATTGTAATCTGCACACCACGTTGCCCTAGCAACATCGTAATGACCTTCATGACGACTTTGTAATGATGTTTTCCATTCTTGGTTTTGCAACGTCACTTGCGCACCAATATTTTTCTGCCACATCGATGCTGCAACAATAGCTTGCTGTTTATTTTGATCTGAAGTGTTATACAATAAGTCAAATTTCAATGGGTTTTCTTTGTTATAACCCGCTTGTGAAAGTAAATCTTTAGCGCGCTGATAACGTTGTTCTGCCGATAAATTAGCCCATTCAGGTAATGCAAAGTCACCATTATTGATAAAGCTTGGCGTAAAACCATAAGCGACTTTTTGCCCTTGAGCGATAATTTTATTGGTAATTATTTCTCTATCTAAACCCAATTTTATTGCTTCACGTACTCTTGGGTCATTAAACGGCGCTTTTTGATTATTTATTTCATAATAGAACGTACACAAATATGGCCGAACATATAATTCATTGGGCCTTTCTTGCTGCATTTTTTTATATAAAACAGGTGGGATTGCAGAATTTGAAATATCAATTTCACCACTACGGTAACGGTTAATATCACTCACTTCGGAGCTAATCGCTAGAAAGGTCGCTTGCTCAATACGACTATTGGGATTATCCCAGTAAAATGGGTTTCGTTTGATAACAATACGTTCATTTACCACCCACTTATCCAATATGTATGCCCCATTTCCAATAAAATTTTGGGGTTGAGTCCATTTATCACCATGTCGTTGAATTGCAGACTTATTCACAGGCTTCATAGACGTATGAGAAAGCATATCGACAAAATAAGGTACCGGGTGGCTTAGCGTAACCTGTAGATGTTGCGGATCAAGTGCCTTCACCCCCAGCGCTGTTGCAGGCATTTTCCCTGCTAAAATCGCATCTGCATTTAAAATATACGCATTTTGTAGATAACTTGAGTAAGGAGAGCCTGTATTAGGGTCAGATAAACGTTGCCAACTATACACAAAATCTTCAGCGGTTACAGGTGAGCCATCACTCCACTTTGCATCTTCCCGCAAAGTAAAAACCCAAGAGGTGTAATTTTCATTGGTCCAATTTTTAGCAACGCCAGGAACTGCCTTACCGTCTATATCGGTATACACGAGGCCTTCTAATAAGTTTAATATCACATTGCTTTCTGGCACCCCTTCCACTTTATGGGGATCAAGAGATGTTACTTCTGAGCCATTATTAATTGTGATTACCTGTTTTACTTTTTCCGTGCCATTTGCTTGTAACGCAACAAATAATAACGAGAGCACACCATAACCAAGTGTTGATTTGAACATCCTATCCCTCACGATTCATTGATGGCGCTATAACCTCATTAGCAACCTTATTTACGCTGATATTTAAGCCCTAAGACTGTTATTTCCTTATGGGCAATCCACTTTATGACTCCAACATTCAAAACAATTAATTAACATTCGCTAGTTAAAAACTTTTGATAACTTTTAAAAATAACAACCAAACATTATGTTTATCTTTAAATTACAATGCATTACAAAAGAATAATCATACAATACAAGATAGACCTCAAATTCGAATCCAAACATATCATTAACAAACGCCAATTAGAATAGTGAATAAATTTACGTAGCTCACAATTCCTTACTTTTTATCCCTGTTTTAGCAAAAAATGCCACATATAATTACAGGGAACATTTTTTTCATACGTGATTATTGATGACTAAAATTTTAATAAGCCAATTAAAACTACCTGAAGAGCAAAATTGATGTATGTAATACGATAGGAACTAACGATAGATATGGCTGCAAATAGGTTTAGTTTGCAGCCATAAAAAGAGAAGAAATTAGATTATAATAAGCCTGGGAATATGGCTTTAACCCCGGTCACAATAAACTCTATCCCCAGCGACATCAGTAATAGGCCCATGATACGCGTCACCACGTTGATCCCTGTTTGACCTAAGTAACGAACCAATAAAGACGCTGAACGAAATAATAACCAACAACAAAAAGCAAATGCGATACTCGTCAAGGCTAAACCTAAAAAGTTTTGCCAACCATGCCAACGAGATGACCAAACGATACAAGAACTGATTGCCCCAGGCCCTGCCATTAAGGGTAAAGCCAAAGGTACAACACCAATGCTATCCCTAACCGCAGTTTCTGTTTTTTCTTGCTTATTCTGTTTGTCTTCACCAATTTTACCGCTAATCATTGACATCGCTATTGTGACGATCAAGATCCCACCAGCAATACGGAAAGAATCAATTGAAATACCAAATAATTGCAGAATTGAGTCACCAATTAATAATGATGTACATAAAATGATAGCAACTGATGTATTTGCAATAGTATTGGTTTTATTTCTCCCGGCATTACTTTGATAGTTTGTCATACTAATAAACACAGGCAATATGCCAACTGGGTTCACAAGTGCAAACAAGCCAATAAAGAATTTTATATAACCCGATAAATCAAGTAATGCGCTACTCACCCATTCATTTCCTTAAGCAGTTCTCTTTAGAGATTCATTGATATCTTTTATGATTTTACCACCGATGTTATTAATTTCCTTGAGCAAAACAATATTTTCTTCAACTTGCTAAATTTGCTTAGCATTTAGTTAGGTATACATAAATTATCTGCACAAATTGTTTTGATAATATTAAATTAAGTAATAGATGAACAACATTTATTCAACTTGTGCATATACACACGTGCTGAAAGGAGTCAGCTTGGCGTTTTCGTGATATAGATCACTTTATTTAATTACCGTTTTGTTAATCTACTCTTAACTGATAGGCAGAGCTAATGAGGATATTAACTCAAAACTGAATAAGGTTTTTAAGCCAATAAGCGATCATGAGCAGCGTTATTATAGATAACATCTATACTTTCACCTTTAAGCATTTCCTAGTTCTATAGATGCATTTTGCTCATTGGCTTAAAAAGTTTAACATTTATCAGGAGTAATCTATATGTCCGTAACTAACGTTACCGAACTCAATGAACTCGTTGCTCGTGTCAAAAAAGCTCAACGCGAATTCGCAACTTTCTCCCAAGAGCAAGTTGATGAAATCTTTAGAGCCGCCGCCCTCGCTGCTGCTGACGCACGTATCCCCCTAGCAAAACTCGCTGTCGAAGAATCTGGAATGGGTATTATTGAAGATAAAGTGATCAAAAACCACTTTGCTTCAGAGTATATCTATAATGCGTATAAAGACGAAAAAACCTGCGGCACGCTATCTGAAGACCCAACATTTGGAACAATTACTATCGCTGAGCCGATTGGTATTATCTGTGGTATTGTTCCAACAACAAACCCAACTTCAACCGCGATTTTTAAATCACTGATTAGCTTAAAAACGCGCAACGCTATTATCTTTTCTCCGCACCCTCGCGCTAAAAATGCAACTAACCGCGCAGCACAAATCGTGCTTGATGCTGCCATTGCAGCGGGGGCACCGAAAGACATTATTGGCTGGATTGATTCCCCTTCTGTTGAGCTATCCAACGCTTTAATGCACCACCCTGATATTAACCTGATCCTAGCGACAGGTGGGCCAGGCATGGTCAAAGCAGCTTATAGCTCAGGTAAACCTGCAATTGGTGTTGGTGCTGGTAATACCCCTGTCGTTATTGATGAAACAGCGGACATTAAACGTGCCGTTGCGTCCATTTTGATGTCAAAAACATTCGACAACGGAGTTATTTGTGCTTCTGAACAATCCGTTGTGGTTGTGGATGAAATCTACAATCAAGTTCGCGAACGTTTTTCAAGCCATGGAGGCTACCTGCTACAAGGAAAAGAGCTTAAAGCGGTTCAGGATATCATCTTAAAAAATGGCAACCTAAACGCTGCTATTGTTGGTCAGCCTGCCTATAAAATTGCAGAAATGGCCGGCATTACCGTTCCAAAAACAACTAAAATCTTAATCGGTGAAGTCAAAACCATCGATGAGTCAGAACCGTTCGCACATGAAAAACTTTCACCATTATTAGCGATGTATCGTGGTAAGAATTTTGAAGATGCAGTTGCAAAAGCAGAACAATTAGTTGAAATGGGGGGGATTGGCCATACCTCTTGCTTATATACTGACCAAGATAACCAACATGATCGTGTTAACTATTTTGGCCAAAAAATGAAAACAGCGCGTATTTTAATCAATACGCCAGCGTCACAAGGTGGTATCGGTGACCTGTACAACTTTAAATTAGCCCCTTCTCTGACTCTAGGTTGTGGTTCTTGGGGTGGTAACTCCATCTCTGAAAACGTAGGTCCAAAACACCTAATCAATACCAAAACTGTGGCGAAGAGAGCTGAAAATATGTTGTGGCATAAACTTCCGAACTCAATCTACTTCCGCCGTGGTTGCCTCCCTATCGCCCTTGAAGAGATTGCAACTGACGGTGCTAAACGCGCTTTCATCGTAACTGATGGTTATCTATTCAATAATGGTTATGTTGATGAAGTGGTTAGCGTTCTCAAAAAACATCACATTGAAACAGACGTTTTCTTTGAAGTTGAGGCAGACCCAACATTAACGGTTGTTCGTAAAGGTGCAGCCCAAATGCAAGCATTCCAACCTGATGTGATCATTGCATTAGGTGGTGGTTCACCAATGGATGCGGCTAAAATCATGTGGGTTATGTACGAACACCCGGAAACTCATTTTGAAGAATTAGCATTACGTTTTATGGATATACGTAAACGTATCCACCGTTTCCCTAAAATGGGCGTTAAGGCTAAATTAGTTGCTATCACAACGACTTCGGGAACAGGTTCTGAAGTCACGCCATTTGCGGTAGTGACTGATGATAAAACAGGCCAAAAATATCCATTAGCAGACTATGCATTAACGCCAAATATGGCAATTGTTGATGCGAACTTAGTCATGAATATGCCTAAATCTTTAACGGCTTTTGGTGGTTTAGATGCAGTCACCCATGCGTTAGAAGCTTATGTTTCTGTTTTAGCTAACGAGTTTACTGATGGCCAAGCACTTAAGGCCCTGAGTCTATTAAAAGATTATTTACCAGCCAGTTACCATGAAGGGGCTAAAAACCCTGTAGCAAGAGAACGTGTCCATAACGGGGCGACACTTGCAGGTATTGCTTTTGCAAACGCATTCCTTGGTGTATGTCACTCTATGGCACATAAGCTTGGCTCAGAGTTCCACATCCCTCATGGGCTTGCTAATGCTTTGCTGATTTGTAACGTTATCCGTTTTAATGCGAATGATAACCCAACAAAACAAACTGCATTTAGCCAATACGACCGCCCTCATGCACGCCGCCAATACGCAGAAATTGCGGATCACTTAGGGCTCACTAAAGTCGGTGATCGTACTGCTGAGAAAATTGAAAAATTACTCGCATGGTTGGAGGAAATAAAAGCCGATTTAGGTATTCCTAAATCTATCCGTGAGACTGGTGTTACTGAAGCTGACTTCTTAGCTCGAGTGGATAAACTTTCTGAAGATGCATTTGATGACCAATGTACAGGTGCTAACCCTCGTTATCCTTTAATCTCTGAAATTAAACAATTATTACTGGATTCTTATTATGGTCGCGAGTTCGTTGAGCATCAAGACGCACCCGTGATTGAAAAAGAGGAAAAAAAAGCGCCTCAGAAAAAAACAGCCGTAAAAAAAGAAGCTGAAAAGAAAAGCACTAAGAAATAATGTATTAAACATTATTTAAAATAAAGGCACTGCAATTATTGCAGTGCCTTTTGTTTAGCTATTAAAAATGAGTTAGTGTAAGAATACATAAAATCGATATTATATAAAACGATTCAACTCGCTGAGTTTATCTCACAGTTGGTCATAATAGGTTGATATCAGAGAGCTATTTTATTTCCTACACCAAACGATTTCCATTCATCTAAAGTGGAGTGCCTGTTTAGGTATAACACCCTCATTCATCAACTGAGCTTGTTTTATTGCTTCTGAATAGTGTTTACGACAAACAGAAATATACTTTTCATTGCCACCTATATCGACTTGTAAGCCTTTATATACAGGTATCCCATCACTTCCTATACGTAAAACCTTACTTGCCTTACGGCCACAATAGCAGACTGTTTTTAGCTCGACTAATTTATCAGCCCAAGCAAGCAAATATTGGCTACCTTCAAATAATTGCCCCGCAAAATCAGTACGCAACCCATAACATAAAACTGGAATATCCTCGTTATCGACTATGTCACATAATTCTTCGACTTGTTTTTTTGTTAGGAACTGACACTCATCAATAAGAACACAATGCACTTTTTGTGTGCTATTTTCTTTTTTTATCAGCTCGGCCATATTTGTTGTCGCTGAGTAGAGTAACGCCTCTGCTGATAAACCGATGCGCGATGAGACTTTTCCTTGTTCAAAACGGTTATCTATCTCTGCAGTAAAAATAACCGTACGCATCCCTCTTTCATTATAGTTATACGATGATTGCAATAATGACGTTGATTTTCCCGCATTCATAGCTGAATAATAAAAGTAAAGCTGAGCCATTTGGCTGTTCCCTCAAAATTAATATACGTAATAATTTTACCATAAAACAGACTTTATGATTAACAATAATGGTCTGTATGTCCTTTACTTATTGAAAATTTAACTTTTTTTTCGACTATACTCGTTCCTTATTGCAAATATTGCTTAGCTTGTATGCAATAAAAACCAATTTGATATTAACTATAAACAGTTTCAATTAAAGCACATTCCGCTAAAAATCATCATCAAAAAAAGAAAATTTAAGGAATCCATCCCTTCAATTCATTCTGCGTAAAAGTAAAATGAGACTCTCCTCTTCTTTTTCGAATAATTTAATCACTACGATTTTAGCTTATTCCTATTTTTCGTTTAGTTCAGTTATTGATAATAGCTATATATATATCTACGAAAAGTTTATTTTTCTTTTGTAAAAAAATTGCAATCGCTAAAGATTACTTTTAAACTAAGGAAGTAATTTAGCTATTGCAGAATTTAAAATAGCATTCTATTATTACTGTACACATGCCAACTAATAATTTGAGACCAGGAAAATGAGCGAATCATTAAAAGCGTTAAATAACATCCGTACTCTTCGTGCTCAAGCTCGCGAAGTAACTTTAGAATCTTTAGAAGAAATGCTGGAAAAATTAACCGTCGTTGTTGAAGAACGTCGTGATGAAGAGAGCCAAGCTCGCGCGGAATTAGAAGAACGTAACCGTAAATTGGAAAAAGTTCGTGAAATGATCCTTGAGCAAGGCGTCGATTTAAATGACCTTCTGCAAACAATGGACTCAGGTAAAAGCACTAGCACCCGTGCTAAACGTGCTGCACGTCCAGCTAAATACAAATATGTTGATGAAAATGGCGAAACTAAAACTTGGACAGGCCAAGGCCGTACTCCAGCTGTAATCAAAGTTGCCATTGAAGAACAAGGCAAATCTTTAGATGATTTCTTAATCTAATCGCCTCAACATGTATTCTAAACACCCTTTTATAAGGGTGTTTTTATTTTAAAGCTTTATATATTATTTTATATTAACCTGTAATAAGAAAAGGTGCTTAGCTATTATAACTCCCCCTTCAGCACGAAAGCCTCATAACTACTGCCCTCTACTTCAATTAACTGCCCTGTTTAAGCTTTTGCGGCGTATTACGCTATCGACAAATAATCATGATAAATAAAAATATGTAGTAAAGATATGTAAGCTTAATTAGATAAATTTAAATATTGTTCAGTGATTTTATTTATGTAATGAGGTTGTTTGTTAATTTTTACACCCTATACACTTATAGGATGTACAGGCTAAAACAGCCGAAATCAGAGCGATACCCCTTAATATTTGATATCTATTGTTAGTAATTATTTTTTCACGCATAAAAAAGGCTAACAAATTAAGTTAGCCTTTAATAAAAATTCATTGTGGAATTTTATTTTGCTGAATTCAATGATACTGATAATTCTTTCAACCACTGGGTAAAATCATCTCCCAGCGCATCATGTTGCATTCCATATTCAACAAACGCTTTCATATAACCTAGCTTATTTCCGCAGTCATGACTTTTACCACATAAGTGGTAGGCTTCTACTGGTTCATTATTTTCCATCATTAATGCAATGGCATCAGTTAATTGTATTTCATCTCCAGCACCTGGTGCTGTTTTAGCTAATGCATCCCAAATCTTTTCAGATAAAACATAACGGCCAACAATAGATAAATTAGATGGAGCCTCTTCACGTTTTGGTTTTTCAACCATACGGATAATTCTTTTACTATCCCCTGGCGCTAACATTTCACCATTACAATCCACAATACCATAGCTAGAGACATCTTCTTCTGGTACTGGCTCAACTAAAATCTGACTTGCTCCTGTAGACTCATATTGCTCTAGCATTTCACGCAAATTAAATTTGGTTAAGTCTGTACTGTAACGGTCTAAAATGACATCGGGTAAAATAACCGCAAAAGGTTCTTCACCGACTAACGGCTTAGCACACAAAATAGCATGCCCTAACCCTTTCGCTATTCCTTGGCGTGTTTGCATAATCGTTACGTGGCTTGGACAAATAGATTGAACCTCATCCAATAGCTGGCGTTTAACACGCGCTTCCAAAATAGCTTCTAATTCAAAGCTTGTGTCAAAGTGGTTTTCAATGGAATTTTTCGATGAATGGGTCACTAAAACAATTTCATTGATCCCAGCCGCAATACATTCGTTAACAACATATTGAATCAGAGGCTTATCGACTATTGGCAACATTTCTTTTGGAATAGCTTTTGTTGCAGGAAGCATACGAGTTCCTAAACCTGCAACAGGGATTACCGCTTTACGCACCTTGCGCTGTGTCATTTTTATCACTCCAGATATCATCTTAGCCTCTCTAATTTCACTAAAGTACCAAGAGGCATTTTAAGTGCGCAGAAGTATATCAGGAAATATTCATGAATAAATAGCGACGAGTCCGAATAGGGGTATTTAGATTACAGGAGTATGCATTTTAGGCATTAATTATGTTTCGGGATTAAACATAAGCTTTATTTTCTGACTATTATTACGAATTAAACACTGCCAAGCATTTCCTTTTACCTCTAAGTGATTAGATTGATAAAATTTTAGCGTGCCTAAAGGAAGGCTTCTAGGTAACTTAACATGTGTATTCTCTGTCGTTATTTCCGCTTCTAAGCCCGCACTCGCCATAATAATCGATTTATTCTGTGTATTAAAATACCCTAATAATAGAGGAAATTGCCCACTAAACCCCGAATCCTCCAGTAAATAATTTATTTGATTAATGATCCTGTCAATATTCGGTAGTTTTTTTTCTGGGTAGCTTACCGCACTTTTTAAAAGGTCATTAAACACAACTCGAATCAAAAAAGCCGCCATAATACCTTCTTGGGGAGAACGTTCAGTGTCAATGCAGTAGAACCCTATTTGGCTATCTGAAATAGGCGCTAGGTCTAATAATAACCCAAATCGGCTAGCCTCATTAAGTTGACGATAGTTAATTCGATAATTATTTATAATTTGGTGTACTGGCGGTTGTAACTGTTTCAATACCGCTAACATATCTTGGGTATGATCTTGCATTAATGTAGAAATTTGATGAATTTCCTCGTCAATCAACTCTGTTAGGTTACTTTGCTCAGGGTACAGTGCTGAAAGGAGTGTCACTTTAACTTCATCTAAATTTTTTATTGGCTTTAATAAAGCATCCTTAGCCCCTAAACGAAACATTCTATCTAACTGAGTAAAATCTGTTGTTGCTGTGATCACAATGACTGGAATATCGATATTGCGAGAAACGAGCTCTCTCATAAATGCTTCACCATTCATGACCGGCATGCTTAAGTCACATAGAATGATATCAGGGTTGATACGGTCTATTGTTAACATCTCTATTGCTAATTGACCATTATCTGCGGTATAGATCTCAATACCCAGTGTTTCTAGGTAGTTTTTTAAAATTGTACAGAAGGTGATTTCGTCTTCTATTATGAGTACTTTTCTATTTTTCATAAGATACCTACTGCAAAAGCCTGGTTTAATTAACAATACAATTATTCATACGATAAAATCATTTATTCACCATCATTTAAGTATAGTGATTTTTCAATCTTATACTTATTTTTATAGGGAGTGTTATGAAATCTCAAGCAGAAGATAAGTGTTACTGTGGTAACGAAGCACAATTTGAACAATGTTGTGCCCCTTTTTTGCAAGAAAAATCGATCCCACAGACGCCAGAGCAGCTTATGCGCTCAAGATATAGCGCTTATGTACAGCAAAATGCCGATTATCTGATTAAAACATGGCACCCTGATTGCCATGCCCAAGAGTGGTATCAAGAAATTGTAAATAGTTTCTCGAAGACACAGTGGCTTGGCCTTCGTGTTATTAGTTCTTCTTATGCCAAAAATCCTAATGAAGCTTATGTCGAATTTTCGGCTTGCTTTATTGATGAAAAAGCTGATCATAAGCAGCTTATTCATGAACGTTCGCGTTTTATTAAGATGGATTCGTGTTGGTTTTATATAGACGGCATTACTCCCAAAGTTGGTCGTAATGATTTGTGCCCTTGTGGCTCTGGTCAAAAATATAAAAAGTGTGGGCATCCAAACTAATCACCCTTTATTTGATATCTGTCTAATAAGACACATGCAATACTCAATCCGTCATTTTCTTTTTTATATCGCTTTGTTAGTTAAGGATTAGGCTGTTTCATGCAACACAAAATTGTACAGAAGAAAATTCTCAGGACAATTTGCCCTGACGCGAAAGGATTAATCGCGAAAATCACCAATATTTGCTATAAGCACCAACTCAATATCGTACAAAATAATGAGTTTGTTGATCACCACACCGGCCGTTTCTTCATGAGAACTGAGCTAGAGGGTATTTTCAACGATGAGACATTATTAGCTGACCTTGATGATGCATTACCGGTTGGATCTCAACGCGAATTAAATACAGCAGGTCGACGTCGTATTGTCGTTATGGTGACAAAAGAAGCTCATTGTCTGGGCGATCTACTCATGAAAAGTGCTTATGATGGTTTGGATGTTGAAATTGCAGCGGTTATTGGAAACCACGACACCCTAAAAAACTTAGTCGAACAATTTGATATCCCATTCCACCATATTAGCCATGAAGGCCTAACTCGCGAACAACATGACGAAAAAATGACAGCGCAGATTGACCAATATCAGCCTGACTATGTTGTGTTAGCTAAATATATGCGCGTATTAACGCCTGCATTTGTGCAGCATTATCCAAACCAAATTATCAATATTCATCACTCATTTTTGCCCGCGTTTATTGGTGCCCGCCCTTACCACCAAGCTTATGAGCGTGGCGTAAAAATTATTGGAGCGACCGCGCACTTTGTCAATGACAACCTCGATGAAGGACCAATCATTACGCAGAATGTAATTAATATAGACCATACATTCACAGCGGATGATATGATGCGTGCAGGGCGTGATGTCGAAAAAAATGTCCTCAGCCATGCACTCTATTGGGTTTTAGCTCAACGTGTATTTGTCTATGGTAATCGCACCATTATTTTATAAGCCAACGTAGTGGCTTATTTAACAACACTTTGTTGATTTAACACGCATTAAGAATAAAAAAACAGCAAACAGCCATTTTATTGAAAATTAATGCTTTACAGCGGCGCGTCATTTGATATGATGCCGCCCGCTGTCAACGATTACAGCAATTCAAAATCTGGTGGGATACCCAAGCGGCCAAAGGGAGCAGACTGTAAATCTGCCGTCACAGACTTCGAAGGTTCGAATCCTTCTCCCACCACCATCTAATTGATTTCACCTCCTAGTTTGTCAACAACCCCCATAAAACGATTTAACACACTTGAGTGTGATTTTGATTTATAGATATAACACACACTTTTCCCCAAAATTTTGTTCAGTGATATATAAATCAATGACTTATCAATCAACTCTTCTTCTGGATAATGGTCTATAATGCCAATAAAATCACCCTCTTGAATGAAACTTTGGCAACAGCCGATATTATCCATTTGTCTTACACTTGTTTTATTATCAACCGTTTCAATTTTTGCCAATAAATCACTCATCAATGAACTTTTATAAAATGCAGGATCACATAGCCATGTACTTTTTTGTAATAATGTAACCAGGTCATAATGAAATTTTTCATACAGTTCTTTTCTGCAATAAATACCTAATGGTGAGTTTTCTATTATTTTTTGTAATGAAAATCGCTCACTAACTACCTGTTCTGAACTAAGTATAAGAGTATTCCCATCATAATCGACAATTTCATCTACTTCGTCATAATTAAACCTTAATATATTTACTTGTACATTATTTTGATGTGCTGATTGATATAAATTAATTAAATGATTTTCCTTCCCCCAGTCATAATAAATATTAGCCTCATTGATTATATAACCTGAAAAATGTTTTTTTGTTATTTCCTTCTCCTGTAAATAAAGATCTCTTAGATCGTTATAAAGTTCTTGGCCATCCTTAGTTAATGTCATTCCAAATTTTTCTCGTTTAAAAAGCCGTTTACCTAGGCTTGTCTCAAAGTCTTTGATTGACTTTGCGATGGGAGGTGTCGTACGGTTCATCACTCTTGCAGCCTTACTTAACGAGCCATTCTCAACAACCGCCATAAACGCCTCTAATTTTCTTGAAAAGAACATATCTATGACCCCATTCCGTTTATTAAAATGTTAATCAACATACTTAGTTTTCTCATTAATAATTATATTGATCACCCCAGAAATTAACTCATAAAATGAAAAATCAAACTTGATTTTTTATTGAATGATTAACAATATTTCATAAAAGTATTTTTATAATTTCCATCATTACAAAGCAATATATTATACTGTTTAGATTGATTATTTTTTATGCCTCCACTATTAAATCACATTAAAATATAAATAACCAATTGACTTTAAATGAAATTAAAACTAGTTAATATTGAAATTATTAATTTAATTTCAATATTAAATTATACCCTAGCATTCATAATAAATTTAATTAACAATAATATTTTTTGATTAACTAAAATTATTATTATATTTATATTGAGCGCTGAATTTTGATATTGTTCTAAGAGTGAGTTATGCCATGACCGTTTTTATCATAGCCATTACTAACTATAAAACAACCTAATCATTGAAACATGCTACGCGGGGTTACAGTACAGCTACCATCTGGTAGAATAAGCATAATAATCATAAAACTAGGTGATAAAAAACCATGAAATTCATATCGTTCAATATCAATGGCCTTCGAGCTCGCCCTCACCAACTCGCTGCAATCATCGAAAAACATCAACCTGAGGTTATTGGCTTACAAGAAACAAAAGTCCATGATGATATGTTTCCCTATGAAGAAGTTAGTCAGCTCGGCTATCATGTTTTTTATCACGGCCAAAAAGCGCATTATGGTGTCGCTCTTTTAACTAAAAATGAGCCTCTTGCTGTCCGTAAAGGCTTTCCAACTGATGATGATGACGCACAGCGTCGTATTATCATGGCTGACATCCAAACGGAGCGTGGCCCATTAACTGTTGTGAATGGTTATTTTCCTCAAGGGGAAAGCCGTGACCACCCAACAAAATTTCCAGCAAAAGAAAAATTTTATCAAGATTTACAAAATTATATTACATCAACACAAACTGCTGAGTCCCAATTGCTCATTATGGGTGACATGAATATCAGCCCAACAGATCTTGATATCGGTATTGGCGAGGTAAATCGCAAACGTTGGTTAAAAACCGGAAAATGTTCTTTTTTACCCGAGGAGCGTGAATGGTTAGCCAAATTATTAGGCTGGGGCTTAGTTGATACATACCGTGCGAAAAACCCTGATGTTGCTGATTGCTACTCATGGTTTGACTACCGTTCTAAAGGTTTTGATGATAATAGAGGCTTACGTATCGACTTATTGCTTGCATCAAATAAGTTAGCAGAGCGCTGTATAGCAACGGGTATTGATTATGATATTAGAGGAATGGAAAAACCGTCAGACCACGCACCTGTATGGTCTGAATTTGACCTAACAAAATAATTTTTATCTCGGGTTCTAATGCAAAAAGGCGCTCTAAGCGCCTTTTATTGTTTTACCAGACTCAACTAGTCTTCTTTCTTTTTCGTTTTTTCACCCGTTTTTGTTGGTTTTTTCCCCGTTTTTACTGATGGGGCCGGCAGCTCTCGAAATGCCCTCAAATTTGTAAACTGGCGCGCATGGTGAATTAATTGCATCAAAGTTTGACTTAGTGGATGCATAAAATCATCATAACGTGATTGTTTCTCACTAATTTGAGTTAACACTGATTCCCAATGGGCAGTCATGTCCGGTAAAGTCGCCATGTCAGGTAGAACATGAATTAGAGCCCTTCCCGCAGGCGAGGAATGAATATAACGCCCTTTCTTATAGAGGAATTGGCGCTTAAATAGTAAATCAATGATGCCTGCCCTTGTCGCTTCGGTGCCAAGCCCATCCGTTTCTCGCAATACTTTTTTTAATGCTTTATCCTGCACAAAACGCGCGATCCCTGTCATTGCGGATAGCAACGTCGCATCCGTAAAAGGACGCGGGGGCTGTGTTTGCCGTTCAACCACTTCCCCTTTTTCACATAGCAACTCATCATTTTTATTCACAACGGGTAGCGGCATACCATCATTTTCAGCATCGCGCTCTTTATTACCCAAAACAACTCGCCAACCTACTTCAGCAAGAAATCGAGCTTTTGCAATAAATTTACCCTTTTCAATTTCGAGGTCAATCGTACACTTACGGTAAACTGCATCAGGCATAAACTGGATAATATATTGACGTGCAATCAGTTGGTAAATTTTACTTTCATTTTCAGTTAGCTTTGCTGCTGCCGTTTTTGCTGTTGGAATTATTGCATGGTGGGCATCCACTTTTTTGTCGTCCCAACACCGGTTTTTTTTATCCAACTCTGTCAATTCAAATTCAGTAAGATCTGGTTGATGTACCGCAATTGCATTCAATACACTGTGCCGCCCGGCAAAATGTTCATCAGGCAAATAGCGGCTATCTGAACGCGGGTACGTAATTAACTTGTGCGTTTCATATAAACGTTGGCAAATGTCCAATACTTCTTGCGCACTCAACGCATACTTTTTAGCAGCTTCAATTTGCAAAGACGATAAAGAAAAAGGCAACGGTGCAATTTCAGATTCGCGTTTGTCTTGATATTGCGTCACTATGGCAGGTTTGCCCTCGATACGCGATACCACATGTTCTGCAAGCGGTCGGTGAAACAAACGCCCTTCTTCGTCTTGGTAATCAATACAGGAGTCACTTGGTTGCCATATCGCCACAAAACGCTCATCCTTTGGCGTAACAATATGGGCTTTAACCTCGAAATAGTCTTTAGGAACAAAGTTCTCTATTTCTTCGTCACGCCTAACGACTAGCCCCAAAACTGGCGTTTGTACCCGCCCAACAGAAAGAACACCTTGATACCCACCCCGTTGTCCTAATAACGTATAAGCACGAGTCATATTGATGCCATACAACCAATCTGCTCGTGCTCTTGCTAAAGCAGAGACACAAAGAGGAATAAATTCGCGATTTTCTCTTAAACGGTCAATTGCCCGCTCAACCGCTTGAGGGTTAAGGTCATTAATTAAACAACGCTTTACTTCTTTGCGTTTTTCAGGGGCGAGCTTTAAAAAATCAAGCACTTCGTCCACCAGCAATTGACCTTCTCTATCAGGGTCTCCTGCATGAACGACAATTGAGGCTTGCTTCAGCAATGTTTCAATAGTTTTTAATTGTTTAGTTACTGCGGGACGGGGCTTCAACTGCCACTTATCAGGGATAATTGGCAGATCCTGAAGATTCCAACGTGCGTACCGAGGCTCATAGGCATCCGGCTCAGCCTGCTCTAAAAGGTGGCCAATACACCATGTTACGGTTTGGCCATCACCACATTGAATAAAACCATCACCTCGTTTATGAGGTTTGGGTAATACATCTGCAATGGCCCTTGCAAGGCTCGGTTTTTCCGCAATAAACAAACGCATAAATTAATCTATCACTTCAACTAAAGGAACATTATCCTGATGGGGTAATAATTTGCCGATAGACTGTAACAAAACACCTTGCTGCTGTGCAATCTCTTTAATTTTAGAGACTTCGGAAGGTTTTACTGCAATGAGTAGGCCACCAGAGGTTTGCGGGTCACACAGTAGCTGGCGCTGCATATCATTCATAGGGCCAATAAAATGACCATAACTGTCGAAGTTACGAGTTGTTCCACCGGGAACACAGCCTGCTTCAATATACTTTTCGACATCCGCTAATTTAGGAACTTTACTAAAGGAAATTTCAGCGCGAACGTTAGAGCCTTCACAAATCTCACTTAAATGACCTAATAAACCGAAACCGGTCACGTCAGTCATCGCCGTCACACCATCTAAAGGAGCAATAACCGCCCCTAGTTTATTCATTTGGCACATGGTTTCTGCCGCTAAGTGTTGATGTTCAGGTGCAAGTACCCCTTTTTTCTCTGCCGTTGTCAAAACGCCAATACCGAGCGGTTTAGTTAAGAACAGTTCGCAACCCGCTGTTGCAGCACTATTTTTCTTCACATATGCCGTATTGACAACACCAGTAACCGCCAGCCCAAAAATAGGCTCAGGTGCATCAATGGAATGCCCTCCTGCCAATGAAATACCTGCATCAGCACAAGCTGCACGGCCACCTTCAATCACTTCTCGAGCCACTTCAGGTGGTAGCTTAGCGATTGGCCAGCCTAAAATTGCGATTGCCATGATGGGCTTTCCGCCCATCGCAAAAATATCGCTAATCGCATTCGTCGCGGCAATACGGCCGAATTCAAACGGGGAGTCAACAATCGGCATGAAAAAGTCGGTTGTGCTGATGATGCCAATTCCATTACCTAAATCATAAACAGCGGCATCATCTTTCGTCTCATTACCAACTAACAAATGTGGATCATGGAATTTTGCTTGTTCTGTGTGTAAGATTTGCTCTAATACTTTCGGTGCAATTTTACAGCCACAGCCTGCGCCATGACTATATTGCGTTAATCTAATTTTTTCAGTCATTATTATTCTCTTTAGAAGTGAGACACAAAACCTGTCATGTCGGGCGCTTGTACTTTTGTTGGTGCTTTAAGCTCTGGTGTTCCTAAATAAAGAAATCCAACAATGCGGTCGTTATCTCCACAACCTAGTCCAGCACGAACCACGGCATCTTCTGTCCATGCCCCTGAGCGCCATATACCGCCAAAACCCTGAGCTACAGCGGCCATTTGCATCGCCTGCACAGTACAACTCGCAGCAACTAATTGCTCCCATTGTGGTACTTTCGGGTGGTCTTTTAATTTCGCAATCACAGTAATAATTAATGGGGCACGAAAAGGTGCATTGCGTGCTTTTTCTTCTACCTCAGCACCTAACTGTCCTTCAATTGCCGCTTTTTCTAATAACTGACTGAAGCGTTTAATCCCCTCATTTTGCATAACAACAAAATGCCACGGTTTTAACGCACCGTGATCAGGTGCTCTCATCCCTGCTGCAAGTATGTTATTAAGTTCTTCGCCTTGCGGTGCTGGTGTTGTGAGTCTAGAAGCTGAACGGCGGTTCAACAAAAGGGTTAGAGCATCCATAATTGTCTCCGTTTAAGAGTAAACTGATGTAATAATCATTCAATTAGATAATTATACCCACGTTATCTATTGTTTAAGCTTAAAGGAAAATCGCTTACACTAATACAACAATAACAATGATTCGCTAGGTAAAATTACGTTATAAATTCATTGAATTGTATCATTTGTCATATGTGAAAAATATCATTGAAACATTGTACCTTGCGTATCTTAATTTTGTTATGCATAAAAATAGCCCGCAATTGCAACTAATTGTATTGATATAACTTTAATATCAAACATTCGAAGTGATGATCGGGTAACAGATTTGCTTTTGAGCATATTATTGTTAATTCGTGCTACAGACGGAAATAGCCCAGCTGTAGAAAGAAATATTTATGTGATATCCAAAAATAGTTTGTACCAGAAGCCAACACCCGTGTGGTGCAAAATATACAGGATAGGAGAAAACATGCGTCAACTATGGGACATCATCGCTACCATCTTTAGAATTAGCTGGCGAGCACTCAACTTTATTAGGGAATTCGTTTTCAACGCCATTTTCTTAGTATTATTTTTTGTCGTTATTGGGTCGATTGCCCTTTACCAAACAGATACTCAACCTGAAAAAAATTATTTTGGTGCTTTATATGTTGATTTGCAGGGCGTTATTGTAGACCAAGTTTCTGCTCCAGACCCATTTGGTCGTATGAGCCGTGAACTACTCGGTACTTCAAATAGCCGTATGCAAGAGAATTCACTATTCGACATCGTTGACACCATTCGCACCGCCGCAAATGATGACCGCATTACAGGAATGGTATTACGCCTAGATGATTTAGTTGGCGCTGATCAACCCTCTTTAGCTTATATCGGTAAAGCAATCAACGAATTTAAAAGCTCAGGGAAACAGGTTTACGCCATCGGTAACAGTTATAACCAGTCACAATACTATCTTGCTAGTTACGCTGATGATATCTACCTCACTCCTCAAGGGGCTGTTGGGGTGTATGGTTTTGCAACTAATGGTCTGTATTACAAGACACTATTAGAAAAACTCAAAGTCAGTAGCCATATTTTCCGTGTCGGTACTTATAAATCTGCAGTTGAGCCGTTAATGCGTGATGATATGTCCCCAGAGGCTCGTTTAGCCAATAAACAGTGGTTAGATGCCCTTTGGAACAATTACCTCGCAGAAATCGCCAAAAACCGTAATACGACCAGTACACAAATTTTCCCTGGGGCTGATACTATTTTAGAACAATTACGATCAGTCAAAGGCGATAGCGCACAGTATGCTTTAAAACAAAAGTTGGTTGATAAACTTTATACAAACGAACAAGTTGAAGATTTACTCAGTAAACACTTTGGTTGGAATAAAGAAGATAAACAGTTTAATAATATTAGTATCTATGATTATTCTGCCAAAATAGCAGATATCAATACGGATCAAGGCGGCAATATCGCTGTGATTGTTGTTCAAGGTGCCATCATGGATGGCCCGCAAACAGCAGGAATTGCCGGGGGCGATACTATTGCAGCACAAATCCGCGATGCTCGCCTTGATGATAATATTAAAGCGATCGTCTTACGGGTTAACAGCCCGGGGGGAAGCGTCAGTGCTTCTGATTTGATCCGCAGTGAACTGGCTTCTGCCCATGCAGCGGGCAAACCTGTTGTGGTTTCTATGGGAGGCATGGCAGCATCGGGGGGTTATTGGGTATCAACTCCCGCGGACTATATTATTGCTAGTCCAAACACACTGACTGGCTCAATTGGTATATTTGGTGTGATCAATACCTTTGAAAAATCCTTAGATTCTATTGGGGTATATACTGATGGTGTATCAACATCACCATTAGCAGATATTTCTTTGACAAAAGGGATCAGCCCACAATTTGCTGACATGATGCAAATCACTATTGAAAATGGCTATGAAACATTTATTGGCTTAGTTGCTAAAGCTCGCCATAAAACGCCAGCAGAAATAGATAAAATTGCACAAGGCCGTGTGTGGATCGGGCAAGATGCACTTAAAAATGGCCTTGTCGACCAGCTAGGTGATTTTGATAATGCGGTAGATAAAGCCGCTGAGCTCGCTAAACTCACTGATGTTAAGTTAGATTGGATGAAGCCTGAGTTGACCTTTATGGATCAATTGCTACTTGAATTAACAACTAGCGTCCAAGCCGTAATGCCCGATGTACTACACGTATTTTTACCCCCAGCTGTCGCGACGGACATCCGCCAGCAAGCTCAATTTTTCTTAAAAATGAATGACCCGCAAAACCGTTATGCATTTTGCTTAAATTGCGCAGAAATTAACTGATTGCTAAATCCCCTTCAGAACCGGTGAAGGGGATTTCTCTCATAACCCCATCAATAACCTCATATCAATCTAATTATTCGTAAGTTAACGATAGTAATACGCTAACAAATACGTCAAAATCCTGATAATCACTCTCCTTCGATAAGTTGGATAAATTAGGTAATCAGATGCAGAAGAAATCAATTTATGTTGTCTACACGGGCGGAACAATCGGCATGCGCCATTCACCACAGGGATATGTGCCTGTTTCCGGTCACTTACAAGCTCAATTAGCTCAAATGCCTGAGTTTCACCGTCCTGAAATGCCTGAGTTTACGATCCGAGAGCATCAGCCGTTAATTGATTCATCTGATATTACCCCTGAAGATTGGCAGCTTATCGCTGATGACATTTGTGAAAACTACCCACTTTATGATGGGTTTGTCATCTTACATGGCACTGATACCATGGCTTTTACTGCTTCTGCGTTATCTTTCATGTTTGAAAACTTGAAAAAACCGGTAATAGTGACAGGGTCACAAATACCCTTAGAGGCATTGCGTTCTGATGGGCAAACGAATCTATTAAATGCATTATATTTAGCGGCAAACTACCCCGTTAATGAAGTCGGTCTATTTTTCAATAATAAATTATATCGCGGTAACCGCGCCGTTAAAGCCCATGCTGATGGCTTTGATGCTTTTAGCTCGCCTAACTGCTCACCACTAATGGAAGCTGGCATCAATATTCGCACATTTAATACATGTCCTGCTCCTATTGGTATCGGTGAATTTAAAAGCCACCAAATTACACCTCAACCTATCGGTGTGGTTACACTTTACCCTGGGCTCTCAATTGAGATTGTTCGCAATATTCTTCAGCAACCTGTTAAGGCACTAATATTACGCTCTTACGGTGTCGGTAATGCCCCTCAGCAACCTGAATTACTCCGTATACTTCGCGAAGCAACGAGCCGAGGAATTATTGTGGTGAACCTGACACAATGCATTTCTGGTCGTGTTAATATGGAAGGCTATGCCACGGGACACGCCCTTGCTGAAGCTGGTGTGATCAGTGGATATGACATGACTTTTGAAGCCGCCTTAAGTAAGTTGCACTACTTACTTAGCCAAAATTATACCCCTGCGTTGATCCGTGAATTAATGCAGAATAATTTACGCGGTGAGTTGAGCTATGCTGATGAATAACAGATAAAATACTGAGGACATAATGAAAACAGCTTTACTGTTAGTCGATTTACAAAACGATTTTTGCACTGGCGGGACATTGGCAGTAAATGAAAGCGAACATGTTATTGATGTTGCGAATAAAGCAATGGCTATTTGCCAACAAAAACGGATAGATATCATTGCAAGTCAAGATTGGCATCCCGCGACACACCTTAGCTTCGCTGCTAATTCAAACACTCAAATTGGTGAAGTCGGTGAATTAAACGGCATTACACAAGTTTGGTGGCCTATTCATTGCGTACAAGGTGAACACGGCGCTCAGTTACACTCGAATTTAAACCAATCGCTTATTCGTGAAACTTTCACCAAAGGGGAAAACCCTCAAGTTGATAGTTATAGTGCCTTTTTCGATAACGATAAAATTAGCCAAACTCGTTTGCACGCATGGTTACAAGAACAGCATATCTCACATTTAATTATTATGGGAATTGCGACAGATTATTGTGTCAAATTTACTGTATTAGATGCGTTAAAACTAGGCTATTCCGTGGATGTTCTCGCCGATGGGTGTAGAGGTGTTAACCTAGCGGCCAATGATAGCCAAGAAGCCTTAGCTGAAATGCAAAAGCAAGGCGCAAGGTTAATCACTTTAGCTGACCTTCATTAGCTCATACTTTGCTGACAAGTTTTCTCATATCAGTTGAGAAAACTTGTTTTAGTGACCCTGTCACCCTTTAGCATCATATTGAATAACCAAACTTTTTGTAAAGCAGCTGTTATTCATCATTGTTTTGTGGTTTCAAGGTCGCTAACATTTCACCTTGAAACAACATTTTCAGCTCTTGTTTGCTCTTCATCGTAATTTCACCGTTAGTCCCTACCGTCATATGTTCCGGGTCATGGTTATTCCGTGACTGCCACAATAGCACCATTTGTAAGCTATGTTCTTTCTGTTCCGGTGTTAACATCACCCCATCAGGCCATTTACCGAGTTCAACTGCTGTCACTAGGCGCTCATAAATTTCGGGGGTCATCACTGCCAACAATTGTTCAAGCTGCTCTGGATTAACTTCAACGCTCACGGTAAGGCTCCTTCAAATACACAATTAGCACATTATTTTATTTTTCTCGATCTCAGCTAAAAGCTGAATCGTTTTTGTTATTATCATAGAATAGCTTCAGCAACCTTCAGCTCTTTATCCACGTGTCTTTTCACCGCTATCATCATCAATAAAGCTTAATGATGCTGAATTAATGCAGTAACGCTGACCGGTAGGCTGAGGACCGTCTGGAAATACATGCCCTAAGTGCGCATTACAGTGTTGACAACGAACCTCAATACGATGCATTCCATGAGAGAAATCCTCAATGTATTTGATGGCCTCTTCATTAACCGGTTGATAAAAGCTTGGCCAACCACAACCTGCATCAAATTTGGTCTCAGACATAAATAAAGGTGTACCACAACATAAGCATTCGTACACACCGTCTTTACGGTTATGCAATAATTGACCACTAAAGGGTGGCTCTGTACCGGCTTGTTGTGTAACATAACGCTGCATCTCATTTAACTTTGAGATATCAATAGGTTGGTTATCTTTATTTGACATGTCATCCCTAAATATTTAAATGACTAAACGGTTTAACGGTTATCATACATCAATTTCAATCAACAAAAAATTAACAACATTTTCTGTAAAACTATTCTAAACTAAGAAGCATCTTACTTTCCGTTTTGATTTGTGAACCGTATCACATATATCACTGATAGATGGTTTCATTATGCCGTACAATCCCGATAATACGTGCGGCTGTATTTGCCGCTGAAGTGGCTGACAAATAAGCAATTGGTGGTATCAGAATTGATTTTTTTCAATAATTGACACGATTCCGCTTGACGGCTGGCAAGGTTTTGGTAACTTTAACTACAACTTAATTCACGAATAAATAGCTGGTGGAAATACTATGACTATCAAAGTAGGTATTAATGGTTTTGGTCGTATTGGCCGTATCGTTTTCCGTGCTGCACAAGAGCGTTCTGACATCGAAATCGTTGCTATCAACGACCTGCTCGATGCAGAATATATGGCGTACATGCTGAAATACGACTCAACTCATGGTCGTTTCAACGGTACTGTTGAAGTTAAAGATGGTCACCTAGTTGTAAACGGCAAAAAAATCCGTGTAACAGCAGAAAAAGATCCTGCAAACCTGAAATGGAACGAAGTCGGTGTTGACGTCGTTGCTGAAGCAACAGGTATCTTCTTAACTGATGAAACTGCACGTAAACACATCCAAGCAGGCGCTAAGAAAGTTGTTCTGACTGGCCCTTCTAAAGATGATACTCCTATGTTCGTTATGGGCGTTAACCACAAAGCTTACGCAGGTCAAGAAATCGTTTCTAACGCATCTTGTACAACTAACTGCTTAGCTCCACTGGCTAAAGTTATCAACGACAAATTCGGTATCGTTGAAGGCTTAATGACAACTGTTCACGCAACAACTGCAACTCAAAAAACAGTTGATGGTCCTTCTCATAAAGACTGGCGTGGTGGTCGTGGTGCTGCTCAAAACATCATCCCTTCATCAACCGGTGCTGCTAAAGCTGTAGGTAAAGTTATCCCTGAACTGAATGGCAAACTGACTGGTATGTCTTTCCGTGTACCTACGCCTAACGTTTCTGTTGTTGACTTAACTGTTCGTTTAGAAAAACCAGCAACTTATACTCAAATCTGTGATGCTATCAAAGAAGCAGCAGCAGGCGAGCTGAAAGGCGTTCTGGGTTACACTGAAGATGACGTTGTATCAACTGACTTCAACGGTGAAAAACTGACTTCAGTATTTGATGCTAAAGCAGGTATCGCACTGAACGACAACTTTGTTAAATTAGTTTCTTGGTATGACAACGAAACAGGTTACTCTAACAAAGTATTAGACCTGATCGCTCACATCTCTAAATAAGAGCTGTCGTGTAATCTGTCTAACTGAGCCGCCAATTGGCGGCTCTTTTGTACCGTATCCAATAACAAATTAACACTTCATATTTTCTGCTATATCGCTTATGGTTGATCTCTCATTGGATACGCTATAAACACAACTTATTTTAGAATGAATACTATTCACTGCGGCTTTAAGTATGCCGGACAGATACTCTAAATAATTCAAGTGAATGAACACCGTCAACAATGCTGCAGTTTAATGTATGACGAGTATTCACTCTGTTTCATTAACACAGGCCTAATACCATGCACGATAAACTTTTTGCATTACCGGTCATCAAACAAGTCTCCGCTTACATCACTCAACGCCAACTTGGTGAGCTTCCACTCATTGTTATCTCGCATCCTAAGGTGCGTGGGGCCGTCAGTTTACAAGGCGCCCAACTTATTGATTGGCAACCTGCGGGGCAAAAACCTTGCTTGTGGCTAAGTTCAGAGAGTGCTTTTAAAGAAGGCGTTGCTATCCGCGGTGGTATTCCTATTTGTTGGCCTTGGTTTGGTCCTGTAGCTAGTCCTAGTCATGGTTTTGCACGAATTCTACCTTGGCAATTCACTGCACATAATGAACATGAAGATGGTGTTATTTTAACCTTCACATTAACAGATACAGAATATACCCGTAAATTATGGCCCCATGAGTTCACCCTGATCCTACGAATGAAACTAGGTGAAACATGTGAGCTTGAACTAGAAAGTTATGGGGACTTCGAAACGACTGCCGCATTACACAGTTATTTCAATATCAGCGATATTCAAAAAGCCACTGTATATGGATTAGGTGGCCACTATTTCGATAAAGTCGCAGATAAAGAAGCTTATGTAAATGAACCACTGAAATTTAATAAACATACCGACCGTATTTATTCAGAACCAGAGGAATACAGCCTCTTACGTGATGACGGATGGGCCCGTACAATAGAAATTCACCATTACCATAATAGTGATGTTGTCTGTTGGAACCCTTGGGCAGAATTATCATGCAGTATGGGCGATATGCCAAATAATGGGTACAAACAGATGGTTTGTGTAGAAACAGCAAGGATCAACGTCCCAATGAAAAGTGATGCGCAGCACCCTGCTCGCCTTTCATTAGTGATGGTCAGCCGTGATAATAAGCCGCAAGATTAATTATCCATTCTGAGCATATAAGATCTAGGCACATCAAATTCCTAGATAAATAAAATTAGCCCCTGATAATCATCATGATATCAGGGGCTAAATAATTTAATGTTCTATAACAAACTTAGAATGTGTAAGTGACGCCCGTCCACATAATGGCAGAAACATCTTTATTTACCATTGGGCTATCTTTCACTTCACTTGGCAGGCGGTCAACACGGCCCATTGCGAATACCGTCCAATTTTCATCAAAGCGGTAATTCCCTGTCACCTCAACGTATGGTGTCCAACTTGAGCCTGGGTTATAGCGTTTTAAACCGCTATTACGTGATTCTTTTGAAGACACGCCATATTCATAACGGTTTTGGTTCTTACTATCCCATTTAATACCCAGACCTGGAGTGATTGACCATTTGTCACCTTCAAAGCCATACAGGTAGGCAAACTCACCACGAATACCATTACTGATACCTAAAATATCACCAGAAATATTCGTTCTCAGTGTACCCCAATCAGCTTTATGACGATAAGTCAGCCCCGTCATCACCGTATCACGGCGGCGGTCTAACTCGCGCATCGCTTTATCATCATTGTCTTTAGGTTTAAAAAATTGTGGGTAATAATAAGCATCCAATGATAACTGGTCTTGTGTATCATTCCATAAATAATAACCCGCAGCTAATGTATGAAAATAGAAATTCTCACTGTCATAATTAACAATAGGCACTGGCGTGACATAATCACGGCTCTTAATTCCTTTATAAGGTGTTGACTGCGCTAATACCGAACCACCAACAGACCAAGTTCCTGCAAATGCGGCCCCAGATAACACACTCAGAGCCATCGCAAGTGTCGTTAATTTAATTGCTTTTGACATATTATATTTAACCTAAAAATAATGAGAAATAGATCACATTCTATATGTTATATCAATATAGTTGCAATCCAAACATTCTTAACCAAAATCACACATAAAGCTAAATTTTTACTATTTTCAGCATGATTGGTTAATATTTATTCTACTTTATTTTCATAAGAAATAGGAACTCTTTTCGCAAGCGCACAAAGTAGCTCATAACCAATTGTCCCCGCTGCTTGTGCAACCTCATCAACCGGTAAATTTTGCCCCCATAACTCCACTCGCTCACCAAGTTTAACATCGTCACAATCACTAATATCAATAGTCAGCATATCCATCGAAACAGCCCCCAGTAGTGCACAGCGCTTTCCTTTGCACCATACCGGCGTTCCATTTGCAGCATGCCGAGGGTATCCATCTGCATAACCACAAGCGACTGTTGCAATACGCATAGGTTTAGTTGATATAAACCGGCTACCATAACCAATTGATTGCCCAGCTGGAATTTCATGGATAGCAATCACTTCTGATTGCAATGTCATCGCTGCTTTCAAACCCAACCCAAATATATCTGCAGATTTTCCACTTGGGGAAGCGCCATACAACAAAATACCAGTACGAACCCAATCATATTGGGTTTGTTTATGCCACAATGTCGCTCCTGAATTTGCAATACAGGTTTCTAACGATAAGTGTTCGAATTGTTGAATTTGTTGGAACGGTTCTACAACACCTGTTTTGGTATCTGAATTCGCAAAATGACTCATTAACGTTAAATGGCGTATATTCGGCATTTTAAATAACCGTTGTACTACACTTTCGTATTCGCTCGGTGAAAAACCTAAGCGATTCATTCCGCTATTTAGTTTGATATAGACTGAAATCGGTGATGATAATTGAGCATTCTCAATGGCAAATAATTGCCACTCACTATGCACGCTTGTCGTTAAATTATATTGATCAATCAATTGCAAGTCTTGAGGCTGAAAAAAGCCTTCTAGCAATAGAATTGGCCCCTTCCACCCTTCTTTTCGTAACAAAATTGCTTCGTCAAAATCCAACACTCCAAAACCATCAGTTTCTTTCAGCGCTGACCAAATCTGCTTGATACCGTGACCATAACCGTCTGCTTTCATAACTGACCAAATTTTCGATTTTCCAACATGTTGCCGTACGATAGACAAATTGTGTTGTAAATTTTGTAGATGAATAACAGCACTTATTGGGCGCGGCATTTAAATTCCTTAATACATTTAATTAATTCTAAAATTACAATGATGCCAAAACATCAAATACTTAGCGTGCCGGCGTTAAATCACCATGCGTAACCAACTTGGTATTAAAACCATCAAGATATCTAAATACCGATAAATCATCAGACGCTATCTCTGGTGTATTCCCTGAAATTATATCTGCCAGTAGTTTCCCTGCACCACAAGCCATTGTCCAACCCAATGTCCCATGCCCTGTATTTAAATATAAATTACTGTATGCAGTCGGCCCAACTATCGGAGTACCATCCGGTGTCATTGGACGCAACCCTGTCCAAAATTGTGCTTGTTCGATGTCACCACCGCCTTGATACAAATCTTGTACCACCATTTTCAATGTTTCGCAGCGTTTTTTCAGTATATTCAAATTAAACCCAACAACTTCAGCCATTCCACCGACGCGAATACGCTCATCAAACCGCGTTACTGCAATTTTGTATGTCTCATCCAAAATGGTGGAGGTTGGCGAACGCTGCTCATCAATAATCGGCATGGTTAATGAATAGCCTTTGAGTGGATAGACTGGGATTTGAACCAAACTTTGTAGTATTGAAGTAGAGTAAGAGCCCATTGCAACAACATAGCGGTCCGCTTGCAAAATTTCACCATCAATTTTGACGCCACTCACCTTATTGCCTTCAGTTAAAATCTGCTCAACATGGCCACCAAATTTGAATTTAACGCCTGAGTTTTGTGCCATTTTGGCTAATTTTTTAGTAAATTGCTGGCAATCCCCCGTTTCATCATTCGGTAACCGCAGCCCACCGGTAAGCTTATGCTTAACAAATTCTAACGCAGGTTCGGCTTTAACTAGTTCATTTGATGTCAGTAATTCGTATGGAACACCTTCTTGCTGTAAGACCGCAATGTCATTGGCTGCATTATCAAACTGCTCAGCAGTACGGAAAATCTGTAAAGTACCACCTTGGCGGGCTTCATATTCAATACCTGTATCCGCTCTTAATTGACGAATACAATCACGGCTGTATTCTGCAATGCGCACCATACGGCTTTTATTCATTGCATAATGTTGAATATCGCAATTCTTTAACATCTGCCACATCCAGCGCAGCTGAAATAACGTGCCATCTGGACGTATCGCCAAGGGGGCGTGTTTTTCAAACATCCATTTCACCGCTTTAAGAGGGATCCCAGGTGCACCCCATGGGGTCGCATATCCAGGGGATACTTGCCCTGCATTGGCGGCACTTGTTTCTTCTGCCACATCATGTTGCCTATCCACCACCAGCACTTCGTGCCCTTCTTGTGCTAAATACCACGCGGTTGTCACACCGATAACGCCTGCGCCTAACACTAGAATTTTCATCGCTTCCCCACAAAATAAAAGTCTGCACCATTTCTTTTAGGATAATATTCTAGGAAATATTTGCCAATGTGGTGAATTAACACTTTTAACAATACAGTTAAAAAATTTAAATTTGGTCACATTTTCTTTACATGTCGATATTAAATTCCAGCTTAAAATTCAAACAAAAAATAAATTAACTTAAATTCAATAGGATAAAAAAAATGAATTCTTAGTTATTTTTTAATTTAGAATTTTCTATCGATTCACGTGAGGCGCCCAATAAAATCAATTTATTTTATTAAACTAAGAAGAGGACGTTTGATGGTATTAAATACCAATAAACAAACAAAGATTGGTTTTTCACTTCATTCAAGTGAACAATGGCTATTTGGCTAAAATCTGTCAATGATTAATGATAAAAAACCAGCATACTGATACAACACAACATGCTGGCCTTATGGGATTAATGTCAGTTAACTAGCGGCTTTGTGCTAAATCTGAAGGCATATTACTTTGCATACTATGCCAAATCATTCCGCTTTCTTTTCCATAAGTACGCACACAATCCATAATACGGTCATAGGCTTGCTCACGACAAAGATGGCTTAATTGTTGGTAGAAGTTCAACGCTAAGCGCCTCGCTTCAGGGTTCGAAAAATAATAGCGGCCAACACGGGTATACAGCCCTCTTAACCCGTTAATAATCAGACCATAAATTGGGTTACCAGATGCAAATGCAAGCCCACGGAAAATGTTATAATCCAAATCACTGAATGCATCTGAATTATCTTCCACTTTTTCCCGCCCAGCTAACACTTCTATTGATTTCTCTGGGTTATTTCGAAAGGCTGTGCGAATAAAGATTGCCGCAATATTGGTACGTACTGCCAATAAATTATCAATGAGTTGCGGCACTCTATCGTGATCAAGCCTAGCCAGTGTCTCCAAAATATTTAGACCTGACGTTTCCCAATAGTTATTCACTTTCGTTGGTTTACCATGCTGAATGGTTAACCAACCGTCACGAGCCAAACGCTGTAACACTTCTCGTAAGGTTGTTCTGGTCACACCAATTAATTCCGAAAGCTCACGCTCAGCGGGTAAAATTGAACCTGGTGGAAAGCGGTTGTTCCATATGCTCTCAATAATATACTCTTCCGCGAAACCGGCCGGACTTTGAGCTTTAATAACCATATTTTTATTATTCCAAACATTTAGACGGATATTGAGCAAATCATACCAGATTGTCATCACCTGATATAGTTAGACTAAAAATAAAGGGTGAAGCAAATCATATAATTTCCATATAATTCATACGCTCTCAATTAGCAAATATGCTTAAAATCTGTAAGAGATAAGAGTAGTATGTATAACACAGTACACGACATCCGCATAAAAGAGGATAACGAACCATAATGGATTTTAGTTTAAAAACAGCTTTTTTGAAAAATTTTCTGGGAAATTCGCCTGATTGGTACAAATTAGCAATTATTATATTCCTAATAATTAACCCTATTGTCTTTTTCTTTATCAGCCCCTTCGTTGCAGGCTGGCTATTAGTTGCTGAATTTATATTCACATTAGCAATGGCACTTAAATGTTACCCATTGCAGCCCGGCGGTCTTTTAGCTATAGAGGCCGTTCTCATTGGCATGACGACCCCTGCTCAAATTTCACATGAAATTAGCAATAACCTTGAAGTTATCTTGTTACTGATTTTTATGGTAGCGGGTATCTATTTCATGAAGCAATTGCTTTTGTTTGTTTTTACCAAGCTGTTGATAAATGTGCGTTCTAAACGAATTCTTTCCCTTGCTTTTTGTATAGCGAGTGCATTTTTATCTGCATTTTTAGATGCATTAACCGTTATTGCTGTGGTCATTAGCGTTTCAATTGGTTTTTATTCTATCTATCACCAGTATGCCTCTAACCAGTCCAGCAACACTGACCTACAAAACGATGGTTTTATTAACAATGCAGAGCAAAAACAAACCCTCGAGCAGTTTAGGGCTTTTTTACGAAGCTTGATGATGCATGCAGGTATTGGTACGGCACTTGGTGGTGTCATGACCATGGTGGGTGAACCACAGAACCTTATCATTGCAAAACATGTCAATTGGGACTTCATTACCTTCTATATCCGTATGGCTCCTGTAACCATACCCGTTTTTGTTTGTGGCTTAGTCGTCTGTTTTGTCGTTGAAAAATTTAAACTATTTGGCTACGGTGCTGAGCTTCCAGACTCTGTACGCCAAATTTTAACTGAGCACGATAAAAAACAGACGGCTAAACGTACCAAAAGAGATCTTGCACAGTTAGTTGTTCAAGGATTAATTGGTATTTGGTTGATAGTCGCCCTTGCTTTCCATTTAGCTGAAGTTGGTCTGATTGGTCTATCCGTTATCGTACTTGCTACCGCATTTTGTGGCATCACAGAAGAGCATGCATTGGGTAAAGCCTTCGAGGAAGCGTTACCTTTTACCGCTTTATTAACTGTCTTCTTTAGTATTGTTGCTGTTATTATTGACCAGCAATTATTCACCCCATTTATTCAGTTTGTATTGCAATCCTCTGAATCATCGCAACTCTCCTTATTTTATCTCTTTAATGGCCTGCTTTCTGCTGTATCAGATAACGTTTTCGTAGGGACAGTTTATATTACTGAGGCTTTAAAAGCGGCAAATGACGGTTTGGTGTCAACGGAACAATACCAGTTTTTAGCCGTGGCAATTAATACAGGGACTAACTTGCCTTCAGTTGCAACACCTAATGGCCAAGCTGCCTTCTTGTTTTTATTAACATCCGCGTTATCACCGCTGATCCGCTTATCTTATGGCCGTATGGTTTGGATGGCGCTGCCATATACCATCGTAATGACAATTGTTGGGCTATTAGGGGTAGAGTTCTGGCTAGTACCAATCACGCATTGGATGGAAAGTATTGGGTTGATAACATTCGCTCAATAACCATACTTTAAAACAATTAGCCGTACACCAATACGGCTAATTGTAATATTAGGTAAAGCCCTATCTAAAATTGCATTATTTCACTTTAATTACTTTTTTTATCGGTCTGATAGAGGCAAAATGGGCGCATCACTCAATTAGGATACTAAGTATGTTCAGATTTTTTAACTACTGCTCACAAGGAAGAGGCGCTTGGCTACTTATGGCCTTTATTGCCTTTATACTCGAGTGTGCTGCTTTATATTTTCAGCATGTTATGAAGCTACAACCATGCGTTATGTGTATCTATGAACGCGTTGCATTACTTGGGATTATGATTGCTGGCATAATTGGCGCAGTGGCACCGCGAAACATGGTGATACGCTGGGTTGCCATGCTTATTTGGGTTTACTCTGCTTGGCGCGGTTTAGATCTTGCATGGGAACATACCATGCTACAGCTTTATCCTTCCCCATTTGCCTCTTGTGATTTTTTCGTTAATTTCCCTGATTGGTTACCATTACAAGAATGGGTACCTGCAGTGTTTGAAGCGACAGGTGACTGTGCTGTTAGGCAGTGGGCATTCTTAGGGCTGGATATGCCACAATGGTTAATTGGCATCTTCGCGGCTTATCTCTTAGTTGCCATCATTGTTATCATCAGCCAGTTCTTCCCAGCCAAAAAATAATCTTTAAGACCCCAAATGTTACGTTCAACATTTGGGGTTTCTAAAACTTAAATCTGTTTATTGAATAACTCGTTCTAATTTCACGGGAATATTTTTATACGCAGGAATACCACATTGCGGGTCGAAATTATCTAACGAAATTAGATTATTAGCTTCAGGGAAATAAGTAGCAACGCTGCGGTCTGCCATATCATAAATCACGACAGTGAGGTTATCTAAACGGCGTTTTGTCGGTTTCTGCTCACGATCTAATGCAATGAGATTAACTTTATCCCCCGCCTCTAACTTCTGTTTTTGGGCTTCTGCACCACTGATGAAAACAACATCTCGCTGCCCAAACACACCACGGTATCGGTCATTTAACCCATAAATTGTTGTATTGTACTGATCATGGCTACGCAATGTCGCCAAAATCAATTCGCTATTTACCGCTGAATTCGGGTCTTCAATAACGCCCTCTGTCGGTACAAAGTTAGCTTTACCTGATTGAGTTAACCAACGACGCTCAGAAGCAGCGTTAGTCAGATGGAACCCTCCAGGTATTTTAATACGTGCGTTATAATCATCAAAACCAGGCAGTACCGCTTCCATCGCATCGCGGATCAAGTCGTAATTACCGATAAAATCATCCCATTCAACTTTACTCTGCGGTATTGCCGCTTTCGCTATCCCTGCAACAATCGCACACTCGGATTTAAGATAAGGGCTACAAGGTTTAAGTAAACCTTTTGATGCGTGAACCATCGACATGGAGTCTTCTACCGTAACGCATTGCACACCACTGCTTTGTCTATCTATTTCACTACGCCCTAATACAGGTAATATGAATGTCTGCTTAGCGGTTAATAAATGAGAACGATTTAGTTTCGTTGCTGTATGGACGGCTAGATCAAGCTTTTTCATACCTGAAAAACAAGCGTCTCTATCTGGCATTGCAACTGCTAAGTTTCCACCCATACAAATTAACGCATTGGCTTTTCCTTCAGAAATCGCTTGCATACTAGCCACTGCTGCATGGCCAAATTCACTTGGTGGTTTAAAACCAAATCGTTGTTCAATTTTGTCTAAAAAGCTTTTTGACGGTTTCTCTGTAATGCCAACCGTTCTGTCACCCTGAACATTCGAATGGCCGCGCAATGGGCAAATACCCGCACCTTCGCGGCCAATATTACCTTTTAGTAGCAGTAAATTAACGAGTTGCTGCACATTTTGCGTACCATGTTCGTGCTGAGTGATCCCCATGCCATAACAAATAATGGTACTTTTTGCCTCAATATAAAGGTCGGCAATCTCTTCAATAGACTCACGAGGTAAACCAGAAACCCTCAAGATATCTTTCCAGCTTGTTGTCTGTAAGTCATTTTTTAAAGCTTCATAACCCTGTGTATGAGTTGATATGAACTCAGTATCAAGAATAGGTTCTTTTCCTGCGTCCACAGCGGCTTGGTGCTTTTCAATCAACAACTTCATGACACCTTTAAGTAAAGCTGTGTCTCCACCGATACGAACCTTATAATAGTGCCCTGCTAAAGGTGTAGACTCTAGCGTTAGCATTTCTACCACGTCTTGCGGGTAGGCAAAACGCTCAAGACCGCGTTCTCTCAAAGGATTTATTGCAATGATTTTTGCGCCGCGTTTAGAAACTTCGCGCAATGAACTCAACATCCTTGGATGGTTAGTCCCTGGGTTATGGCCTATACAAATAACTAAGTCCGCTTTATCAAAATCGTCTAACAATACTGTCGCTTTACCGACACCAATGGAATCAGCAAGACCAACACTCGTTGGCTCATGGCACATATTTGAACAATCAGGGAAATTATTTGTTCCATATTCACGAGCCAGCAATTGATATAAGAATGCGGCTTCATTTGAAGTTCGACCGGAGGTATAAAATTCAACAGTATTTGGGTCTGAATAACTTTGTAAACGCGTACCTATTTGCTGAAAGGCCTCTTCCCATTCGATAGGTTCATATTTATCGGTTTGTGAATTATATTTCATCGGGTGAGTTAAACGACCTTCATCCTCTAAATGGAAGTCATCCCACTCAAGTAATTCTGTAACGGTGTATTTAGAAAAAAATTCCGGAGTTGTTTTTTTAGATGTCGCTTCCCAAGCAATTGCTTTTGCCCCATTCTCACAAATATCAAATGACGCTGTGTGTACAGGATCAGGCCACGCGCAGCCAGGGCAGTCAAAACCGTCCACCTTATTCATTTCAAACATCGCAATGATATCGTGCCCGACTTTCATTTGGCCGCGTAGCGCTTCTGCAACTGCTTTTACAGCCCCCCAACCTGCAGCGGGGCCATCATACTCTTCAATTTTCTTTTTCATTAGGCATTACTCTTTAATAAATGTAAACGTCTTTATATGTGCTTTTATAATTATCTAAAATATTCTTTATTATTTAATATTAGTAATTTCGTCGTTAAATATCAATAATTAAAATAAACACCTAAATAGATGCTCATAATTAGATGGCCTATATATGATTAATAAAAAACATAATTAATAAAATGAAATATAGGAATATTAAAATAGAATAGATTAGAATGGGAATATAGCGTTAATTAACCTCTTATTAATAATTAATAGGAGGTTAATTAACTTCATAAAAAGAAGAGTTATATGCAAGAGCCCGATTGTATAATGTCAACAGCACAACGTTTACCATTCGCAAATTGACATACGGCAGTTTGTGAACCATTTAATTCTAATGTCAATGCAGGTAAGCCCCCCGCTGACACACAAGCTTCTTGCGCACCGGGCCCTAAATTGACCACTTGCTGGGCATACTGACTCGCGGAATGTTCCACAGACTTATCTACGTTTGAGCTACCACACGCAGATAGCATGACAGATATCACCCCAGCAAGTGACATTGCTATTACTGGTTTTAAAAATTGACTAACCCGATGCCTCATTTTTGTTTCCCCAATCATGCTGCCTGAATATCCTGCACCAACGGTTTAGTGCCCACCACTTTTTGAAAATAAATTGATGACTAAGACACCAATAATAATTAATAGCATACCAATAATTGCAGGTAAATCGAGTTTTTGGTTGTAAATATAAATTGCAGCGATGGAAACCAACACAATTCCCAAACCTGACCAAATTGCATAAGCAATACCTAATGGCATGGTTTTCACCACCTGTGAAAGCCCCCAAAAAGAGACTGCATAACCGATAATAACAATCAAAGACGGCCAAAAACGACTAAAACCATCAGATGCTTTTAATGTTGTCGTTGCAATGACTTCAGCAATAATAGACATCAATAAAAAACCTAGACCCTTCATTGTCTTTCCTTATTATTAGAATGAGTTACTCAGGTAACAACAAAAAAGCTCTGTTTATCATTAAAATAACACAGAGCTTTCATCTTTACGTCATAATGAAATGCGAGTTAGTGATTTGCAGCAGCGCCTATTCTATCGCTAAGGGTGTCACTATAGCGCCTGAATAAATAGACACATAACGCGAAAGCTATAAGACCAATCACACCACCAATGTAACCAATCTGAGTCATCCCCATATGGACAATAACTTGATTACCTAGCAGCGCCCCTGCACCAATACCGATGTTGAAAATTCCAGAGAAAATTGACATTGCCAAATCGGTGGCATCTGGAGATAAATCAATCACCTTAACTTGCATCCCTAAACCAATGCACATCATTGCCATTCCCCAGAACACGGATAACATCACCAAAGACCAAACATCTCTGCCTAATGGCATCAGCAATAATAAACAAATCGTCATAAATGCGATTGCTGCGGGTAAGAATGATAATGAAAACTTGCTGCTGTAGCGACTGAATATGACGCTGCCAACAATACCAGCTCCACCAAAAATCAGCAGGAGTAAAGTTGCAAAATTTTGGCTTTGTAATGCAACTTCTCGAACAAAAGGCTCAATATAACTGTAAGCCGTAAAATGTGCGGTTACTGCTAACACCGTTAATGCAAACATTCCAACGAGTGCCGGCCGTTGAAATAGCATAGGCACACTTTTTAACGAACCGGAATGTTCACTTGGTAACCGAGGTAAAAAACGGATCAAGACAACCATAGTAAACAATGCAATAACACCGATACCTAAGAATGTCGCTCGCCAACCTAAGAATTGCCCAACCACTCGGCCAAGAGGAAGACCTAATACTGTCGCTAATGCAGTCCCCGTCGCTAATAATCCAAGTGCTTGAGCTTTTTTACCTGCGGGGGCAACCCGAATAGCCAACGATGCCGTAATTGACCAAAATACAGCATGAGATAAAGCCACACCAATACGTCCTGCAATTAAAATATCAAAACTCCATGCAAAACCAGAAATAATATGGCTAAGAATAAAGATAACAAATAAGAAGCCTAATAATTTACGGCGCTCTATTTTACTGGTTAATAACATTAAAGGTAGCGACATCAAAGCCACAACCCACGCATAGATTGTTATCATCAAACCAGTATGTGCGACCGTCATATCAAAGCTTTTTGCAATATCACTGAGTAATGCAACAGGTACAAACTCTGTTGTATTAAAAACAAATGCAGCAACCGCTAATGCTATTACACGGATCCAAGCTGTTTTTCTAGAAACTTGCGTCATATTTCTTTTAGCCTTCACTTTCCCACAAATAACAGATACCAACAGCTTAATTGGATGTAAAAATTGCTGCAAAAAGACATTGGTATTTAGTACAGGATTGAGTCGTTACTGAGCAACCTCTGTTGCCAATAACTCTTTTTGTGAATTGTATCACAATTTTTTATTGTTCATAAAGACTCCTTCCTACCTACTGGCAAGAAAAACAGCGGGCCTAGTAATTATTAGCGCCTCCTACATCCTATTTAATCGTTCGTTCAAATTTAACGCATTAATCTGAATATTTATAACATTCAGTTATCTGAAAACACATAGTATTACTTTCTATGCTACAATCTTGCTATTATTTTTTATGCTTAAAGGACCTTTTTAATGAAAAACCATTTTCCTACTGAACCTAACGTTAATACTTTAGCGGATGAAGTTACTTGTCTAAAAAATTTATTGACGCATATGTTGAAAGCTATCGGCCAAGCTGATGCAGGTAAAATTTTAATCAAGATGCAACGTGAAATTGCACAAATGGAAGACGAAAAACAGGCAGAAACCTATAAAAACACGTTAGAACAAATAAAAACAGGGTATCGCCAATAGATTATTTAGCGATAAATGCTATTTTAAGGATATATATACTATTGAGTGGTTTAAACTGCACAAATAACTAAGTTTTAATCATGAAAATCATCTATCTTTGTTCATGAATTAAACCATTCTTTATTCATTTAGCTCCCCCTTCAGAACCCTATGAAGGGGGCTTTTTTTTTCTACAACTTATGCATTATTCCGCTTATAAATATCTTGGCAATGCTGAATATATTCATCAACTGTCGTATCAGCGGTTTGTTTATCCCAGTTTTTCTGCTCTTCAAAAGCCCACACTTGAAATGTTTGCCCTAAGTTAGCCCCTGACATGCCAACTTGCTTATAGACTCGATGGTAAAAACCTTGCTCAGAATGATAGATCTCAAATTTAAATGGAACTAACCTAGCGGGGTTTGTCGTTGTCAAAAATTCATTACCAAACAATAACGTTTTCTCCAGAATATCCATTCTATCCCCTTGTTTAATTTATAAAATACGCATGGTTTACAACTTCTCTTCTAAGCATAGCGCATTTAACGCCATTCCGTAATTTTACCGATAAAAATAGATGATTTATATATTACCCATCGATAAGCTTTATGAATAAGAGGGGGATATTGAAGAAATAATAAGCTTCATCATTAAAATGAAGCTTATTATCAATCGATTATGATTTATTGTCGTACAACTGTTTTGCCATATCAATGCTATCTGCGTTCACATCTTTTATATGGTCTCGTGTTAACCGATAAACAACAGGGCTTAAAAGTAACAGAGCAATTAAATTAGGGATCGCCATCATAGCATTTAGTGTATCCGCTAATAACCAAACAAAATCAAGTGATTGCGTTGCACCAATTGGTAAAGCTATTAACCATAAAACTCGGTACGGTTTTATTGCTCGCAACCCGAATAAATATTGCACACATTTTTCGCCATAGAAACTCCAACCCAAAATGGTGGTGAATGCAAATATGGCTAATGCAATAGCAACAATGTAATTTCCACCTGGAATGGCTGTTTGGAATGATGATGCGGTTAGTGTCGCTCCGGTTTCACTGGTCAGCCAGCCACCAGTAATAATGATGGTTAATCCTGTAACAGAACACACAATGATAGTGTCAATGAATGTCCCTAACATCGCAATAAGCCCTTGGCGAATAGGATTTTGTGTTTTTGCAGCAGCGTGGGCGATAGGTGCACTTCCCAAACCCGCTTCATTGGAAAACACGCCTCGTGCAACCCCAAAACGTATTGCAGCCCATACCGCCGCACCTGCAAACCCACCTTGAGCAGCGACAGGGTTAAAAGCTGAGGTCACGACCAAAGAGAGCGCACCTGGGATCTCCTTAAAATAGATACCAAGCACAATGACACCTGCGCCAAAATAAGCCACAGTCATAAATGGGACAAGTTTTCCTGCAACATCAGAGATACGTCGTAATCCACCAATCAATACCGCACCGACTAATAAAACTAATACCCCCGCCGTCAACCATTTATGCACACCAAAGTTACTTTCTAGTACATCTGCAACAGAGTTGGCTTGTACCGTATTTCCGATACCAAAGCTAGCACATGCACCGAAAAAGGCAAACAGCGTTCCTAACCAAATCCATTTAGGGCCTAACCCATTTTTAATGTAGTACATTGGGCCACCAATATACTGGCCATATTTATCCACTTCACGAAAACGAACTGCTAACACGGCTTCGGAGTACTTAGTTGCCATTCCGACCAAAGCCGTCATCCACATCCAAAATAACGCGCCAGGCCCTCCCATGACGACCGCAGTTGCGACCCCAGCTATATTCCCCGTGCCAATCGTTGCCGATAACGCTGTCATTAATGCGTTAAAAGGTGATATTTGCCCCTCACCTCGTGACTCATTCTTTTGAAACAATAACTTAAAGCCTGTTCCAATTTTTCTTATCGGTAGGAATGCAAGCCGAATTTGCATATAAATGCCAACGCCTAAGATCCCAACAAGCATTGGTACTCCCCACACCACACCATTTAGTTCACTTAACCACGTCGTTATCAAATCCATCCTACCCCCAATTAATTCATATCAATTAACATATCAATAAAATTCATAACATTTCCTTATCAATCTAATAAAGATTAAAAGTAGAATAAAAGCGAACAAAATTTCTAAAATTCATCATTTAAAATAAAAGATTGTGAGTAAGCTCACTTGTGATTTATCAATTGCAGTTATAAATACAATTAATTGCGAGTCGTCATTAAAATTGAGTTAATTGAATATGGGTTGATATTTTTGAGGGAATATGTGTCACATACTGTTTCAATAAAAAAGCCCAGTAATTAAACAATTACTGGGCAGATACTAAAGTTATTGTCTACTTAAAGCTAACTTTAGACGATTATTTAGGCTACTTTAAATATTCACCTGAACGTAATGCTTCGATACGTTTGTCTAATGGTGGGTGCGATAAAAATAATTCACTGAATGCTTTACCACGACCATTGATACAAAATGCCATCAAACGACCTTCTTCTTGTGGTTCATAGCTCGTTTTCAACCGTTGCAATGCCGCTATCATCTTTTCACGCCCCACTAATTTTGCCGAGCCAGCATCCGCGTGGAACTCACGGTAACGAGAGAACCACATAGTAATGATGCTCGCCAAAATACCAAAGACAATTTCAAGTACCATGGAAACCGCAAAATAGACCATTGGGTTACCATTGCTACTTTCACTTTCGTTATCACTGTTGGACATAAAACCTGCCGCAACCTGTGCAATAATACGTGAAATAAAGATAACGAACGTGTTCACCACACCTTGCAATAAGGTCATCGTTACCATGTCGCCATTTGCGATATGGCTAATTTCATGAGCAATTACAGCTTCAGCTTCATCACGGCTCATATTTTCTAATAACCCGGTACTCACCGCGACAAGCGAAGCATCACGGCGCGCGCCCGTAGCAAACGCATTGATATCTGGTGCATGATAAATAGCCACTTGTGGCATCTTAATACCAACTTGTTGTGCTTGGCGCTCAACGGTTGATACTAACCACTGTTCCATTTGGTTACGTGGCGTTTCGATAACCTCACCGCCCACTGATTTCAGAGCCATCCATTTGGACATTAATAGTGATATGAAAGCACCACCAAAACCAAACAGACCAGCCATGATCATAAGACCTTGGACACTACTCCCTCTGATCCCAGTTAAACTTAGGATTATCCCAAACACAAACATAACTGCTAAGTTTGTGAGTAAGAATAAAGCAATTCTCATCATTTTTTATGTATTCCTTGGTAAAAACAAATATACGTAGAATTTACTTTATAAATAAGGTTTTTTCACACTTTTTCAAGTGCATTAACGCGAAAACCCTAAAAAATAACATAACTTTACATAGCTACATGCAAAACTCATTGGTATCTGCTAATTAAATGATAACTTTTGATGGTGAAGTTTTTAACCATTTGTTTTTTAAGGTTCATTTTATAACCATTTAAATTTAAAGTTATTTTTCATTGAAACGATAAAGCTAGTTTGTCAATCACCAAAAACAATTTAGTGTATTTATCTATCTTATCATCCACTTTGCTTGTCAAATGAATGAATATTCAATCTTACTTTTATTTTATTAAAAAATAATGCCACATTAAGTGGCACTATTATGTTTTATTGTAATTTGCAGTTTTATTTTCGAACTAATTAGTTTTCTCTTTAGTCGATTTTGTTGCTTTCTCTTTTACGGCTTTTGCAGATTCTTTGTCTGCAGCTTTAGATGCTTTCTCTTTTGCGGCTTTTGCCGATTCTTTGTCTGCAGCTTTAGATGCTTTCTCTTTTGCGGCTTTTGCCGATTCTTTGTCTGCAGCTTTAGATGCTTTCTCTTTTGCGGCTTTTGCCGATTCTTTGTCTGCAGCTTTAGATGCTTTCTCTTTTGCGGCTTTTGCCGATTCTTTGTCTGCAGCTTTAGATGCTTTCTCTTTTGCGGCTTTTGCCGATTCTTTGTCTGCAGCTTTAGATGCTTTCTCTTTTACGGCTTTTGCCGATTCTTTGTCTGTCCCTTTACTAACTTTATCTTTTACGTCTTTAACTTCTTTATCCGCAGCTTTGCTAGCCTTCTCTTTTACTGTCTTAGCTGTGCCAGATGCTTTATCACTTGCCTTGTCTGCTTTATCAGAAACGGTTTTACTGGCTTTGTCACTACTGTTTTTTATTGGGTCAGAAACCGATGATTTACTTGATTGCTTGACAACGCCTGCGCCAATCACCGCTCCAGCCGCTTTCGCTTTACTGTTAATATCGTTTTTTAATTCTATCGTACACACTTGCTCTGAACGGCTTGTTGACCCGTCATTACAGATAAACTTCTCCCCGTCACAACGGTCAATTCCTCCTTTACTTCCAGAACAAGGGTAATTTCTTGCATTCGCTGTATTAATAGATGCAACCATCATCACACTAACAGCCATTAATCCTATAAATAATTTACGCATGGTAATGCCTCATTGATAAGGAAACTATACCAAAAGTTTAGGATAAATTAAGTAAAGGTAAAGAAACCTATAGTTAATTATTAATTTCAGTTAGTCATTTTAAAAAATAAAGTAAACAAAGCATAAAACTGCATTAATTTGGGGACTATTTACTAAAAATATCAAATTAACAATACATTAATGTTTAGCTTATATTTTGCGATAGCTATTAAGATGGTACAGGAAAACTTAAAAAATTAAGCCAGCTTAGGCGCTGGCTTAATTTGACAAATAATAAGAGGAAATTATTTATTATTTGATAATAACTTAGTATGTTGATTCGCTAAATCGACCGCCATTTTAACCGTTTCATCGAGGTATGGATCTGGCCCTTCGTAATCTTTAGGTAAATCATCAATTGATTTCAATAATGGTTTACCTTCTCGAGTATTACGTTCATTTATACGTTTCAATTTTGTCGCTTCAATTTCTGAATCTTCTTTTTGTCGCTCAGCATAGTTGAGTGAAATACGATTCTTACTCTCTTTGTTAACTTTATAGCGCGCAATATCTTCATCAATATAGTTGAACTCAGGGTCTTTGCTAATACGCGCCAAATGCTGCGTTTTTATTGGCGATAAATCAGAAGAAACATCACCAACAGGCGTATATTTTGCCGGTGGAATGCTATCCCATGGCAATGCGTTGTCCTCAAAACTTTCACCTGTTTCAGCTGGATCCTGGCCTGTAGGCATGACCACATCAGGAGTCACCCCTTCACGCTGTGTACTTCCACCATTAACTCGGTAAAATTTCTGAATGGTATACTGAACGGAACCTAATGAAGGCCATTCTGGTTTTAGCATTTGATCGTAAACACGACTTAAACCACGGTGTTGCTGAACGGTTCCCTTACCAAAAGTCGGTTCACCGACAATCATCGCCCTACCGTAATCTTGCATTGCCGCAGCAAAGATCTCTGATGCGGATGCACTAAAGCGGTCGACTAAAACAACAAGAGGACCTTTATAGTAAACAACGTCATCATCATCGATATCTTGGCGAACTTGGCCGTTATTATCACGAACTTGCACAATTGGCCCTTTCGGAATGAACAAGCCAGATAAAGAAACCGCTTCGGTTAATGCGCCACCACCATTACCGCGTAAATCGATAACCAATGCGGAAACATTATCTTTTGCCAAGTTTTGTAATTGGGTTTTAACATCATTTGTTAAGCCAACATAAAAACCAGGAATATCTAAAACAGCAACTTTATCTTTACCTTGCTGTTTGATTGTCAGCTTGACCGCTCGGTCTTCTAGCCGGATCTGCTCCCGAACTATGGTGACAATATGTGGCTTCGCCCCTTTAGTATCAGAAACGACTTCTAACCGAACTTTGCTTCCTTTCGGGCCTTTGATTAAAGCAACCACATCATCAAGGCGCCAGCCAACCACATCAACAATCGGTTTACCCGTTTGACCTACACCGATAATTTTATCACCAACTTTTAGCTCTTTACTTTTAGCCGCAGGGCCTCCAGCAACTAACGAGTTGATAACTGTATTTTCGTCATCTTGCTGTAATACCGCACCAATTCCTTCTAATGATAAACTCATTTCTGAATTGAATTGTTCTGTATTACGAGGCGATAAATAACTTGTGTGCGGATCGATTTCACGAGCGAAAGAGTTAACGATCAATTGAAACACATCTTCACTTTGCGCTTGCGTTAAACGCCTCAACGCAAAGTTATAACGCTTTGTCAGTTTCTCTTTGATTTCTTTGTCATCTTTCCCTGATAGTTTTAAATTCAACCAGTCATAACGCACTTTTTGGTCCCAAAGACGATCAAGCTCTTGCTTGTCTTTGGGCCATGGTGATTTAGAGCGGTCAACTTCAATTGAATCAGTCGCATTTAAATCGATGGGTTGCTCTAAACGAGCTAGTGCATATTTAAAACGCTCGAAACGTCTTTCCTGAGACAGGTTATACAGGTCATAAAACGGATCTAATTTGCCATCCTCAAGCCATTGACCGACTTTGCCTTTATCTTTGGCGTATTGGTCAATATCGGATTGAAGTAAAACATTATGACCGAAATCTAACATATTAAGATAACGGTCAAATATCTTCCCAGAAAACGCATTGTCTAAATCAAATTGACGATAATGTGAGCGAGTAAACCGAGATGTGACTCTTTCACTCACTGTACCGTGTTGTACATTCTGTTTTAAGACAGGTAACTGAGCCGCAGTGACCGGAGCCACTGCTTGAGTATTAGCGACTGCACTGCCGAAAGTCGCTAGACTAACCACCAGTGCAATTTTAAGAAGTTTGTTCATGACCTGATTGACCTCCGTATCAGAACTTTAAATGTTCCGCGCGTACAATCATTGCCAGCCCTGTTGGCAATTGAACCCTAACACCGTCTTTTGCAATTTCCAGCACAGAGGCGTCCATCACACTAGTGCCCACTTTCACTTTCAAAGTTTGGCCAATCTGTAGTGCGTTGATATCAGTCACTGATTTCAGTTTTTGCTCTGGAGCTGGTGTATTACGACGAGAGTTCTTAGATGATGTATTTTGCGGACGTTCTTTATTCTCTGTTGGACGGCGGCGAGGTGCTCTTTCTTTAGTTGCATCTTGAGTACGCGGTGTTTTTTCACCCGTTTTTTGTGCAACTGGGCGTTTTTGTGCTTTCTGTTCAGCACGTTGTGCTTGAACGCGAGCTTTAGCCTCAGATAATTGTTGGCGCGCATGAGCAATATGTTCTGCGTCTAATTCGCCACAATCTTCACCGTTTAGGTCAACGCGTTTAGCGCCCTCTTTAACACCGTAAAGATAACGCCAGCTAGAAGTATACATGCGTAATGCAGAACGCAGTTGCGTTTTGCTAATACCATCTTCTTCTTTTAAGCACCCTACGATGTCTTGAAAAATTCCGACTTTTAACGGACGTGCTTCGCCTTCAGCGATAAAACAGCGAGGAAAACGCTCTGCTAGAAATGCGATAACTTCTTTACTACTATTCAACTTAGGTTGATTTTCCATGAAATTTCCTGATAACAACGATTTTGCCAACCTCACGGGCATGAACAAGCCGACATTATAATCGTGTTGCTGACAATTGCCACGTTACTATTAATTTAACTGACCATTATTTAATGATATTTAGGCATAGAACACATTGCCAAGTGTTGACACAACTGGCTTACAAGGTGTTGTAACCCTTTTTCGTCTTCCTGGTCGAACTGGCTAATATTTGGGCTATCGATATCTAAAACCCCGATAGTTTGCCCATTAACTACCAAAGGAAAGACAATTTCTGCGTTACTTGCTGCATCACAGGCAATATGACCTGGGAATGCATGTACATCTTCTATACGCTGAACTTGGTTATTGCTAAAGGCTGTTCCACAAACGCCTTTACCAAAAGGGATCCGAACACATGCAACTTTACCTTGGAAAGGACCCAACACTAATTCTTGCCCATTACTGAGATAAAAACCAGCCCAGTTAACACCTTCTAAACATTCATATAATAATGCGCTGGTATTTGCTAAGGTTGCAATTAAATCATACTCACCTGCAAGTAGAGCAGAGAGATTGTCTGAAAGTTCAAGATAATACTTCTTTTTATCCATAATTATTTCTTGTAATAATCAAGCAATTAATCAAATATTTGTAAGCGTAGCCCTAAGATTACCAATTTGTCACTTTGAGGTAAATTCTTTTACACTAGATTACATCTAGGTAACCACCTAAAATGAGTCAATATGAGCCACACTAATCACACTGATTTGCTTTTTCAACGCTGTAATCATTGCAATCAGAAGCTACTAACGCCTCAATTCAGCATACGGCAAGTCGTTGTTTGCCCTCGCTGTTTTAGCCAACTTAATGATGGGCGATCTTGGTCACTTAATCGTTTATCAATACTGGCTATCACATTATTGATGCTTGCCCCCATTGCATTTTGGCAACCTCTCATTTCTATTCATTTATTAGGAAGCCAAATCAACGCAAATGTCATTGAAGGTATTCGCTTAATTAATCAACAAGGGGACCCATTTACCGCCAGTATAGTGGCTTTTTGTGCTATTGCTGCCCCCTTATTATTACCAATTTTAATTTTATTGTTACCTATTGGTCAGCGCATCAATTTGAATCTCCGGCCGATCCTTTTAGTGCTTGGACATATCAAAGAGTGGGTTATGTTAGATGTTTACCTGATAGCATTGGGTATTGCCGCCATTAAAATGCAAGATTACGCGAGTGTATTTATTGGCCATGGCTTAGTCGCTTTTATTACCATGTCTATTCTCAGCTTATTAATTCTCATCCATATGAACCTAGATGAGTTATGGCACAAGTTTTATCCCACTAATAATAAAGAAGCGCAAGATAGCACACTAGCCTGCACTGCCTGTCATTACACTGGGCCTGCGAATTGGAATGGGAAATGCAGACGATGCCATCGTCCTCTACATTTTCGGGAGCCTCATAGCTTACAAAAAACCTGGGCCGCACTAATTGCAGCCATGGTGTTATTATTTCCTGCTAATTTAATGCCAATTTCTATTTTTTATCTCAATGGACAGCGCTTAGAGGACACCATTTATTCTGGGGTCGTTTCTTTAATTGATACAGGCAACTGGCCAATAGCAATTATTGTATTCATCGCCAGTATACTAGTTCCATTTATTAAGATTATTATCATGATATTGCTACTGTTTTCTATCCATTTCAAAAGCAATACTGACCCTATTCTACGTATGAAATTACTTAAGTTTGTTTCATGGATTGGTCGTTGGTCCATGCTAGATTTATTTGTCATTGCTTTAATGATGACACTCGTTAATCGAGATCAGCTGATGTCTTTTACTATGGGGCCTGCTGCTCTGTATTTTGGTTCAGCCGTTATTTTAACTATTTTGGCTGTTGAGTGGTTAGATAGCCGTTTAATTTGGGATTCTTATGGAAAATCAAACCCCGCAAAATGAACCTTCTGAAGAAATATCAGAAGCCATATTACGTAAACGCAAGCAAATTTCGCCTTTCTGGCTGCTGCCTTTAGTCGCTATTTTCATTGCGGGCTGGCTTTTGTTTCAGCATTGGGTTGAACGAGGAACAGATATCACGATTGAGTTTACCTCTGCACCTGGTGTTGTCGCCAATCGAACGCCTATCCGATACCAAGGTGTTGAAGTTGGTTTAGTGCAATCTGTTGCTATCAGTAAAAATATGAAAACCATTATTGTGACCGCTAGTGTGAATAAAGACATGCGACCGGCTTTGAATTCGGGCACTAAATTTTGGTTAGTCACCCCCAAAGCATCATTGGCTGGCGTTTCTGGCCTTGATGCTCTGGTTGGTGGAAATTACATTGGCATGTTACCCAGCACAGGAACAGAGCAGTTCTCTTTTGTTGCACAAGATACGCCCCCACAACTCAATATTGATAAAGGTGAGTTACTTATTCACCTTACAGCTCCAGATCTAGGCTCATTGAATGAAAACTCCCCTATTTATTACCGGAAAGTGCCTGTTGGTTATATTTCGGACTACACTATTTTGCCTGATAACAAGGGTGTTTCCATTTCTGCGGTAGTAAAAAAGCCTTATGTTAACTTAGTCCGCAAAGAGAGCCAGTTTTGGAATGTATCAGGGCTTCAAGGCAATTTTGACCTTAAGTCTGGTGCCAGTCTAAAAATGGAAAGCCTTTCTGCAGTTATCAATGGCGCTATTGCCTTTGATTCACCGCAAAACAGCCCACAAGCAGAAGAAGGGCAACAATTTGTCCTACAAAGTAGCAAAAAGATAATCAAAACCGAAGAGGAAGACGGTAAATCCCCCCTTACGGTAGCACTTTGGGCACATGACACTTACGGTGTCGATAAAGGTCAACCGATTGTTTATAAAGGCATTCAAATTGGCGAGGTGTTACAGCGTCACTTGGCTACTGAGAAAGTCAATTTTAGTATCTTGATATATGATGAGTTCAAACACCTTGTGCGTGAAGATAGTAAATTTGTTGCTAATAGCCGGGTGGATATCCAATTAGGTCTTAATGGAGTGCAATTCCAAGGTGCTACTCCTCAAGAATGGTTAGATGGCGGCATCCATCTAATTGCAGGACAAAGTAAAGAGAAACTCCCCGAAACGTTTCCTTTATATCGTAGTGATGATAATGCAAAAGCGGGTATTTTAGGGGCTTTACCTCCCACCACTATCACCCTCAACACGACTACATTACCAGACATTCAAGCTGGCTCTGTTGTTCTTTATCGCCAATTTGCCGTCGGCAAAATCATTGCAATTAAACCGACCAAAGTCGGGTTTGCGATCAATGTAAATATCTCAAATGAATATCTTCATTTACTCACTGAGAACAGTGTGTTTTGGGCTGAAGGTGGCGCAAAAGTTCAACTTAATAGTAACGGTTTAACCGTTCAAGCGGCCCCTCTGAGCCGAGCCATTAGCGGTGCAATTAGCTTTGATAACCTTGATGGTAGCGTCGCCAATACTACTCGACAGCATACACTTTATCCAAATGAGACCTCTGCGAAAGCAATAGGAAGCATCATTACTCTGACAACATTTGATGCATCAAAACTCTCCGAAGGTATGCCAATCCGTTACTTAGGTATAAATATTGGCCAAATTGAATCATTAAAATTGTCATCTGATAAACGTGAAGTGCAAGCAAAGGCGATCCTATACCCTGAATATGTCAGTACTTTTACTAAACTAGGAAGTCGCTTCGCTGTTGTAACCCCTGAACTATCTCCCGCTGGTTTAAATAATTTAGATAGTATATTGCAACCATATATTAGCGCAGAACCGGGACGGAATAATAAAACCCGTTATCAGTTTGAATTACAAACCGCCAATATTACAGACTCGCGCTATCTCGACGGTTTAACTATTTACCTTGATGCTAGTGATGTCGGGGCCATTCAGGTTGGCACGCCTATTTTGTTTAGAGGATTAGAAGTCGGTGTCGTTACAGGTCTATATTTGGGAGAGCTTTCCGATCGCGTATATGTTGCAACACGTATTGGGAAGGAATACCAATATCTTATTCGCAGCAATACCGAGTTTTGGCAATCCTCCGGTTTTAATTTTTCCTTTGGCTTAACGGGTGGCGTTGCCAAAAGCGGAACGTTCAAACAGTTTGTGCGTGGTGGTATCTCCCTTGCAACACCGCCATCAGTGCCTTTAGCCCCACAAGCTAAACCTGAACAGCATTTCATCCTAAAATTAGAGCCCCCTAAAGATTACATGGCGTGGGGAACGTCTATCCCTAAAAAATAACCACTATTAGGGTGCATATTAACCACATATTGCACCCTTCCCTAACACACACCATAAAAATTATTTTGGAAATTAATTCCATTTATACTATGCTTAACTTCGTTGGGCTGATTATATATGGTTAAAATGGATAAAGTGAGGTGCAGTTATGTGTATTGTGAAATTGAAAATATCTTCCTATGAAATTAATGATGCGATTATGGCTTCCCACAAAAGCGATACCGTCAGTATTCCATGTGATTCTGATACTGACTTCTGCATGCAACTTGATGGGTGGGACGAACATACAAGTATTCCGGCAACTTTAGATGAGAAACCAGTCTTACTCTACCGTGATCGCTATGACAAAGAAAATCATCATTGGGTGATGAAACTGGCTTAATCGTTTTATTACTATGCTTAGGTGAGTGACTAAAGCTTAGACGAGTGGCTAAGCATATAAATGAGCAGGAACTAATAAGCTGATATGAAATGAGAACGAACAAAATAATAGGCAAAAAAAGAGGCCTGGTAGATTCCGATTACCGGGCCTTGGGAAATGGCTCTGGCAGAGCCGTGCGCTAAAATTGCCATTGAGACGTAACAAAGTACACTCTAATACTAGCTTTCAATGCACGTTCTTACCATGTTTATTATCAATAATTTCACATATTATTAACACAATTTATTTCTTAATTTTCTAAAGTTGAACTATTTGTTTAATAGGTTGAACCTATGCATGCAATAACTCAAACCTTTCAATCAATCAACATATTGAATAATATTGATAATTTTCTAATTCCCCACTTTCCTATAGGCTGATAATTTTAATTGGCAATATACTCAATTGACCACACACAATTTTTCAGCGGCTTCTTTTATCGGCAAGATTCTTTCCTCTACTGACTTGGCGCTATCAATAGGCTTAAGTAGTACATCAATAGGCTGCGCTTTTATCTCTTTCTTATTCATCAGTTCAGTCGCTATTTCATTGAGTGGATATTGCATTAATGTGGCAGGGTTAATGACGACCAAAGCCCCATTATGGCGGCACTCTAACATGACCTCCTCACGAGTAAATGGCCAATCAGCACCAAATTGTTTTTTACTCACGGATGTTAACGGTGCAGAAAAAGCTGTACTCACAGTTCCACCCAATAATAGAGAGCAAATAATGAGTTTAAGTTTCATGGTAGTGACCTTATTAAACATTGAAGATATCGTTGCATATTATCAATTAAATATAAAAGTTTAGCTAGATTGGTTGGTAGCTTGCAAAAATCGCCACAGAAAGGATCGCCATAGTGCCTAACAGTAACTCAACCCAACTGTTAATGATTAGGTAATTTACCCGCCCTTTTTGCCTAATGATCGGAACAATGTAGTAGCGATTGATAATAGCTAACAAAAGCATTCCCCCCACTAAAATGATCTTAAACCAAAGTAGTGATTGGTATTCTGACCCAGAGTAGTTTAATGGCCAGCCTGGCAAGAGAGTTACTGCGCTGATGATCCCCGTTATAATAACCAGTGCAACGGCGATATGGCCAAAACGCGAAAAACGCATCATGGTATTCACAATTTGTTTATCCATCCCTTCAGCCATCTCTTTTTTATTGCGTAAAAATTGAATGCAAATTAAAAAAGGCCACAAACCACCAAACCAATAGGCAGAACTAATAAGATGAACAAACTGATTAATACGATGAAGCATTCCGATTGCGCCATCATGCATCGCCGCGTGCCCAATAAAAGCATGCAGACCGAGTAGGATTAGCGAAAAGAGCAATATTAACTTTAATCGTAATTTGATAGGTTTTACAAATAAAACCAAAAGTAATGAAACGGATGACAAAAGTTCCCAACGCCATATTTGACCAAATGACGTCCCTAATACCCCTTGCCATATCTCCCAGTCGATACTATCTTCCCAACCATCACCCATCAAACCTGCTTGCGCAAGCATCCAGCTAAAGGCCGTTAACACTGTAACGATGGCGCAGAAGAAAATGCCTTTATTCAGATAGCGGCTTAGTAAATAATTAAATGACCCGCGACTAAGCACCACTGCAAATATTGACATTCCGCACATCAATATTGCAGCGATAAAATGAACAAAGCGAATAAGTGTGTAAAAAGCTTCTAGTGACATATTATTTCACTGTAAAGCTATACGTTCCTTTTGTTTTGTGTCCATCGACAGAAACAACGCTCCAATTAACATCATATTTCCCAGCAATGAGCTTGTCTTCAACAGGAACGATCACTTTTGTATCGTTACTTGGGTCTAATATTGCTTTACCCGTTTTCACAATTTTATTTTCAGGCCCAATAATACTGATTTTAGTGAAATTAACTTCGATACCTTCAGAAAAGCTTAATGAGATAGACTCTGGCGCTTGTTCTACTGCTGTACCTTCAGCAGGAAGCTGGTCTTTTAAATGCGCATGTGCAAATGCTTGCTGGAAAGACATTCCTAAAAAAAGAACGGCAACTGCGCTGAGTTTGCGCCATGAAGATTTAATAGGGTTAATTGGCATAGTAACCTCTTAATTTGCAGGTGAATTTAGAATAATTGCCAATCATTATACGGAAAACAAACCATTTTACCGCTTAAAAATGGGTTTTATCGCCCTATCCTGTGAGTTTTCACACAAAATGAAAAGAAAAAGACTTATGAACATTGAATTACCGTATTCATGTCCATAAGTCTAGGGAGCTTTATATCAAGTTGAAATAAAAACGATGTTTCTATTTACTGGTGTTTCGATTAAACATGTGTTGCTGCTGACAGGTTTTTTAAGTCTTTATCTAGCAAGAAGAGTGCTTTACCAGACTCACCCACCATATCCAGTTTATCCAGAACTGATTTAAATAATTTCTCTTCTTCATGTTGCTCTGCAACATACCATTGTAAGAAGTTAAATGTAGAATAATCTTGTGTTGTCATTGCTAAATGAGCCAATTTATTAATTTCACGGGTGATTAATTGCTCATGTTCGTACGTTTGGTTGAATACATCGCTAATTGATTTGAAATCAACTGGTGGCGCTGCAATTTGCCCTAACAGTGGCAATGCACCTGTGTCACTAAGATAATCAAATAAACGCTGCATATGTTCCATTTCTTCTTGAGAGTGTGCTTTTAAGAACGCAGCAGCGCCTTCATAGCCTTTGTCACTACACCAAGCACTCATTTGCAAATAAAGGTTTGCAGAGTAAAATTCAAGGTTTAATTGTTCGTTTAATTTTTTGACCATATCTGTAGTTAACATATTTATGCCTTATCGGTTAATCATTGATGAGTATATTATGCACAGTATTACAATAATTAAAACCCTAAAACAATCTTAAAACAAAAAAATCCAATTTACTGATAATTAATAACTTTTGTTAAAAACAATAATAATCAATCTCATTATCTTTTCCTGTTTTTTCTTAATAACTAAATATATAAATGGATAAATTTAACCCTTATTTTTCATTATTCCAATTAATGTATTGAGATTTTTTCTCATTATCCAGTTACAATAATAAGGGATAAATTTAACCGTAGAGATCAAATATGAGTCACAATCTTGCTTTATTGCCTAAAGATGAAATGGATAAGGTCAATGTCGACCTTTTGGCTTCCGGTGTTGCATTTAAAGAGCGCTATAATATTGCCATCATCGCTGAAGCTGTTGAGCGAGAACAACCTGAACATTTAAGAGAATACTTCAGGGAGCGACTAGTATACTACCGCCAGCTATCACAGAATTTTGCACGTATGCCTTATGAGCCGCGAAATCGCTAGCCCCAAGAACACACAAAAAATGATGCAAAAAAGGGATAACCTGAATGGTTACCCCTTGATTCTCAAGATTAAAAAATTTATTTCGTCGTATTATATGTCACGGTGTTATTTTGGCAGTCTACCGCAACTGAATAATGTAAGTCAGATTTTGCACCACGAACAACTAGCGGTACCCTGTAACCTGTTTCGGTTTTAGTGACTTCACTATCATTGACCCATGCAACCGCTTTCTTGCCTAAAGCCGCTTTTTCATCCGTCCAGCGAGGTAAACGATTATGCATAAAATCGCTTTTCACTTGTGCTGCAATTTGTGGCTCAGTTAACGTACCACAACTGACGAAAGGTGCAGCTTTACCTTCTTCACTATTTGCGCTTAACGCAAAAGAGCTAAAAACCAGCGCACAAGCACCTAAAACTACAGCAATTTTTTGATTCGCTTCCATACCATCCTCCGATACCTATTAATAGGTAAAGACTTTTGATTAGTTTAGCGGCTTATTTCAGCCTATTAGATACCAGTTATCTTCTGGTTATTACCTAGTCTTCATTGATAAATAGAATGACTTAACTAATATTAATCTATCAGGTTTATGTATGGATGTTAATAGTATGTTTACGGATTATTAATTTTCATCATCAAAACGAACATGGATCTGCTCTTTACCTTGGTGCTTTTCTCTAATTTCTTGAGCGACTAATGCAATTGCCTCACCACTACTCATCCCTTCCGCCATCAATTGATGAATTTTTTCAACTGCTTCTTGCTGTTCTTGGTGATTAAGTGCTGGCATACCAGAAAACATGGTTTAAACCTCATGTATAAAAGACTAAAATCAATGATTAAGATTTTAACATCTCTTCGACTATTAAGATAAGAATATATGTTAATCTGTATTGATTCACTTGCGGAAATTTAGACTCATCATTATGGTTATCAAAAAAATCCAATTACCTTATAGCCCAAACACAGCCATTGATTATTTTACCCCTCTGGCACACCAGCCATGGGCGATGTTACTGCATTCAGGTAATGCAAAACACGCCCATAATAGGTATGACATTATTGTTGCTGACCCCATTGCAACACTGACGACTTATCAGCTTGAAACAACCATCTCAGAGCCAAATCAGGCTCCTATCGTTTCTGAATCAGATCCTTTTGAACTTCTTCAAGGATTGCTTGATAAATACCAACCGAAACATCAGGAAGAGACTGAATGTCCCTTCAATGGCGGAGCCCTCGGTCTTTGGAGTTACGATTTAGGTCGACGCATTGAAAAATTACCTGAAATTGCAACAACAGAATTGCAATTTCCAGATATGGCAGTTGGCATCTACTTGTGGGCACTCATTGTTGACCATCATGATAAAACCACCACACTCATTAGTTATGATGATGTTGAAGCTCGGCTTGCTTGGCTACAAGCCCAAAAGAAGCCCCGTAAAAACAAATTCCAATTAACGACCTCATGGCAATCAAATATGTCAGAAGAGGCATATCATCATAATATTGCCCATATCCATGACTATTTACATAATGGTGATTGCTATCAAATCAACTTAGCGCAAAGATTCAAGGCCAAATATAAGGGCGATGAATGGAATGCATTTTTAGCGCTACTTGAGCGTAATGGAGCTCCTTTTTCTTCATTTATACGCCTCCCAGAAAATGCAATTATCAGTATTTCGCCTGAGCGTTTTATCAGTTTACAAGATGGGAATATTCAAACCCGCCCAATAAAAGGTACGCTACCTCGCCTAGATAATGAACAAGATGACCTTGCACAAGCAGAAAAACTGGCGAACTCAGTAAAAGACCGCGCAGAAAACTTGATGATTGTCGACCTACTACGTAATGATATTGGCCGCGTTGCAAAACCAGGCACGGTCAGTGTTCCTGAATTATTCGCTGTTGAAGCTTTTCCTGCAGTGCATCACTTAGTCAGTACCGTCACGGCAAAACTCGAGAGCCCATACCGTGCAACTGATTTGTTACGTGCATGCTTTCCTGGCGGTTCAATAACCGGAGCACCTAAAGTACGTGCAATGGAAATTATCGAAGAGTTAGAACCCCATCGTCGACATGGCTATTGTGGCGCAATCGGCTATATTAGTTTCAGTGGTAATATGGATAGCAATATCACTATCCGTACTTTACTGACGTATAAAAAGCAGGTTTATTGCTGGGCTGGCGGCGGTATCGTTGCAGATAGCCAAGCAGACAAAGAGTATCAAGAAACTTTTGATAAATTAAGCCTGATCTTACCGTTATTAGGAGCGCTCAATACCGATGACTGAACTGAATAACTTTATCAGTCGTTTTCAGTTTACTTTACCGGCTACCCGCCAGTCTGAACGCAAGGCGGGTAAATCGGCGGCTGTTCTTTTACCTATTATCAATAAACCAAATCCGACGCTACTTCTCACGCAACGCTCTCCTTTTTTACGCTCCCATGCAGGCCAAGTCGCCTTTCCGGGAGGCGCTAGTGACCCAGAAGATGGCACGCTCGTCAATACCGCCTTGCGTGAAGCTTATGAAGAAGTGGCCATCCCCCCTGAAAAAGTCACAGTACTGGGTCAGTTAAGCCCCTTACAAAGTTACGGTGGCTATGAAGTCACGCCAATCGTTGGCTTAGTGCCAAATAACATTCAATACCAAGCCAACCCGAGTGAAGTCGCCGCTATCTTTGAAGTTCCCTTATTTGATGCGCTTTCATTACAACGTCATAAGTATGTCGATATTAAGCGTTCAGGGCGACATAATCGCATCTTTTTTTATTGGTATAATGGCCATTTAGTGTGGGGACTAACCGCCTCTATTATTCACCAACTTGCTTTGCAATTGGATTAACGCTTAACACAACTTTTCACCATACGATGCCAGTATTGCAGTAAAATCTATTTAAGATAACAAGATATGACGTCATATATGACAAAATATACCTCTACCACCTGTTGCTTTTTTGAGCACATCACAGACATTTTGTGCTATTTACAATCAATTACCCTTCAGCAACTACCTTATTTCAAAAAATACTTTAAACTTACTGGTTAACACTACTAAATAACAGTAAAGTAGCGCCTTTTAAAATAATGCACTACATTTTCATCTTTTTTTTAAGGAGTCCTGCGTGATAAGCGTTTTCGACATGTTTAAAGTGGGCATAGGCCCTTCAAGCTCTCATACCGTTGGTCCAATGAAGGCTGGGAAAGAATTTGTCGATGATTTAGTAAGCAAAAATCTATTACCTAATGTCACTCGTATTTCAGTGGATGTTTATGGGTCATTATCGCTTACTGGAAAAGGGCACCATACTGATATTGCCATTATTATGGGGCTAGCAGGTAATTTACCTGCCACTGTCGACATTGAATCCATCCCAACTTTTATCAAAAATGTAGAAGAAACAGAAAAGTTATCATTAGCGAATGGTCTTCAGGTCGTAGACTTCCCTAATGAAGGTGGCATGAATTTTCGTCAAGACAACCTGCCATTGCATGAAAATGGCATGACAATCCATGCTTTTGCAGGTAATGATGAAATTTACACCAAAACCTATTATTCCATTGGTGGTGGTTTCATTGTAGATGCAGAGCATTTTGGCGAGTCAGCGCTTGATAGTAAACCGGTCTCTTATCCATTTAACTCTGCGGAAGAGCTGCTACTAAATTGTAAAAAATCAGGTCTTTCAATTTCTAGCTTAATGATGAAAAATGAGTTAGACCTTCACACCAAAGAAGAGATTGAAGCCTATTTCGCTGATGTATGGCAGACGATGCAGGCCTGTATTGAGCGTGGTTTAAACACCGAAGGTGTGTTGCCGGGCCCTTTGCGTGTGCCCCGTCGTGCGCCGGCACTTAATCGAATGGTCACTTCATCAAGTAAGCTATCTAATGACCCGATGAATGTGGTTGATCTGATCAATATGTATGCCTTAGCCGTGAATGAGGAAAATGCAGCTGGCGGCCGTGTCGTAACTGCCCCAACTAACGGTGCCTGCGGCATCGTACCAGCGGTATTAGCTTATTATAATCATTGCATTGAACCTGTAACGCCAGAGTTATATATGCGCTATTTCTTAGCTTCAGGCGCTATTGGTATTTTATACAAAATGAATGCGTCCATTTCAGGTGCTGAAGTAGGCTGCCAAGGTGAAGTCGGTGTGGCATGTTCTATGGCCGCAGCTGGTCTGGCCGAATTATTTGGTGGCAGCCCTGAGCAAGTGTGTATTGCTGCAGAAATCGGTATGGAGCACAATTTAGGTTTAACTTGTGACCCTGTCGCAGGCCAAGTGCAAGTTCCGTGTATTGAGCGTAATGCCATCGCATCCGTTAAAGCGGTGAATGCCACACGTATGGCCCTACGCAGAACAAGTGAGCCGCGGGTTTCACTCGATAAAGTCATTGAAACTATGTACGAAACAGGGAAAGACATGAATGCGAAATATCGTGAGACATCCCGAGGCGGGTTAGCCATCAAAGTACAATGTGACTAATTTTATTCTCAATTAATTTAAGCCTTAAGCACCCTTTTCTATTCTGTTATCGCTTTAAACAGTATTTTGAGGGTGCTTTTTTAATATGCATTAAAAAGTTTTTGTTATTCTTTAGTCACCTTTATCTTCCTAAATGATCCAATTCACCTAATCAATTACCCATAATTTTTCCATTGAATTAACTCAGTTTTCTTATATTCAACAAATTACATCAAAACGAAATTAATACTATTTTGTGCTAAAGATTGTTTTGAGCTGAACAAGAGATAGCTAATCACCACTGAAATTTGGTTGTTTTTTACTCTAAAAATCAATATCGCACTATTTTATTTGCTTTTTTTGTTACCGATAACACAGCAAGAAACTAACAAAAACAAAATACTCAGATTATTAATTTTATTGAATTGAAATAAACAGCAGCAAAATGCAATTCAATATCAATTTTTAGGTATATTCTTATTTTTCTGACGCGAAACAAGTTTTTAGGATAATGCAAGATGATATGCTAATAATGTAATTGATACTAACAACACCATGAGCTAGTTAATGAATATTATGAGATGTTTGTAATTATTCAGCTAAAATTATTATACAGGGGAAACTGATAAAAAGGCGCCTAACTTAAGTGTCCATTTTATCGACAGATAATGTTTTGTTTTATCTATCTATGAGGGAAAAATAGTGAGTATAGCTATTATGATTGGTACACACGGAGTCGCTGCAGAGCAGCTTCTTCGAACAACCGAAATGTTAATAGGCGAACAAGATAATGTGTCGTTTATTGACTTTATCCCTGGGGAAAACGCAGACACCCTATTTGATAAGTACACCCAAAAGCTAACTGATTTAGATACATCAAAGGGTGTCTTATTCCTTGTTGATACATGGGGAGGCAGTCCATTTAACGCGGCTAGTCGCATTGTTAATGAGCATGATAATTATGACATTATCACTGGTGTGAATGTTCCAATGTTAGTTGAAACCTTCATGTGCCGTGATGATGACCCATCAATGAATGAACTTATCTCTGTTGCACTCGAAACGGGTCGCGGTGGTGTTCGTTCATTTAAATTCAAAGAAGCTGAAACAGAAGTAGAACCGACTCCTGTCGCATCAAGCACCCCCGCCCCAGCACCAGTGAAAGCCGGCCCCGGTGGACATATGGTGATCGCACTTGCTCGTGTTGATGACCGCTTAATTCACGGACAAGTCGCAACACGCTGGACGAAAGAAACCCAAGTTAAGCGCATTATCGTAGTCAGTGATGACGTAGCTAAAGACCAAGTTCGTTCAACATTGCTGAAGCAAGTCGCACCACCCGGTGTCACCGCGCATGTTGTCGATGTGGCTAAATGTATTCGCGTCTACAATAACCCGAAATACGCTGGTGAGCGCGTTATGTTGCTTTTCACTAATCCAACTGATGTTAAACGTATCGTCGAAGAAGGTGTTGATATTAAGTCCGTTAATATTGGTGGTATGGCATACCATGATGGCAAAACCATGGTCACAAATGCCGTATCTATCAACCAAGAAGACATTGATGCATTTAATTATTTGAACGACAAAAATATTGAACTTGAAGTTAGGAAAGTCTCATCAGATAGCAAAGTTTATATGATGGACTTGATCAATAAGCTCAAAAAATAATTTTTATATTAATTTTAATCCATTACTCAAAACAGATTTTAAAACTTTTGGTTACAGGAGATTAAACAATGGAACTTACCGTTGTTCAAATAGTAATGGTCTTCATCGTCGCGTGTATCGCGGGGATGGGATCAATCCTTGATGAATTCCAATTTCACCGTCCTCTCATTGCCTGTACGCTTATAGGTATCGTTCTGGGAGATATGAAAACAGGTATCATCATCGGTGGTACATTAGAAATGATCGCACTTGGGTGGATGAATATCGGTGCTGCCGTTGCACCAGATGCCGCTTTAGCATCCATCATTTCAACGATTCTCGTTATTGCTGGTGGGCAAAGCATTGGTGCAGGTATTGCCATCGCCATCCCACTCGCAGCAGCAGGACAGGTATTAACCATTATTGTTCGTACTGTAACGGTTGCATTCCAACATGCTGCTGATAAAGCCGCCCTCAATGGTAATCTAACTGCTATTGGCTTTATCCATATTTCAGCTTTATTACTGCAAGCGATGCGTATCGCAATACCTGCGTTAATTGTCGCCATTTCTGTTGGTACATCAGAAGTACAACAAATGTTGGATTCTATCCCACAAGTTGTTACCGACGGCCTTAATATTGCGGGTGGTATGATTGTCGTTGTCGGTTATGCGATGGTCATCAATATGATGCGTGCAGGCTACTTAATGCCATTCTTCTACTTAGGCTTTGTTACCGCAGCATTTACTGACTTCAACCTAGTTGCACTTGGGGTGATCGGTACTGTTATGGCTATTTTGTATATCCAACTCAGTCCAAAATACAATAAATCACAAACTGTTGTTACCCAAGGGAATAGTAGTAATAACAACCTTGATAATGAGTTAGACTAGGAGGAACGTATAATGGTAGATATCACAAAACCGACAGCTAAAAAGCTTACACAAAGCGATATTCGCGGCGTATTCTTACGGTCTAACCTGTTGCAAGGTTCTTGGAACTTTGAACGTATGCAAGCCCTAGGCTTCTGCTACTCAATGGTTCCAGTTATTCGTCGTCTTTACCCAGAAAATAATGATGATAGAAAACAAGCCATTAAGCGCCATCTTGAATTCTTCAATACTCACCCGTATGTTGCAGCGCCTGTTCTGGGTGTCACAATGGCAATGGAAGAGCAGCGTGCCAATGGTGCTGACATTGATGACGGTGCAATAAATGGTATCAAAGTTGGTCTAATGGGGCCATTAGCCGGTGTGGGTGACCCAATTTTCTGGGGAACTGTTCGCCCTGTATTTGCGGCTCTCGGTGCAGGTATCGCAATGACAGGTAGCTTACTTGGCCCTCTCCTGTTCTTTGTTTTGTTTAACCTTGTACGTTTATTAACCCTTTACTATGGTGTGTCATACGGCTACAAAAAAGGGATTGATATTGTTCAAGACATTGGTGGTGGTTTCCTACAAAAACTAACCGAAGGAGCATCAATCCTTGGTTTATTTGTTATGGGGGCTTTGGTAAACAAATGGACACATGTCAATATTCCACTTGAAGTGTCACGGATCAAAAACCCTACAACGGGTACTGAAGATATTACCACCGTTCAAATGATCCTTGATCAACTCATGCCAGGCTTAGTGCCTCTATTGCTGACTTTCGCCTGTATGTGGTTGTTACGTCGTAAAGTTAACGCGTTGTGGATTATTATCGGCTTCTTTGGCTTGGGTATCCTAGGTGCTTGGCTGAACTTCTTAGCGCCATAATTTTCCATCATTATTTGAATTGGGAGGTTGCAGCCTCCCTTTTTTAATTTTAAGCTCTGCATTATGTCTACTTATCCAAGGGCTCACAAATGACCTTCAATGATGCCATTCTTGCTATAATCATTTTGATCATGCTTGTTTATGCAATTTATGATGAATTCATTCAGCATTTGCTAAAGGGTAAAACCTTATTAAAAATTAATCTAAAAAGAAAACATCGAGCTGATGCTATTATTTTTATTGTTCTAATTTGTATCGTTATTTATACAAATATTGTACGTCATGGTAATTTATTAACCACTTACTTATTATTGATTACTATTTTTATGTCAATCTATTTGGCATTTATAAGAACACCTAAGCTATTCTTCAAACAAACTGGTTTTTATTTTGCTAATGCATTTATTTTGTATGACAGAATAAAAACAATGAATTTATCCGAAGACGGTGTATTAATAATAGGTTTAGAAAAAAAGAAAATTAATATTCAAGTATCACATCTTGATGATTTACAACGAATTTATGAATTCCTCATTAATCATAAGTAAGCGCTTTTTATATTGGCATTAAAAATAGGGTTAATTATCAATTTAATTAACCCTATTTTTACCAATAACCTTGTTGATAATAATTCTCACTAACATTTAATATCCACAATTAATTAAGTGTTGCCTTTAATATAAAATATGGTATCTTTCTTTCCACGTCATTGGGGAGTAGCCTGTTCTGGTTTTATATATAATACCAGAAAGTCCGTATCAACATACTCGTTTGGTTTCAAACGTGGTGCGGACACCAAAGTTCGGTTGGCAAGACCATAGACACATAAATAAGCCTTTTGGTTGGGGGTAATTTATGTGTATATGGAATCACCCAACCGAGGTTCTATTATGAGTTTCTATGCTACCCTTATCTTAGCCCTTGCCCTGTCAATGGATGCCTTCGCTGTCGCTATTTGTAAAGGTGCAGTACTTCATAAACCCCGCTTTAGAGAAATCCTCCGTACCGGTTTTATTTTTGGTTTTATTGAAGCCATAACCCCCATTATTGGTTGGGGGATCGGGATCTTAGCTAGTCAATATGTTATCCGCTGGGATCACTGGATTGCATTTGGTTTATTGTTTGTTTTAGGTGCTAGAATGATCTGGCAGAGCATTAAAACAAAAGATGAAGAATGCTGTTCTAAACCCACTAGTCATAGCTCAACAAACCTTATTTTTTCTGCGATAGCCACCAGCCTTGATGCAATGGCTATTGGTCTCGGTTTAGCTTTCTTACAAGTAGATATTGTTCATACTGCCATGACTATCGGCTTAATGACGATGATTATGGCAACTATCGGTATGATGATTGGCCGCTATGTTGGCCCATTACTCGGAAAAAAAGCAGAAATTATTGGTGGGTTGGTACTAATAGGTATTGGTTTTAATATTTTATTTGAGCATCTTGAGTTATTTATGTACGCCCATTAGTTTTTGTGCCCCCTTATATGGGGGCAATAACCTTACTCTGCATCAGATTGATAAACACGAATTAAAAAATCAGCCGTATACTCTTTCACTTCAGCTTGTTGCAAATTCTCTTTGACCTGTTCTGATGCACGCCAAGCAAATGGGGTCATCATCAACAATTCATAAGCTTCTTGCCCTGTCAATGCCATTTTATAATTTAATTGGCAACTATCTATTAGCGAAAGATTGGGTAAATCTTCGTCTTTGGTTGGATGTAACTTAACCTCATCGTAAATTAACGCTTTTAATTCTTGCAGATGCTCTGCCGCAGGCGTAACGGTAATTAACATACCTTTAGAAACTAATACACGACTTAATTCTTGTGCTTTGCAGGGCGCGTAAATTCGGACAACTCCACCTAAGCTGTTATTTGAGAATGGCAAGCGATGACTTGTACCGACGCAAAAACGAACGGATTTATACCGCTTCGCCGCATAACGAATCGCTGCTTTCGAAACATCTAGGCCTAAAACTGTATATTTTTCAAAATATTTTTCTAGTTCTCGAGAGAAATAGTCTGTGTAATACCCTTCCCCACACCCTATGTCTAACAAACTAGTATTAGATGATGGAATAAACTGAATAATTTTTTCTGCCACCTTTTCACGCATCGGGTGGTAATGCCCTGCATCGAGAAATTGCCTACGCGCTTGCATCATTTCAGCATTATCACCGGGGTCTTTAGATCGTTTATGTTGCACCGGCAACAAATTAACGTAACCTTCTTTCGCACAATCGAATTGGTGGTTTTCTGCGCAGCGATAGCTGTTATGCATCAAGTTTAGCGGTGTAAAGCAAAGGGGGCATTGATAATTCATAAAAGTCACTGATTTAAAAATAAGGGTGAGTATACCATATTCAAATTAGTTTTCTTTCTGTTATATATCTTGCTTTTTAACTGTATTTTTTGTTCTATAAAAGTAATCAAAAAAACATTAGCGATGTGTCTCATGATGAAAATTAGGTTAGCAACAGCCGATGAAGCAGAACATCTTTGGTCTATACGTAACCAAGCCATTCGACATGGATGCACAACGAGTTTTGATGCAAAAACGATCAGTGCCTGGACACCTGATGAAATGCCAGTAAGTTATATATGTATTGTGAAGAATAACCCATTCTTTGTCGCGGTAAATAAGAATGATGACCCCATTGCAACTGGCTATCTTAATTTAGAGGCTGACAGTGTTGAAGCAATATTTACTCTACCACAATACACTGGCTGCGGAGCTGCTGGCTTAATATTAGATGCCATTAAAGCTGAAGCCAAAAAGAGAAACATTAAAAAATTAGTATTAGATTCATCACCGAATGCGGAACGCTTTTATCAGAAACATGGATTTATTTCGATTAAAAATGGTAGCTATTACTCTTCTCTTGCACAAGCCGAGTTAAATTGTATTCGAATGGAAATTGAATTATAACTTTCAGTATAGCTGGAGATAAAAGCCACTAACCTATTTAGTGGCTTTATTTCTATTCAAGACTGACTATATTTGTGATCAACAGTACCTGTGACTACAGTTTTATATAACAGTTAAAAATCAGCAAATTCAGGGATAGGCTTACGTCCATGGGACTCTAAAAAGTCCAATACACGGCGAGGGGAAACATTTAAAATTTGCGATTGCGGAAAATCAATTGATTCCAACATTTCAACCACGCGATCAAAACGGCCGAGATACCCCGCAAAATGGGAGTCTGAACCTAATGCTACCCACCCGCCAGCCTCTTTAACTGCCTTAGCAATTTCTAAGCAATTTTTTTGGCTGCCCGCTCTTGAATGCAAAAATGAGGAATTATTCATTTCCAAAGCAACATTACACTCTTTAGCGGCTTGTGCTACTGCTTTGATATCAATAGGGTATTTAGGGTTACCTGGGTGAGTAATTATTTGTACTTTGCCGCTTCGGATCGTGGCAATCATGGCCTCTGTATTATCAGCTAAACTTTGAGGCTCAAGAACTGGTTCATGGAAACCCGCTAAAATAATATCTAAATGGCGAGAGATCTTTTCATTGCAGTCTGTCTCACCCAACTTGTTCTTTATATTCGCCTCAATACCGTACAATAAACCGACACCATCCACAATTCTGGGTAAGATAGGCATATTACCAAAATGCCACTCATGTGGAGCATCTTGCATTTCAGGCCCGTGGTCGGTAATTGCAAAGAGTTTGACACCACGACTAGCTGCTTCAGCAAAATATTCATTAACAGTGCTATATGCATGGGTGCTGGCAATGGTATGAGCATGTAAATCAACTTGATACATAAATGATATCCTTCTAATTCTTTTATTTCCCTTCTGAGTCAATCCGCTCAAAAAAGACTCTATCAACCTAACATATCAGCCTAAAAGTTTCGATAGTCATTGAGCTAAACAGCATTTTATCAACATATTGCGATATATTGGATAAAATCCGAAGAGGCTTTTAGGATAAAAAAACCCGCGTTCATTGCGGGTTAAAACATACTGAGTTAAAAATCAGTTTAGTCAACTAAGATACGTTTATTGGTCGCTCCCCATAAGATCGACATTTCAGTAAATAATGCACCACTGATATCTTCAACCTCTTCGGCAGTAATTTCAGCATTGCCTTGTTTACCAAAAAATACAACCTCATCTCCTGGGCTAACGTTTTTTAAATCAGTAACATCAACCATAACCGTATTCATTGATGTTTTTCCTAGAACAGGAACTGTCTGACCATTAATCAATGCATGTCCTGCATTGCTAAATACACGGCGATAGCCATCCGCATAACCGACAGGAATATTTGCCAATACTGAGTCACGCTTTAAGATATAGGTTCTGTCATAACCTACCGTATTACCTTTCGGGTAATGATTGACAGAAGCAATACTCGATTTCAGCGTCATTACACGTTTATAATCATTAGTCGCAACGGTATCACCATAGAAAATGCCGCCTACACGTACCATATCCAACCATGATTCTGGTACAGTAATGGTTGCATAAGTATTCGCCACATGTAATGTAATGTCTTCACGTTTTAACCCTGTAACATCCAATACTTGTTGAGACTCTTTTTTGAATTTCGCAAGGTCTTTACGGATCTGAGCTTCATCCTCTTCTGGATAATGAGACATAATGCCCACAATTTTTAATTGTGATAACGCCGCAATCTGTTTTGCTTCATCTAAGCCAGAGACATTACTGACGTCTAGCCCATTACGGGACATACCTGCCGAGTTCAGTGCTAGATGGATAGGGATCACTTTATTTTGCTTTTTCGCAATCGCATTCAAGCGCTGCGCCATTTCTAAATTACCGATTAACTCTTCCGTCTCATATTGTGTTGCTTGAGCCATTTCTTGCTCTGTCGCACTTCTCACTCGCATTAAGCGACCTTTAAAGCCTAAGTCTCTCACAGTTTTAAGCTCTTGATTATTTGTTACCCCAATACATTGCACGTTATTTTCAATCATTATTGGTGTAACTAAAGAAAGGTCATGCCCATATGCATCCCCTTTCAAAACTGCGCACAGAGAAGAGTTATCCCCTAATAGGTTTTGTACTTTTTTGATATTAAAATCCAATGCACCGCGAGATATTTCAATCCATGCGTTATTAACCACCGCAGGTTGGCTTTGTGATGCATAGGTTTCTACTGGTGTTTTTATATTATTTGGTTGCTGGCAAGCTGTCGCAGCAACGAATAAAGGGAGTAATGCCAGATACTTCAAACGAAAAGCCACGTGTCATTCCTTATTTCTAATGATTTTTACCAAAATCATTTTGATGTTTCTGAGTTATATAAAAAAAAATATATATCGGTATTCAAATAATACCAACCTTAGCACTTCAAACAAGTAATAATTCATATTTTATGCATAAAAAACCACTTAAGTATAAACATAGCTCTTACATCATATTGATTTTAATTTTCTAAAAATAAAACATTTGGTTGAAATCACCATAAATTAAATTATTTTTATTATTTAATAAGTTAGCCATAATATTTCACTAATATTTAATTTTGTTACATTTTTTATTTGGCGAATTAAAATGCTTAAATGATAATAACTATCAATTAGGACCGGTTGCTAAATATCACTCAATCCATAAGGCTATATTATGAAGTACAAATTACTCGCACTCATTATTCCAACACTACTTACTACTAATGTTGCTAACTCCGCTGAAATGTACAATAAAGATGGTAATAAGCTTGATGTGTATGGGCAAATCGATGTTCGCCATCATATTGCTAAAAGCCGTAGTGGCGAAGATGGTGATGACTCACGTGTCAGATTGGGGCTAAAAGGTGACACACAAATCACCGACCAGCTCATTGGCTTTGGGCGTTTTGAATGGGAAACTAAAACTAACCAATCAGAATCAACTGAAGAAAATAGCAATCGTTTAGCTTATGCAGGCTTAAAATTTGCAGATTACGGCTCCCTTGATTATGGCCGCAATTATGGTGTTATTTATGATACCAATGCTTGGACAGACGTATTACCTCTCTGGGGAGCGGATACGATGGATCAAGAAGATAACTACATGCTAAGCCGTAACCGCAATTTACTCACTTATCGCAATAATAATGCCTTTGGTTACATTGATGGTTTAAGCTTTGCACTACAATATCAGGGTAAAAATGGCGAACAAAACCTGTCATCCGGTGATGAATTAACCGATAACGGAGATGGTTTTGGTTTATCTACAGCTTATGAATTAGGTTATGGTATTTCCCTTGGCGGTGGTTATTCCTCATCTTCCCGTACACCAAAACAAAAAGATGCCACAACTAGCAGTGCGACTGGTAAACGCGCTGAAGCTTGGAACGTCGGGGGAAAATTTGAATACGAAGACCTGTATCTCGCAGTCATGTATGGCCAAACGCTTAATATGAGCCGTTTTGGTAATGATAATATGGAGTCAGTAGCAAATAAAACTCAGAACCTTGAAGTGGTTGCTTTGTATTCTTTTGACTTCGGTTTAACCCCATCAATTGGCTATAACTATTCCAAAGGTAAAAACTTGGGCAGCTTTGGTGATAAAGAACTAGTAAATTATATCGCTGTCGGATCTGCATATGATTTCAATAAAAATCTAAGTGCTGTCATCGACTATAAAATCAATTTATTAAATGATAATGATTTTACCGACCATTACAAAGTCAATACCGATAATGTCCTTGGCTTAGGGTTAGTGTATCAGTTCTAATTTTAGAATTGAGTGAAAAGCAAAAGCGTCTGTAAATTACAGGCGCTTTTTTACGGGTGAGCTTTGACAATAAAAATATCTCTCATCATCTTCATGGCTTATTCCCTCAGAACGGGAAGTTTTGTTGCTTTACCCTCGATAAAACAGTTGCAAGATACAAAAGTATCTAATCCCATACATAGAGGCCCCCTTTTCCTAAATAAATTCCTATAATGGTATACCTATTTTTTCTAACGTCTTTGGTACAGCCAGTATGTTGTTTTTACCTTTAGAATTTGCCAATATAACCGGCTCAAGATTTCAGGCCTACCACACAATCAGCGGCTATATTGGCTTATGTCGATTGGCTCTACTCTAAGGATCCTACTATGGCCCCCTTTCATCAATTAGCAGCGACGAGTCTCGGCGGGCAACTTATCTCTATGAAAGACTACGCTGGTAAGGTTGTTCTCGTCGTTAATACCGCCAGTCATTGTGGTTTTACACCACAATACAACGGCTTAGAATCACTCTACAAGAAATATGCTCCTCAGGGCTTTGTGGTGCTGGGATTCCCCTGTAATCAGTTTGGCAAACAAGAACCCGGTGGCGCTGAGGAAATCGCGCAGACCTGCTTTATTAACTACGAAGTGAGCTTTCCAATGTTCGAAAAAGTCGACGTTAATGGAAGCTCAGCTCACCCAATATTCCGTTACCTGAAAAACGAGCTACCAGGTGTAATGGGTGGGCGAATCAAGTGGAACTTTACTAAATTCTTGATCGGGCGTGATGGTAAACCGCTCAAACGCTTCGCGCCATTCACTACCCCTGAAAAAATGGAAGCAATAATCCTTTCGGCACTTCAAATTTAAGTGTTCACTAATTTGCTTAATTAAATCGAATGCTATTAAAGACTAAAAAAACAAAAAAGCCCACTTTTACATGGGCTTAAGTCGTTATTTTGCCAGTCAGTGCCAGCTGGTTCTTATTGGGGGATTATTCCCACTCAATTGTCGCAGGCGGTTTGCCGCTTATATCATATACAACCCTTGAAATGCCTTCGACCTCATTAATGATGCGGTTTGAAACGCGGCCTAGGAAGTCATAAGGTAAATGAGCCCAATGCGCGGTCATAAAGTCGATGGTTTCAACTGCACGTAATGAAACAACCCAGTCGTATTTACGGCCATCACCCATAACACCGACAGAGCGGACAGGTAAAAATACAGTAAATGCTTGGCTAACTTTATGATATAAATCCGCTTTGTGCAGTTCTTCGATAAAGATAGCGTCTGCGCGGCGTAGTAAGTCACAGTACTCTTTCTTCACTTCACCTAGCACGCGAACCCCTAAGCCTGGGCCTGGGAATGGGTGGCGATATAACATGTCGTACGGCAGACCTAACTCTAAACCAATCTTACGCACTTCATCTTTAAACAGCTCTTTTAATGGCTCAACTAAACCAAGCTTCATGTCATCCGGTAAGCCACCTACGTTATGGTGAGACTTGATGACATGCGCTTTGCCAGTTGCTGATGCTGCTGATTCGATAACGTCTGGGTAAATCGTCCCTTGAGCCAACCATTTGATATTAGGCAGCTTAGATGACTCTTCATCAAATACTTCGATAAACACATGGCCAATTTTCTTACGTTTAGCTTCTGGATCGCTGATCCCAGCTAATGCATTTAAGAAGCGATCTTCGGCTTTTGCATGGATGATGTTTAGGTCAAATTTACCTGCGAACATTTCCATTACTTGGTCTGCTTCGTTTAAACGCAATAAACCGTTATCAACGAACACACAGGTTAAACGTTTACCAATTGCGCGGTTTAATAGCAATGCCGTAACCGATGAATCAACACCACCCGATAATGCAAGCAGTACGTGGTCATCACCAATTTGCTCTTTTAAACGCGCTACTGTGTCTTCGATAATTGCAGCTGGTGTCCACAGGGCTTCACATTGGCAAATATCTTTCACAAAACGCGTTAAAATATTTAGGCCTTGGTGAGTGTGAGTCACTTCTGGGTGGAATTGAACACCGTAGAATTTTTTCTCTTCATTTGCCATGATGGCATATGGGCAGCTTGGTGTGCTGGCAATGGTTTTAAAGTCTGCTGGAATTGCAGTCACTTTATCACCATGGCTCATCCAGACATCAAGTACTGGTTTGCCCGCTTCGTTCAGAGAGTCATGAATATCACGGAATAATTCACATTGCTCAGTGATTTCAACATTAGCATAACCGAATTCACGTTCACCAGAGACTTCAACTGCACCACCCAACTGCATTGACATGGTTTGCATGCCATAACAAATACCTAATACAGGAACGCCTGCATTAAATACGTAATCAGGGGCACGTGGGCTATCTGATTCAGTCGTACTTTCTGGTCCACCAGAAAGAATAATACCGTTTGGATTAAATCCTCGAATTTGTTCTTCTGTAACGTCCCACGCCCAGAGTTCACAGTAAACGCCAATTTCACGGATGCGACGAGCGATCAGCTGTGTATATTGCGAGCCGAAATCAAGAATAAGAATGCGATGTTTATGGATATTTGTTGTCATTTGAGGAGAATTCCAAAAATTCAAGTCAAAAATAAGAATCGGTGACGCAAACAAACGCATGCGTCACCCTGAGAAACTTTATCGATTATTGCCCCAAACGGTAGTTTGGAGACTCTTTCGTGATAGTAACATCATGGACGTGGCTTTCTTGGATACCCGCACCACTAATGCGAACAAATTCTGCTTTTGTTCTTAATGCATCAATAGTACCACAGCCGGTCAGCCCCATACAGGAGCGTAAACCACCCATTTGTTGATGTATAATTTCTTTTAAACGGCCTTTATACGCGACACGGCCTTCAATCCCTTCTGGCACTAATTTGTCTGCTGCATTATCCGATTGGAAGTAGCGGTCTGACGAACCTTTAGACATCGCACCAAGTGAGCCCATACCACGGTATGCTTTGTAAGTACGGCCTTGGAATAAAATGGTTTCTCCCGGAGACTCTTCAGTTCCTGCGAACATTGAGCCGACCATCACACAGGCTGCGCCTGCCGCGATAGCTTTAGAGATGTCGCCAGAAAAACGAATACCACCATCCGCAATAACAGGAATACCAGTACCTTCAAGCGCTTCTGCCGCTTCTGCAATCGCTGTGATTTGTGGTACACCAACGCCTGTTACGATACGTGTGGTACAAATAGAACCCGGACCAATACCCACTTTAACTGCGCTAACACCGGCATCTGCTAAGGCTTTAGCCCCTTCAGCTGTTGCAACGTTACCACCAATAATTTGCAAATCAGGGTATTTTTGGCGAGTTTCACGGATACGTTGTAGGACACCTTCTGAATGACCATGTGATGAGTCAATTAATAAAACATCAACGCCAGCGGCCACCAGCGCATCAACACGCTCTTCATTTCCTGCGCCGGCACCAACTGCAGCGCCAACACGTAAACGGCCTTGCTCGTCTTTACACGCGTTTGGTTTACGTTCTGCTTTTTGGAAATCTTTAACGGTGATCATCCCTAACAAATGAAAGTTATCATCGATCACTAAGGCTTTTTCTACACGTTTTTCATGCATTTTTTGCAAAACGACTTCGCGTGCTTCGCCTTCTTTTACAGTCACTAAACGCTCTTTTGGCGTCATCACTGCGGTAACAGGTTGGTCTAAATCTGTCACGAAACGCACGTCACGGCCAGTAATGATACCGACTAGTGAATTGTCTTTAGCAACAACAGGATAACCCGCGAACCCATTACGCTCAGCCATTTCTTGCACTTCACGAATGGTCGTATCTGGCGTTACGGTGACAGGATCAGTAACCACACCACTTTCATGCTTTTTCACGCGGCGAACTTCTTCCGCTTGGCGCTCAATAGTCATATTTTTATGGATGAAGCCAATGCCACCTTCTTGTGCTAATGCGATAGCAAGGTCAGATTCAGTGACAGTATCCATGGCTGCAGAAAGCATAGGAATGTTCAGGCGGATGTTTGCAGTCAGTTGAGTTGATAAGTCTGCAGTATTTGGTAATACCGTTGAGTGTGCAGGAACGAGTAAAACGTCGTCGAAAGTTAGTGCTTCTTTTTTAATGCGTAACATAGGCAATATCCCACCAGGCAGCGTTATGGAAAGGTATAAAATATTGCCGCGGCATTATACACACCGAAAACGGTTGCTTCCAGCGTTTTTTTGAAAAAAACTTGATAACTCTTATGGCTAGGTTAGTATCTAACGATTAAGTCATTGTTTTAAAATTTGATCTGGCTCACATGTCGACATCACAAAATAGCGCAATTTACTCTGTTAGCAAGCTTAACCAGACGGTTCGAGAACTTCTTGATAACCAAATGGGTCGTATTTGGTTAACCGCAGAAATTTCTAATTTTTCGCAACCCAGCTCCGGTCATTGGTATCTAACCTTAAAAGATGATCGGGCTCAGGTTCGTGCAGCAATGTTCCGTGGGCAAAATGCGCGTGTCACTTTCCGCCCCCAGAATGGTCAACAGGTGTTAGTCAGAGCGACCGTCACCTTGTATGAGCCACGAGGCGACTATCAATTAATCCTTGAAAGCATGCAGCCCGCCGGTGAAGGGTTACTGCAACAGCGTTTTGAGCTATTAAAGCAAACGCTAAGCGCACAAGGCTTATTTGATATTATTCATAAAAAACCGCTCCCTAGCCCTGCTAAGTCTGTCGGTATCATTACCTCGGCAACAGGTGCAGCCCTACATGATATTTTAAATATTTTACGTCGTCGTGACCCTTCCCTGCCTATCATCATCTACCCAACGGCCGTTCAAGGTGAGATGGCGCCAGCACAAATTGCTCGAATGATTGAGCTAGCAAACCTACGTCAAGAATGCGATGTGTTGATCGTCGGTCGCGGAGGCGGTTCACTTGAAGATTTATGGGCATTTAATGAAGAAATCGTTGCTAGAGCCATTTTTGCCAGCCAACTGCCAATAATTAGCGCTGTTGGCCATGAAACCGATGTGACAATTGCCGACTATGTGGCGGACGTAAGAGCGCCAACCCCGTCAGCCGCCGCTGAGCTTGTTAGCCGTAACCAGTTAGAAATGCTCCGCCAGCTAAAATCAGCACAGCAACACCTTGAAATGGCGATGGATTATTACGTGGCAGGTCAACAACAAAGATTCGCACGCTTGCATCACCGCCTACAGCAGCAACACCCGCAATTGCGGTTGGCAAGGCAACATAACCAGCTCAGTTTATTGCAGCAAAAGCTGGCGCAGTCGATGACGCGGCAACTACAAAGTTCAACGGCTAAATTCGAGAAAGTTAATCGTCGTTTACTGCAAAATGATTTGCGCCCACATCTGCAAAAACAACAACGCCAGCTGCAACAGACGCAATATCATTTGCAAAATATGGTTACCCATTTGGTCAATAGCTATCGCCAGCGATTCGCAGTGGCTTGTTCGAAAATGGAAGCGGTTAGCCCATTAGCCACCCTAGCTCGCGGGTTTAGTATCAGTGAAACCGCTAAAGGCACTGTGTTGAAAAAAACCAGCCAAGTGAAAGTCGGCCAACCGTTGAAAACACGCCTTAATGATGGCTGGGTTGAAAGCCAAGTCACCCACATTGAGAAGGTTAAAGTCAAAAGAGTATCGAAATAATTATTTTATCCACTTATCTCGATAAAAATAACGAGATAAGTGGTGTTAAATTTATATGTTGATTAGAAACGCACCTGCCCACCTATCATATAGGTACGCCCTCTACCCGTTTCGTTATTTCGCCCTCGTTCTTCCATAATTGCACCCGAATTTGCGCGATTTAATGCATCGGTATAGTTTTTATTTGTCACATTGTTAATGGTCATCATCAACTTAACGTTTTTATTAATTTCATAATCTGCATATACATCAATAATGGTTGGCTGTTTTTCGTATTTTTCCGTCATAGCGTCACCATTTTGGTCGGCATCAAGAACTGGGCTAATTCGCTTAGACGGCCCTGTCCACGTTATCGTTGACCCCAGTGTCAGCTTTTCATCCAGCAAACGCACACCTGAATCTAATGTTAGGTAATAGTCGGGTAATTGCGTAAAGTCCCCGGCACTAAATGCAGAGGTACTATTAATAGAAACTGGTTGTTTTCCTGACTCTTTGGTATAGGAAATCATTGAGTAAAATACACCTGCATCATAGTTGGCTTGCAGTTCATACCCACGTAGATTCACATTTCGGTGGTCATTCACATACATTTCTGCTCGCTGAGACATGGGTGGATTCTCTTTATCCCATACATCATCATTGACTAAACACCAATCAAATTCATCCCGTGGATTGGAACGACAAAGAATGAAAGCTTTACTCGTGATGTAGTCTTTAACCTGAGTATGAAACCACAATGCTTTCAGGTTAAATTGGTCACCCTCCACCACTAAATCAGGTTTTAAGCTATTAAAGCCAACCTGCCAAGTTTTCGATTTTTCCCCCTTAAGAAATGGATTCATAGTCTGGCCACCATTTGAGGAGAAAAAAGCTTCTTGTGAATTTGGTGCTCGCATTGAATGAGCATAGCTAACAAAGGGTTGGAATTCAGGAATGAGTTGTGCGGATAATAATATTCCAGGGTTAATTCCGCTATCTTTAATATTCAGATTACTGGCTTCTTGAGGAAAACATTTCTCTGTTGCATCACACTCAGGTTTATAGCCTTTCACACTATAATTGAGGTAATTAAGGTCAAATATCGCTGTGTAGATATCGTATTTCGCTTCAAACTGAGTATATACACTGGCAATATCTTGTGTTCCGCTTGGTGCAAATGGATTGTTTTTCTGGGTGTTTGGGTCTTCAACAGATTGAGCTTCCTTACTGTACTTGGTTTTCATTAATTTCGAACCAACTTGCCATTTATAATCCACGTCGCCATAAGAAAAATGGCTAGTATTGGATAAATTTATACTATCTGATTTATTTTTAGATATGGCATCTCTGTACGCGCCACCAACGGGATCACCTTGGAGTTTCTGCTGATTATTTCCATGGCTTGCCAATATTTCCACATCAATTAATTCATTTAATGGGGTGTATTTATATTTAAGGTAATAGTCATCACTATTAATCTTTCTGCTAGTTAACTTATTTTGTAAGAAACGGCCACTAAATTCTAATTCATGACTGTCATTAGGTTTATATTTCAGTTTGGCTAATTGGGATTGTGGTTTTTGTTTAAATGATGGGTCTGTGGCAAATTCATCACTATCAAACCCATCACCATTCTTATAACTACCAGGAATATTATGGCCGCTAACCGCAATTAAACCGCCAAAATAGCCATCATCTTGTAATAATGTCTTTCCTGCAACTGCAACCATGCCATTATAACCGAGACCATTATCTCCCCAACTGGCCTTACTACGTAGGCCATATAAGTTGTTATTGAAAATGACATCATCAATACCGATAGTGCGGAAATTTGCACTCCCCGCTAAGGCGTTGACACTATTACTGCCATTTAGCTGTCCTTTTTCTACTTCTACCGACACTATAAAGTTAGGATCTATTAATGAGCCAAAATCATTACTTGGCTGCATCCCGTGTGTGTACTTACTTGGGGAATTACCATAATAACTTTGAGTGATACCATCAACCATCATATTCACGCGACCAAAACCACTTAACCCGCGAATATTCACGTTAACCGTTCCTTGGCTAGCATCCATTTGCGTATAAGTCCCTGGCATGGTGCGGATTATTTTATCCATCGACTGCAATTTATTTTCTGTCCCCACCGCACTGTAAGCCCCCGGTTTTTCCAATGCCTTGACTAATGGTGTTTGTTTTTGTGCACCTGAAACTTTTAATTGGCTAAAATTAACCACACCCTCTTTCTGCTTATTTTGCTGCTGTGTATTTTCAGCCAAAGCAATCCCTTGGTAGCCAGTGGCAATAAAGCCAGCTACCATAATTATTGTTTTATTATTCATTAAACCATTCCTGTAAACGTACTGTGTGTCATACGCTCACACTGCTAACACAGGGCAAATAAAGCCTGTGAAAAGGCTCAGCAACAATGTCATTAATATTGTTGCTGACCTGAAATAACCTCAATTTTATAGGCTAATTATTATTTTAAATAAGGAAAATATTTATCTTTATTTTCAAGCATAAGAATAAAACTATATTCTTGAGCAATATCATCTAACGCATTAAAGCGGCCCGATTTACCACCATGCCCTGCATTCATATTCGTTTCTAATAATAATAATGAATTGCCTTGTTTAATATCCCGCAATTTAGCCACCCATTTTGCAGGTTCCCAATATTGAACTTGTGAGTCATGTAGCCCTGTCGTCACTAATATGTGCGGATAATGCTGTGCTTTGATATTGTCATAAGGGCTATACGCTTTAATTCGCCAGTAGTCCTCTTCATTCTCAGGGTTACCCCACTCATCATACTCCCCAGTGGTCAATGGGATTGACGGGTCTAACATTGTGGTCACCACATCAACAAATGGAACCGCGGAAACAACACCCTCGTATAAATCAGGTGCCATGTTCACTACAGCGCCCATTAATAGCCCACCAGCACTTCCGCCCATGGCATACACATGCCCTGCTTTACCATAACCTTCTGATAATAACCCTTTGGTTGCATCAATAAAGTCAGTAAAAGTATTCATCTTGTGGATTGTTTTACCTTGTATGTACCAATTTTTACCTAAGTCACCACCACCACGAATATGAGCAATCGCGTAAACAAAGCCACGATCCAGTAAAGACAAACGAGATGAGCTAAATGAAGGGTCAATACCATATCCATAAGCGCCATAACCATAGACTAACAATGGGTTTTGGCCATGTTTGAAAAGATCTTTACGATAAACCAAGGAAACCGGAACTTTTACTCCATCTTGTGCAGTAACCCAAATACGCTCACTTTGGTAGTTTTGCTTATTAAAATCTTTAACTTCTTCTTGTTTTAAAAGCTGTTTTTCTTGAGTCAGCATATTAATTTCATATACTGAAGACGGTGTGGTCATTGATGAATAGCCGTAGCGTAATATATCTGTATCAGGCTCAGGGTTATTACTAATCCATGCCATATACGTTGGGTCATCAAAGCTTACTTGATTTTCTTTATGCGTTAACCAGCTGATTTGGCGAATATTTACTAAGCCATTTTGGCGCTCTTCTATCACTAGCCAATTATTAAATAAAGCAAAACCTTCAAGGTCAACCCCATCACGTGGTGCTATAAAACTTGCCCACGGAGCTGAAATATTGTCTGCAATATATAAACCAAATAATGGGTGCTGGTGATTAGAACGAATATAGAATTTACCGTTGAAATGATCAGGATAGTACTCAACACCTGTTTGACGAGGTTTCAAGATTTTAGCGTCATTTTGTGGCTGATTTGCATCAATTAACCGGTATTCAGAGGTTTCAGTACTCGTGATACCAATTAAAATAAAATCTTTTGAAGTTGATTTCGATAAACTAACGTAAAAAGTATCATCCTTTTCTTCGTACACCAGTTTGTCTTGAGTTTGCTGTGTGCCATATTGGTGCCTAACGACTTGAAAAGGAAGCAATGTTTGCTTGTCCTTATTCACATAGAATAGCGTTTGGTTGTCATTGGCCCAAACAATATTACCTGATGTATTGGTTAACACATTTTCTTGCCACTCGCTCTCATCAATTTTGCGAAATGACACGACAAATTCATTACGCCCTTGGCGATCTTCAGCGATGGCAAGCGTGGTATTATCTGGCGAAATCGCTAATGCGCCCATACGATAATATTCAGTGCCTTCTGCACGTTCATTACCATCAACTAATACAGCCCATTCACCCTGGCTATTTACCGGGCGCCTTTCATAGATAGAGTAGTTTTTGCCTGCAACCACTCGTGAGCGGTAAGTATAACCATTATAATTATAAGGAACTGATTCATCATCCTGCTTCATACGCGAAAATAGTTCATCGTAAATTTCTTTTTTTAACGGCTCACCTTTTTCAAGTTGTTGCTGCGTATAATTATTTTCTTGCGTTAAATATTCGATAACTTCGGGAGACTCACGCTGGTCATCTCTTAACCAGTAATAGTTGTCAACACGGACATCTCCGTGAGTGGTAATGGTATGAGGTTGCTTTTGTGCTATTGGTGCTGACATTCTTTCCTCCGCAGCACTAGTGGCTGCATATAAACCAAGTAATGTAATAAGACAAAACTCAGTGAGTTTATTACGCATAATTAATCCAATCTATTTTTCATTAAGAGTAAAATCAATAGGGATCCTGACCGTTACCCGCCCATTAACTAAAATTTCGGCCGGTGGTTCAGGTAACGGCGCCGCCCTTGAGAGCACCTGCAACGCTTCTCTGTCCAAAGATCGCGTTCCAGATGAACTCACCAAGTCGCTACCAAGTAAAAAACCTTGTGGGTCAACCGTGAATGTCACGGTTGATTGACCAACTCGCCCTCGCCTTACGGCATCTTCAGGGAACCGCTTGTATTTATTTAGTTTTCCCAATACTTGAGCTTCCCACAGCCTTTTCGCGTTCTCTATCGATTGTGACTGGCTATTAAATTCTGCCGCAATTTTCTGCGTCTGTAATGGTGCTGCTGCATCACTGGTGACAGGAGCATCATTGGCTTTTGAATCAGTCGCTTGTTTTTGTTCAACCACCTGCTTTTCATGTTTTTGTTTTTTGACTTCAACTGTTCGCTGTTTACTCACCGCCTTAGCCACTTGCACTTCTGCCTGCTCATTGACTGCTAGGGGTGGGATAATTTTATCTTCAGACGGTGCCTCATGAACTTGACTCGCCACAGATAACTCTTGTAACTGACCAATGTTAGCTTCTGTCAATTGCACCGCTTGCGACTCAATCGAAATTTCCATGACCACGGATGGCGGTGGCAATAACTCTTCCCATTGTTGATTGTGAGTTACCCATAAATACACGCCAACAACCACAACATGAAGAGCGATTGCCAATGCGAGCCAACCACTCATCTTTGTCGTTCGCTTTAAATACTCATTTTCAAATGTTGTTATACTCATTTTTATCTTTCATACTTACGTATTCTCACATAAACGCAAATGATAATTAATAACAAATGAAAATGGAAATCATTTCTTAATGAAAATAAAGATTACTTCACAAAATTAACTTTTTTGAAATCATTAGGTTGCTATTATTTAGTCATCATTTAGGTGTGTACCACACAAAATCCGCATGTAAGTGGTCTATTTCTTCCCCTCTTTCCGAAATAATTAACACTTTCATTGGTTCATCAGGGGCGAGATCTTGCACATGCAAGGGGACACCAATAGCTCTTGTTGCATGGTAGCCACCTGCGAACAGAAGCGCTGGTGTAGGCGCATTTAATAACGACTCTGCCATACGACGGTCACGCAGCTGCTGTACGAACGTCATTCTTATAACTTGTTCCGCTGTAAGCTCCCCACCATGAGAACTTTCAATCGTTTTGCTGATAAGTTCTTGAACAATAGGCTGAGTAGAATACTGCCCCGCTATCGATGACGGGTTAGCATAGGCGGCAAGCACCTCTTCTTTGTCTAAATTTGCAGACAGTAGTGGATAAGGTGAGCTCAGCAAATGGCGGATTAAAGACCCATATTGTTCCCAAGGCCAGCCGCTATTCCAATTTAAGGCAGACTGTAACTTTTCATCACGAATATAGGGGTTACTTTGCATCTGTGCCTGTACACGGCTCACGCCCTTTTGCTGTGAAGGTGTCAGCATTTCGAGTAAAACCGCGCCTTGAGGACGTATTTTTGGCATTTCTTGTGCAAGCCACTGCTCAATTTGGTGGTGATAGTGGTTATCATGCTTTTCTCCCACGATCACACGTGGAGATTGAGCAAGCTGCTCAATTAATTGTTGAGGAGTTAAAGACTTACCTGTTGCTAAGTCAATAATTTGGTTACTAACTGTTAGTTGGTTATCTAATTGTACGGTTGTCGGTTCAACTTTTTGTGTACAACCAATAAGAAAGAATAACCCAACTATCAAAGTGGCTATTCGAGAGGTCAATCTAATTGAAATCATTATGCTTTCCGTCTTGTGTAGTCAAACCCACAAGATACAGATAATGAGAATCATTTTCAATAAAAAAGGCCACTATGAAACCATAGAAGCCTTTAAAAGGGATTAACTAATATTAACCGTTAGAGAGGATTTGTTTGAGCCTCAACAACCGCTAAAGCAACCATATTCACGATACGGCGTACCGACGCAATTGGTGTCAAAATATGCACAGGTTTCGCAACCCCCATCAACACCGGCCCGACAGTCACACCATCAGAGCTAGTCACACGCAATAAGTTATAACTAATACGTGCCGCTTCCATATTTGGCATTATTAATAAATTTGCTGAACCTTTTAATGGGCTATCTGGCATCACATCTTTACGGATAGACTCAATTAATGCGGCATCCGCATGCATTTCGCCGTCAATTTCAAGATGTGGGTCACGTGCTTTGATCATCGATAACGTATCACGCATTTTTTGTGCTGATGAGCAATCTGAAGAGCCAAAGCTAGAACGCGATAACAGCGCGACTTTCGGTTCAATACCAAAGCGTCTTACCGTATCCGCTGCCATTAACGTGATTTCAGTTAGCTCTTCCGGTGAAGGGTCTTCATTGACATAAGTGTCTGCAATGAATGTATTCCCCGTTGGCAGTAATAATGCGTTCATTGCACCAGCGGTATGAACACCTTCGCGGAAACCAAACAGTTCTTTAACCACTTCGTAGTGTTCGCCATAACTTCCGACAGTACCACAAATCATCCCGTCAGCTTCGCCACGTAACACCATGATCCCACCAATTAAGGTTGGGTTATTAATCACTGCACGGCGCGCCATTTCTTGGGAAACACCACGACGTTTCATGATTTGGTAATATTCTTGCCAATACTCTTTATAACGCGGGTCATTTTCATTATTGACCACTTCAAAATCTTTACCTAACTCAATATGTAGGCCAAGTTTTTGAATACGCATTTCAATCACACTTGGACGCCCAACTAAAACTGGGAAAGCTAAACCTAAAGAAACCAGCTCTTGAGTGGCATGTAATACACGTTCTTCTTCCCCTTCGGCTAAAACAATGCGTTTTTTCGCAGTCTTCGCTTGGGAGAAAATAGGCTTCATAAATAAGTTTGTTTTATAAACAAATTGGTTCAATTTTTCGATATAAGCATCGAAATCTTCAATTGGACGTGTTGCTACCCCTGAGTCCATTGCCGCTTTTGCCACAGCCGGTGCAATTTTAACAATCAAACGTGGGTCAAATGGTTTCGGAATAATATACTCAGGGCCAAAGAATAGATCTTGATTGCCATACGCTGAAGCCACTTCTTCGCTTTGTTCTGCCAATGCCAAATCTGCAATGGCGTACACACAAGCCAGTTTCATCTCTTCATTTATCGTTGTTGCACCGACATCTAACGCACCACGGAAAATGAATGGGAAACATAACACGTTATTAACCTGATTTGGGTAATCAGAGCGACCGGTACAAATGATGGCATCAGGACGAACTTCTTTCGCTAACGGTGGCAATATTTCAGGTTCAGGGTTAGCCAATGCTAAGATCAGTGGATCTTTTGCCATGGTTTTCACCATTTCTGGCGTTAAAAGGCGAGGACCTGAACAACCTAAGAAAATATCTGCATTAGGAATAGCATCCGCTAAAGTACGTTGACCGTTATCTTCAATTGCATACGCGGCTTTAGTCACATCCATGCGCTCGTCACGGCCTTTATAAATCACCCCTTTAGAATCACAGACGGTGATATGTTCGCGTTTCAACCCTAATGCGACTAATAGATTCATACAAGCGATTGATGCTGCCCCTGCGCCAGAAACGACTAGGCGAACATCACCAATCTCTTTTTTAACAATCCGTAGCCCATTAATGACAGCAGCAGTACAGATGATCGCCGTTCCGTGTTGGTCATCATGGAATACAGGGATTTTCATCCGCTCACGGAGTTTTTGTTCAATATAAAAGCATTCTGGTGCTTTGATATCTTCTAAGTTAATACCGCCAAAAGTCGGCTCAAGGGATGCTATGATATCCACGAGCTTGTCTGGATCGGTTTCATCAACTTCAATATCAAAGACATCAACACCAGAAAACTTTTTAAATAGTACACCTTTCCCTTCCATGACGGGCTTACCAGCCAAAGCACCGATATTACCTAACCCAAGAACAGCAGTACCATTAGACACCACCCCGACAAGGTTACCTTTAGCCGTGTAACGATAAGCTTTAAGTGGGTCATCTGCAATTTCAAGACATGGCACTGCAACACCTGGTGAGTATGCTAATGCGAGATCTCTCTGGGTTGTTAGGGGTTTAGTTGGGGTAACCGTAATTTTCCCAGGATGTGGAAACTCATGAAAATCAAGAGCACTTTGTTTTAATTTATCATCCATCGTCAAGTCCTTTCAAAATAAGTAAGGTAAGAGCGATAACAGTATAAACACATCTCACTAGCAAATCATGATCATACCTGCAATTTCCAGAAAAATCTTTCAGTTACAGCCTTTCAGTGACAATAGAGTTAGGCCACTATTAGAGTAAAACGTAATCGCTTTGATTATATCGCAACACCGTTTTAATTATTAAAAATAAAACTAAAATAATTTATAGTTAATTTCATGATGGTAATATATATAAATAATTAATTACCTAACAACACTGTGTAATTCCGTTTCAAAATCACTTATTTTTAATTTTAATTTAAATATTAGATATGAATTTTCTGATTTTAATGTATTATCGATAAACACCTTATTTTATTAGCATAGCTATTCAAATTAATTAAAGAAGTAACATTAATAATATACCAAACTAGTTTTATAATTATTAATATACTTATTAAATATAATAAACATATTGAAATCAGATTGTCTATTTTATGGGGAATACTTAACTAGACTTTGACGTTTGAGACATAAAAAAGGAACCCTCTATGTCTAAATATACAGTAATGATTATTGATGAGCACCCTATTATACGCTTGGGATTGCGTCAGCTCATAAATACAGATACACACTTTAGTGTCACAGCAGAGTGCTCTTGTTGTTACGAAGCCTTAAGTATCGCAAGGCACCTACAGCCTAATCTCATTATCATCGATACCAATATTCAAGGTATTAAAACATTTGAAACTATGCGATTACTTCGTAAACACTGCAATGACAGTTACTTACTAGTGTTATCTGCATCAACAATTAAAACAGATATATATGGTGCTATTGATGCAGGTGCACAAGGTTATTTATTGAAAAGCAGTGAACTTGACATGCTATTTTATAGCATGAAGAAGGCCTCTAGAGGGCAATTGGTTTTTAGTGAAAAAATATATCAACATCTTATTTCACGTCATAATTATAATGATCCGCTATCAGTACTGACGAAACGAGAATCTGAAATTTTACATGAACTGGCTGTCGGCTTGAAAAATCGTGAAATATCTAATTTGCTTTTTATTTCTGAGGAGACTGTTAAAGTTCACATTCGAAATATTCTTAAAAAGTTACGCGTTCGCTCTCGTCTAGAAGCTAGTTTAATTTATATGCGCTCAAGATGATTTTTTTAATATATTAATTGTCGAGGCTAAGTCACATAGTTTTTAATTATAAGGTTATTATATATTTCTCAAGTTTGGGCTAGATCCCAAGTGATTTTTGCCTCATTATGTAAGGATTATCGCTAGTTTTTTTGAGGAAAATCATATGCCAAATACATCTAACTCTCCTTATATCATGTACGGAATTAAAAACTGTGACACCATTAAAAAAGCACGCCGTTACTTAGAAGATAATGGCGTTAACTATCAGTTTCATGATTATCGTGTTGATGGTATTAGCGATGAATTACTTTCTACCTTTATGGAACATATTGATTGGGAAGTGTTAGTCAATAAACGGGGAACAACGTGGCGTAAACTGACTGACGATGAAAAAAATGCAGTTGTTGACGCAGACAGTGCGAAAAAAATACTACTTGCAGAGCCTGCCATGATCAAAAGGCCCGTACTTGTTTCTCCAGATAACCGATACTTAGTTGGGTTTAACGCTAATGACTACCAAAACTTCATTCGATAATCAGGTGGATATAATGGATTGCCCCGTTATTCAGCTTGCCAAAGAATTAATTACTCGCCCTTCTATCAGCCCCGATGACCAAGGCTGCCAAGCAATACTTACCGAGCGCTTAAACCAACTTGGTTTTACTGTTGAACCCATGCATTTTGGTGACACATTGAATTTTTGGGCACATCGAGGTACTCAGGGGCCAACCCTTGCATTCGCAGGTCATACCGATGTTGTACCGGCAGGCAATAGCGAAAATTGGCAGACTCCGCCGTTTAACCCAACAATTATAAATCAGCATCTATATGGCCGTGGTGCTGCTGATATGAAAGGTTCAGTCGCAGCAATGGTTATCGCCGCAGAGCGTTTTGTCAAAAAACACCCTCATCATCCAGGACGCTTGGCCTTTTTAATCACATCTGATGAAGAAGCTGCTGCGTTGGATGGCACGGTTAAAGTTGTTGAAACATTAATGGCACGTAATGAGCGCGTTGATTACTGTTTAGTCGGTGAGCCGTCAAGCCAATCACAATTAGGCGACATCATAAAGAATGGACGTAGAGGCTCTATTACAGCGAACTTAACTATTTTGGGTACACAGGGACACGTTGCCTATCCCCATTTAGCGGACAACCCGGTGCACCGCTCAACCGCTTTTTTGCAAGAGCTCACCTCAACTATCTGGGATAACGGCAATGAGTTCTTCCCTGCCACTACCATGCAAATTGCCAATATCCATGCAGGTACTGGGGCAAGTAATGTGATCCCCGGAGAGTTATTTATTCAATTTAATTTTCGTTTCAGCACAGAATTGACTGACATACAGATACGTGACAGGGTCACTAACATGTTAGACCGCCATGGCCTTACATACAAAATTGAATGGTCATTATCTGGGCAGCCATTTTTGACTGAAAAACAAGAGCTTGTCACTGCAACTCTGCAAGCAATTCATGAACTGACAGGTCTTAACGCAGAGTTATCGACAAGTGGTGGAACATCGGATGGTCGTTTTATCGCCCAAATGGGAACTCAAGTGATTGAGCTCGGCCCATTGAATGCCACCATACATAAAGTTGATGAATGCGTTAGTGTCAAAGACTTGCAACAACTGGCCTTAATTTATGAGCGAGTCATGGAGCTATTGTTATTATGATCACCATCGCAATGCTAACAGGCCGTTCCACGGACCATTTAGTGACACTTGGCGGCTCTCATCGCCTACAGTTTAATGCCACCAAAGCATTTTTAGCCATGCAACAAGCAGCGGTAAAAGCAGGCTTCAAGTTACAGTCAGCAAGTGCATTTCGTGATTTTTCACGTCAACAGTTAATTTGGAATGAAAAATTCACCGGCCTCCGCCCTGTTCTTGATGCACAGAGCCAACCTCTAGATATTACAGCCCTTTCTGAAGGTGAGCTTTGTGAGGCGATTTTGCATTGGTCTGCATTACCTGGTGCAAGCCGTCATCATTGGGGAACCGAAATAGACGTGTATGACCCATTACGTATCCCAGCAGGGCAAACATTGCAGTTAGAACCTTGGGAGTATGAAACTGGCGGCTACCTTGCTGAACTAAATCACTGGCTCACGGATAATATGGCAACATTTGATTTTTATCGCCCTTTTACTGCCAAAAATGCAGGGGTTGCCTATGAACCTTGGCATATTAGCTACTGGCCGTTATCCCATGAAGCTGAACAGCTATTAACGCCAGAAGTGATTAAGCAAGTTCTAGAACAAGAGGATATTTGCGGGAAAAACTGGTTAAACAGTAACTTAGATTATGTATTCGAACGCTATATTAGAGCTCCTGAATAACCCCTAAGTTAGCAAAGCAACTTCTATCACGCCTCATAAATCACATTACATAATTTATGAGGCTTTTTTATTTTTCGTGGAAATTTGTTCATCAACAACTGGAAGTCGATACATAAAAATAAGCAGCCAACACAACAGTGCCAATAAGCCAATTTTCAACCATACATAACTAACAACCCAGATTGATAATGAAAAAGTAAGTATTATCAATATAATTGCTTTGGGTTTTGCCCCTTTAGGTAGCCCTCTGTGCTTTTGCCAATGACGGATATACCCCCCAAACCAAGAGCGATATAATAACCAATGATGAAAGCGTGGAGATGAACGAGAAAAGCACCATGCCGCCAGCAATAAGAAAGGCGTAGTCGGCAAAACAGGAAGAACGACGCCAGCAAAAGCCAGCGCAACAGCTAACCATCCAATAACAATGAGGAACAATTTTTTCAAAATTACTCCTCCTCTCTAATAAATAAATTAAATGGTAAAAACCGCATAAATTTTGTGGTAACTCATAATAATATCAATGGTATACTCTAATGGTAAACAAGCTTAATGAAAAGTCGCTTTTGCCTGTTGGAATGATTATTACTAGCAGTGACTAGGGTAACTGAGCGATATCAACGCACAGACAGCTCAAAGAATGGCTCTCTCAACCCATTCTAAATTATTTGAGTTGTATGAAGGCGATGAGTGAAGGCATCCCTAGGAGCATACAAAAGTATGTGACTAGGGTAACTGAGCGATATCAACGCACAGACAGCTCAAAGAATGACGAATGGAAGGTAATGTATGCAATGGTTAGCCGACTACTGGTGGATAATTTTACTCTTATTGGTAGGTATTATCTGGAATTCAGTCAAAGAAATGATGAAATTGGACCCCAAAAAGTTTTTAGATGACAAGCCAGAAATTCCCCCACATCAAGATAATAACCACCTTTGGGATGATGAAGACGATTGGCCTAAAGACAAGAAGAAATAACCTTTTGCTTTATCTCCGCTAACAGCGTGGGTTGGTATTGTTTTACCTGTATACCAACCTCTTCTCTTACTCGTTGTAGCCATTGCTTTTGCCCTGTTATACCAACATCTGCGCAAATCTGTGCGATGGGCTCACATGACACCAAATGCCGTCTGAGAAGCGAAAGCCCGTTTTTTTCTTCCTTCAATAAACGCAGAATCGCACTTTCACTCGCAGAAATGGGCCGTTTAAACTCACTAAACCCGATGAGTTCAACCCAATCATCTGTCGTTAATTGCTGTTGTGAGTCTGTTGTGAAAGCAAACTCTTGTAAATCACTGCGCCAATATAGGTCACGTTTTAGCCGTAACTCCCCCTGTTCACAGAGTTGGTATGCACGGTTTGATATCGGTAGAATAGCCATTGCGGTAAAACAGCCACTGCTTGCTTCTTTATGAGTGCCAATGCGTATCAGCCTAAAACCGGCTTTTTGCCAAAAAGCCGTTAAATCAGGTGTTAGCCCAAAACTAACAGATAAAAAATCCAACCCTTGCTCTGTAGCAACTGTTTTTTGTTTTTCTAACAGCGTTAAACCAATTTGGCGCCTACGGTGGTGCGCATCAACCGCAATACGCATTACACGGCGAGATTGCCACTGTGCCGCATTAGGAAAAGCACTGTGAGCTGCCAATGACTGGACAACTAAATTTCCTCTTGGTCGACGAAGCCCAGCCCATATTTGCCAGCTCAATGATTCGGTCAACTGTCCTTCATCTACCATCCATAATGCACCTAAATAAGCACAATTATGAGACTCGGTTTTTGCCACCATAAAATGTTGTTGCTGAGCATCCAATAGTCGTCGTAAATCTAATGGTGACGTTCGATAGTGTGCGCTCATCAATAGGCCATAAAATGCGCTTAGTCTTTCATTATTTTCTACTAATGACGCCTGAGTTAACGCTTTATATTCAACAGTTTCAGTAATAACCGTTTGAGAGGTGGGCTCTTGCAGTAATAGAGCGCTATTAACCCATGATTCTAAGGCGTCATTAGCCGCATAGCGCATAGGGCTATCAAGTTGCAATAACCTGAAATGCGTTAAGCTTGCGCAAAATTTCAACATGAAACCACGCCCTGTTCCCTCATAGCCATCGACGGTTGTGGTCAATAAAACACGGGGAAAATACTCAACCAGCTCTCGTAAAATATAATTAGGAATAGCGGAAGCTTCATCGATGATCAGCCAATCTGCTGTTATTTTTTCATTGCTGCGGCAGTAGGCTAATAAGTTATCAGGTGACCAAAAGTTAATCGGTTGGCCTGCATGTCGGCTTAATACTTCCGTCGCCACTTTGGCAGGTGCACAGCACCAACACTCTCCCCCAAATTGTTGTATTAACATGCCTGCTATTGCCGATTTTCCGCGCCCTCTTGGCGCTATTAAGCCCCAAACTCCATGTTCTGCGTTTAATAATTGGCTAATTATTTGTTGCTGTTGTTTTGTTGGATGGCCTGTAGGTGCTTGCCATAACGGTTTGTTTTTTAGCAATGGAAAATCAGGTTTATCCCCTTGTTTATAAAATAAAATATCAGAGGATGCTTCAAAAGTCCGTTGCAGATGGTGAACAAAATTCGGTGTCGAAATAACCCCAGATTGTTCATTCCAACGAAGGCTGTCGATATCATTATTTGTCGCCCACTCAGATTGCGGTGCGGTGCATAATATTAACAAGCTCCCTGCTTTTAACGTGCCAGCAAGCATGGCTAGCGCTTCGCTATGAAAGCCTTCACGCACATCAAAAATGCCATGCAAAAATTCACGGCCCAATAATAGATGGGCATTTTCAGGGGAAATACCGTGAGGCAAGTTTGATGAAATCGTTAACCAGTCGCCATCAATAGTTGTTTGAATTTCGTTGAGTTGCTGTTCCACCCACACATTGTCGCCAGAAAGAACCATAAGACGACGCATGCCAACCAGATGCAGCTGCTCGATAATAACAGGAAGTAATTTCAACATCGTAATGCTATGATTTACCAATTAATAATGACAATATCCCTGCCGCGATTAAAGGCCCCACAGGCACACCACGGAATAAGGCTACGCCAATCACGGTTCCAACAAGTAAGCCTGCAACAGTAGACGGTTGATGGGTCATTAATGTGACGCCTCGGCTACCCAGCCAAGAAACGGCGATCCCAATAACAATTGCCAGAATCGATTTCCAATTCAAAAATGAGCCCAATACCTCACTAGCGGTTATTTTGCCGCTCGCAATTGGTGTCATAACGCCGATAGTTAAGATAAGTATGCCAATGGTTAAACCATATTTTTCAATCCATGGAAAATAATTATTCAATGGTGTTATTCTGACTACCAATAAAAATAGCATCGCAAGGGTGACTGTCATATTATGACTGATAATACCTAACCCAGCTAATACCAAGAGAATGATTAGTGTTGGATCAACATGACTCATAGATTTGTCCCTGTAAAACGCACAATTATAATTTATTTGCAGTCAATCGACTGACTTAAAAACATGTTATTGGCTCATCATCAAAGAAGCAAATATTAACGCCAACTCTTTTTATTTTTATAACGATATTTTTAATTAATAATAAGCCACTATCTCTGCACAGTTAATTAACCAAAATGTGACATTTGAGCTATTTTTTATTCGCTATTTAATGCTTCTAGAAAAATAGTCACTCAGAATATCTGACGGCGCCTCCCTTAATTGAACAAAAATTAACATGGTAATACGGATAATCCTGACCATCGATAAAACTTAAGCTAAATATTCGGAATATTCATCACTGTTTATTTTTTTACTTCTCGCTTTTTTTTATATTTATCATTATAAAAACCAACTTATGGTGCCTTTTGCTGAAGATAGACCGAAATACCTTTACCGCCAGACAATCCATCTCAATTGCGTATAATAATCACGACCAATTAATACTGAAAAATCATAACTTCACATTATTTATAATTTTAGTGATTTCAATGGTTGTGCGACGCTCAGCGCAAGCACAATTATTAGGATTAATAATATGAATCAACTTTTATCACCCTATTCAAACGCTCGTTTTATTGCCATCCGCTTAGTCCCTGGCGAAGATGTGATCTTAACATTAAGACAAAAAATTGAGCAGCATGGCCTAAAAGCTGCATTTATTGTCAGTAGTGTCGGCAGCTTAACTGACGTTGCACTGCGTTTTGCAGGCCAAGAGAATACCTTTCAAACAACCGGTAAGTTTGAAATTGTTTCATTCATTGGCACGTTAGATGCCCAGGGTGAACACCTGCATTTATCTGTCTCCGATGAACACGGAAAAGTCCTCGGTGGTCATATGATGCCGGGTTGTACTGTTAGAACCACATTAGAGCTGGTTATTGGGGAACTTGAGAAAGTTAATTTCACTCGTGAGCCTTGCCCGTTGTCTGGTTATGAAGAGCTGATTATCACGTCTCGTTAATTTTATTATTTTATTACTGTAAGGAATGACTTTGTCATGGGTAAAACGTCGATTATCTCTAGTCGCACTCTGACTTTAATTGTGTTTTCTATTGCCATTAATATGGTCATTGGCCAATTAAGTTCGATGCTAAAATTGCCTATATTTTTAGATTCTATCGGAACGCTAATTTGTGCATTATTAGCTGGCCCTTGGGTTGCATTATTGAGTGGCTTATTAACGAATTTATTATGGGGCTTACTCAGTGGTCCAATTGCAGCTGCATTCGCGCCTGTTGCGATGATGATTGGCCTGAGTGCTGGCTTATTAGCTCGTGCAGGCGGTTTTCGTACCTTACCAAGAGTGATCTTATCCGGTGTTGTGATTACTTTTGCGTTAATGATCGTTGCTGTTCCCATTCGCACTTACTTATTTGCAGGAACAACTGGTAGTGGAGCTGACTTTTTTGTCGCGTATTTTCATGCAGTTGGCGATAACTTATTAGAATCAGTAGCAATTACGGTATTAGGCGCCAATATTGCAGATAAAGTTGCATCAGCCATTATTGCTTGGTTACTGGTTCGACAGTTACCAGAACGCGTTCAACGTAATTACCCAAATATGGCTAAGGTCCGTTAGATGCATCCATTTACCTCGCTGACAATTTGGTTTTGGCTCAGTGTCACTTCGCTTTTTTTACCACTGGGTTGGCCATTAATCCTGCTAGGTTGCAGCACTTTCGCTGCTTTAATATTATGGCGGCCAGCCCGCCACCGTTGGAAAATTGTTGTATGGATTATGCTTCCCATGGCGGCAGGGCTTTGGTTAATTCATGGTGGCTGGCTAGCTCAGCTATTAACTGGAGCCACTTTAAAAAATAGCCGCCCTGAATTTGCGTTGGCATTGTGGTTTAAGTTATTAACGATTATTAGTGCTTCTCAACTTTGGCTGCAATATGTACCGACTGAACGCTTTATTCGGGCTTTATTTGCCAGCCGTTTACCTGCGAGTTTCGCTTACCTACTCGCAGGCCCATTACTGCTTGCCGAACAACTTCGTCAACAATTAAGCACTATCCGTGAAGCACAAATAGCCAGAGGCGTTCCTCTTGATGGTCGCTTTTGGCAACGTATTACATCGTTACCTGCCCTATTGTTTCCACTTGCCAGTAATACCTTGAGTGAATTGAGTATTCGTGGCGCTGCATTAGACATGCGTGGCTTTCGCTATTGTACTAAACGCACGACATTGAACCCACCGGTGGATAGCACCCACCAAGCCTTGCTCAGGTATGGGTTAGTTTTGTTAATTGTTATTGAAGGCGGTCTTTCTCTGTGGTGGTGAATTTACAACAGATGCGCTTCATTCCACAAGGCGCGGAACAGTCCCTATTAGGGCCAATTGACCTTCAGCTCAATGCAGGCCAATGGCTATGTGTATTGGGTGGTAACGGTAGTGGAAAAAGTACGTTAGCACAAATAGTTGCAGGTTGGCATAATGACCTCATTCAGGGGAAAATTGAAGGAACCGCAGAGGTATTTCAAGCCCCCTTAGCTGACAGCTCTGTGGTTCAAGTGTCTATCTCACGCCAACTTGTTCAACAATCCCCCCAATTACAACTTTCAGGCTGCGCGTTTACCGTTGAACAGGAAATTGCATTCGGGCCTGAGAACCTCGGTTTAACACCCAACGAAATTAGTGAGCGAGTTGAACTTGCCATTGAACTCACATTTTGTGAGGCACTGCGTACCCGCCACCCTGCCACCTTATCAGGCGGAGAAGCACAGCGCGTTGTGTTAGCAAGTGCATTAGCGATGCAGCCTAAACTCCTTTTACTCGATGAAGCGTTTAGTCGACTAACCCCAAGTGCAACACAACGCATTTTAGCCCAATTACAACGCTATACAGAACAAACGGGCTGCAGCATTATTTTTTTTGAACGTAACTTACTACCGGCCATCCGTTTCTGTGACTCATTCCTTTTGCTAAGTACAGGCCAAGCCTTTCAAGAAGCTGGGAAAATGGTCGCAACAGGCAGTTTAAATGATGTTTTTCTTGATGCTCTTGAAACAATCAATATGCCAGATGCATGGCGGGCGGTAGGTGAGCTGGTCAAATTAGGGCATTGGCAAGGAAATATTCCCCACGATGAAGCGCGATTGCTACAGATGTTTAAGGAGCAATATGTTACAGCTTAACAATCTGAGTTATCGTTGGCCAAGTTCAACTATTGATAATATACAATCTTTATCTCTATCTATTCACCCTGGTGAATGGGTTGCTTTGGTTGGGGATAATGGTGCAGGAAAATCAACATTGTTGCGCCTTTTAGCGGGGTTATTACAACCAACACAAGGCGACATTCTGCTTGATAGCCAGCCGCTTCACCTTCTCTCTTCACCACAAAGAGCCAACCATATCGGCATTTTATTCCAAGAAGCTGAGAAACAAATTTTTCATAGTTGTGTGCGTGATGAAATTGCGTTTGGCTTAAAACGCCAGAAATATCATAAACGTGATATTCAAGACCGAGTACATCAGGCACTTGAAATTTGCCACCTATCCGACGTGGCGGGTAAACACCCTTTAGATTTGCACGCAGGCCAACGTAGGATGGTTGCTGTTGCTTGTTTAGAGGCTGTTTCCCCTAAGCTATTGCTACTTGACGAACCAAGCCGTGACTTTGATGCCTTTTGGATGCGAAAATTTGAAGATTGGCTAACATTACAACGAAAAAAAGGGGTAACTGTCGTTTCGATTAGCCACGACCTTGATTTTGTTGCCCGCCATTTTCAGCGTGTATTGCATCTATCAAAGGGTAATCTAATTGCTGATGGTCAACCACTGGAAGTATTAGGTCATCCAGAATTACAAGTTGAAAGCCCACTTCCCGCACCGACATTGATGTCACTTAGTCAGCAACTACAAATAAATACCACGGATACCACTCTCTCTTCATGGGTCACTCATTTGATTCACCAATAGCCGCCTTGGGTTAATGGCTAAAAAAATAGCCTGCAATGCAGGCTAAAATATCATTCAAATTATAGGAAATTGATTAATCTAACTGCACGCCAATACGACGTGCGACTTCTTCGTAAGCCTCAATTAAGCCGCCAAGGCTCTGACGAAAACGGTCTTTATCCATTTTATTGAGCGTTTCTTTGTCCCATAAACGGCTACCGTCTGGAGAAAACTCATCGCCTAAGACGACTTGGCCTTTATACAAGCCAAACTCCAGTTTAAAATCGACTAAAATTAGCCCTGCATCAGCAAAAATTTTACTGAGCACTTCATTGGCTTTGTAGCTTAGCTCACGCATTTTTGCCAAGTTTTCTTTACTCACCCAGCCAAATGTCTCACAGTACGATTCATTCACCATCGGGTCGTGCTTGGCATCGTCCTTTAAGAATAAATCAAATAAAGGCGGGTTTAACTCCATGCCTTCTTCAACACCTAAGCGTTTTACCAGTGAACCTGCTGCACGGTTGCGGATCACACACTCAACAGGCACCATATCTAACTTTTTCACCAGAGCTTCTGTGTCAGACAATAATGCTTCCATTTGTGTTGGAATACCGGCGGCTTCTAATTTGCTCATAATGAAATGGTTAAATTTGTTATTTACCATACCTTTACGGTCAAACTGCTCGATACGTTCACCATCGAGTGCTGATGTATCATTACGGAACTCCAGAACCAGTAGATCAGGATCCTCTGTGGTATAGACTGTTTTTGCCTTACCACGATACAACTCAGCTTTCTTTTGCATCTTACACACTCCAGAGATGTGATTAAACTAAACAAAATCAACCTGCACAGCAGATTCAGATAAGTAACAGAAGAACAAAAACCCACCAAATGGCCTATTCATTGTTAATTTTCTGCTCTGTTTCAGTTAGTTACTGAAATTCACCATGCGAAACGCTAACTAGCTGATATTCAATATTTTATAATTCACTGCTAATCATGATAATAAAATTCCCGAGCAGACGCAAACGATTACTTAACCATAAACACTGATTTTTTGTCCATTTGTTTTAGGTGAAAATATGAAAAATAAAATTAGCGTTGCAGAGAGGAAAAAATTAAAACTAACGAAAGGCCAATTAATAATTAGCTAAGCATATAAATTACGATAGAAATAACATGAACCAAATACAGAGAATAAATCATTAGAGAGGTTATTCTATTTAGATTAAGGGCGTTTTACTGATGGCCACCAACCTATGTGTATGAATATCAATATCTTTCCCCCAATACAACTCCATCCAATTTAAGTAAAAATCATCCATATCTTTAATCGGGATCAATAGGCGGTTTTCTTCTTCACCATTTGAGGCATAAACATAATATTTTTTATCAAATGCCCAATTGATCATGGTTTCCCAAAAACGTTGACCTGCATCTGTTTGCTCTTCATCGGTTACCATAATGCAATATGTATTAAGAAGGTAAGCAAAAAACTGACGAGGTAAATCTTTGATAATTTTAATATATTGATGAGCAGTGCTTCGCCAAACTTTAATTTGTGTGCACGTTATCTTCCCGATCACAATGTCTTTGCGAAATTTTAGTTCAACGAGATAAAGAGTTTCCGGCTTTTCCCCATTAGCAATCAAGCGATATTGTTGTTTCCTGAGTGATTTTACGAGTCGGTAACCTTCCGGTATATCAAACCCCTGCAAACTAAAGTCTATTACCCCTTTAGTTAGAAAACACTGTGTATTTTCTATATTACTGGCTGTTATTCTCAATTTTTGGTTAAACTCAGCCCCTGATATTTTCCTTGGCATACAATCACGACTATTTTTGATGGGTTTCATCGCGTGATTATCCATCCCTCTTCTCCTTGATGTTAGCGATTTTCGTTGAAGTATATCCGAAAATAGTGGGATGACAAATCCATCAAACTTAATTTAGCCCTATCAATAATTGATATTTATAACGCCACTACGCGATTAAAATTACCCATAAAAAAACCGCAGCTTGCATTTAAGCTACGGTTTAATTAACAATCTCAAAATGTTGAATTATGACTTTTTAGCGGGTGCTTTACTAAACGCTGCTTTCAGCGCGGCAACCATTTCATCATTTTGTTTTTGTGTTAAAGGCACACCTTTAGTGGTGATAAATTGCAGTGTACTACGGTTATTTAAGTCACCGACCTGCACTTTATAGTCTGCTTCTGGCACAGTTGGGTCATCAATGCCCAAAGCCTGCCATTCTGAGCTGCTTAAACCTTTGTAAGTCACCATTACAGAACCACTTGAACGTGTACGGTCACCCACTTTCATACCAACACTTTCTAAGGTGTGAGGTAAACGCTCCCATACTGCGTCAAATGGTGCACGAACGACAATTAAAGGTAAGCCAGTATCATCACTACCCGTTTGAACATCTATAATGCCATACGCGTTTTGAATGCTACCTTTGTTTGAGGTATCACGTAACGTATATAAGTTATCGGTTAATTCATTCAATAACAGCTTGTTATATCGTTGAGTTTCGACAACATCGGTAATTGTCTCTCCACCTTGACGTAAACCTAAGCTTGTTACCGTCAATGCCATCATACCGTTTTCGGGTTGTACCGTGACTTTATGGCGGCTTTCAATTGGAACGTTTTCATCTGCACGGTCCCATTTCACCCAATCGGTTTCAATTGAGCGAGAACCATCATCTTTAGAGGACACTGGAATATTTCTTTGCTCTAAGATCATTGTAACTTGTGACCAAAGCGCACTATTTTCAGGTGTATTTTCTAGCAACAAACGGCTTGCTTGAGCGCTATCCTCTGTACGAGAACCCGCTAATTGCGAAATTGTCAGTACTGGTGGACGAATGTCTAACGCTTTTCCTATTGCCCCTGTTGATGTGGCTTTAGGGATATCATACTCACCATTTTGTTCTGGTAATGTCAGCCCTTGTGGCACATTCAACACTTTCAATGGCGCAGCATTGAGATATTCCTCATCACCACTGACCTGACGTTTATAGCGCTGATCGCTGGAGCAGGCTGCCAGTAACACGACAAGTGACAGGCCAGCAACCTTCATAACCTTCGATTTTTGCAATAATGTTGCCATTAAAATTCCCTAAATTTTACAGTAACCCAGCGAGCTTCAAGGCTTCCTCAACTTTTTGCTGGCCTGAGGTGGTTAACGGTGTCATTGGCAACCGTAATGTACCATCTGCAATCAGACCTAAGCGATGACAGCCCCACTTCGCTGGAATTGGATTTGGTTCAACAAATAACTGAAGATGAAGCCCCATCAGTTTTTTATTTAATTCACGCGCCTCAGTATATTTGCCTGCAAGCGCTAAGTCACACATTTTTACCATCTGCGGTGCAGCAACGTTGGATGTGACTGAAATAACGCCTTGACCACCCAGTTGCATGAAATCAAGTGCTGTTGCGTCATCACCTGTTAACAGTACAAAATTATCATCAACCAGTTCTTTGATTTGATGAACCCTAGCTAAGTTCCCTGTTGCTTCTTTAATTGCAACAATATTCGCCAGTTTTGCTAAACGCCCCACGGTTTCAGGCAACATATCACAGCCCGTCCGTGATGGTACATTATAAAGAATTTGTGGCAAGCTGGTGTTTTCTGATATTGCTTTAAAATGCTGATATAACCCTTCCTGAGAAGGCCTATTATAATAAGGTGTTACTGTCAGGCAAGCAACTACACCGCTGTTTTCAAAATCATTTGTCAGAGAAATAGCTTCCGCTGTCGCATTTGCACCCGCTCCTGCAATAATAGGAATACGGCCATCTGCTAACTCGAGTGTCGCTTTTACGACATCGACATGCTCTTTATGCGTTAAGGTTGCTGACTCGCCAGTTGTACCAACAGAAACAATAGCAGTTGTTCCACTTTCAACATGGTAATCCACCAATTTTTTTAGGCTGGCTTTATCTAAACGCCCTGCCGAATCCATTGGTGTGATAACTGCAACAATGCTTCCCGTTAAAAAATCTTTATAATTTGCGTTTCCATTAGCCATAGCGATACCCCCTCAATAATTGAACCCCCATGTTACTTTTTCATTTCAAAGAAGAAAACCACCCAACAGCAAGAATTTAATGAATTTTGTTAATGCCGAGGACATTAACTTAAATAGAAGTAATAATTCACTGATATTTCTCGCAAGAGTCTATTTCCCCTCTTGGCAGATTCCCTTTTTTATGGTTTCCTTAACTTCATAGTCAGTCAGTTTTTAATGCCCGAATTTTACGGCGATATTCTAATCAAATATTTAACTGACATAATTACAATACTAAGGAATAGACTTTGCCTAAGACTGAACAGCAATTTCTTGTCATTACTGCGCTGGGAACAGATCGTCCGGGCATTGTGAATACCATTACACGCCTCGTCAGCGAGTGTGACTGTAATATTGAAGATAGTCGCTTAGCGATGTTTGGCAAGGAATTCACCTTTATTATGATGTTATCCGGCAGCTGGAATGCGATCACCCTTTTAGAGGCAACATTACCACCTAAAGGCGCTGAGCTTGATTTGCTCATCGTAATGAAAAGAACCCAGAGTGTCCAAACAACCTATTACCCATCAACCGTAACCGTGAATATTGTTGTCGACGATGCACCTCGTATTGTCGAGCAATTCACAAATTTATTCACAACTTCGCAGTGTAATATCGCAGAGCTTGTTTCTAAAACACAACCAGCCAATAATGATATGCCCGCTCAACTGGAGATTCAGATTACTGCACACGACCCGTTGGACGATAATGGCATAATTATAAAAAATAAATTTCAACAACTGTGTACAATGCTAAATGCCAAAGGCAACATAAGTATTGTTAACAACCCCAATATGCAAAGTTAACGGAGATATATGTAATGAACCCATTGAAAGCCGGTGATAAGGCGCCTCAATTTAGCCTTCCTGACCAAGATGGTGAGCTCATCAATCTTTCTGATTATCAGGGTCAACGCGTATTAGTTTACTTTTATCCTAAAGCGATGACGCCTGGCTGTACTGTTCAAGCGTGTGGTCTACGTGATGAAATGGATACACTTAAAGCGAAAGGTGTCGAGGTATTAGGTATTAGCACAGACAAGCCAGAAAAACTGTCTCGTTTCGCTGAAAAAGAGATGTTGAACTTCACTTTATTATCAGATGAAGACCACCAAGTATGTGAGCAATTTGGAGTTTGGGGTGAAAAACAATTCATGGGGAAAACCTATGATGGAATTCATCGTATTAGCTTCCTCGTTGACCCTACTGGGAAAATAGAGCACGTCTTTGACAATTTTAAAACCAGTAACCACCACGAAATCGTGCTTGATTACATAAATACACACGCTTAATCGTCACTGCATAGTGCTGTATGTCCCCATACAGCACTATTCCTAACCTAGTTTGTTGGTTCCGTTGTTTCTTCCGGCCATACATGAATAACCGCTTTAATCAGTGTTGCTAACGGTATTGCAAAAAACACCCCCCAGAAGCCCCATAACCCACCGAAAATCACAACAGATAAAATAATCACAAGTGGATGTAAATTCACCGCTTCAGAGAACAATAAAGGCACAACAACGTTGCTATCCAAACCTTGGATCACTAAATATGCCAACATTAAGTACCAAAACTCGCTGCCAACACCATACTGAAAGAGCGCAACAATAACCACTGGGATCGTAGCCGCTACCGCACCAATATAAGGGATTAATACCGCCACCCCGACTAGAACCGATAACAATACAGAATAGCGCAGGTCAAAATATGCAAAGCATAAATAGGTTGCCACCCCAACAATCACCATTTCTGTGACTTTTCCGCGTAAGTAGTTGGTGATCTGTTCATTCATTTCAACCCAAACTTTCCCCACTAACAAACGGTTTTTGGGTAACAACTTGAGAAAACTTTTGCTAATGCGTTCTTTATCTTTCAAAAGGAAAAATGTCATCAATGGCACGAGAACTAAGTAAACCGCTAAAGTAAAAATACCAATTAACGAAGCAACTGACGCTTTAACTACTGAGTCTGCAATACCTGACATACGGCTACGGAGGTTATCTGCCATCATATCGATGATGCCAACATCCACCAATGCGGGATATTGTTCTGGCAGTTTCTGTGCAAATTCATTGAACCGGTTAACCATATTTGGTAGATCGGCCATCAAATTAATCCCTTGCTGCCATGCCGTTGGCGCAATAATTAAAATAACCATGGCACTTATTCCAGCAAATAAGGTCAAAATGATACCAACAGCAACTGAACGGGATAGCCCTATGCGTTGTAATAAATTTGTTGGCCATTCAAGCAAATAAGCTAAAGCAATTGCCGCCAGCAACGGAGCCAGTATACTGCTGAAAAAGAAGATGATCACAAACCCTGATACGAGTAATGTAAAGAGGGCTATGGCTTGTGGGTCAGCAAAACGCCGACGATACCACTGTAAAAACAATTCCAGCATTTATTGCTCCTGGGGAATAACACAAAGGACAGTTCCTAAAGTAACGAAAATTATACCGAAGAACAGATTTTACGATAGCTTTTGCTATCATGTGTTTTAAACTTTTCGCGTTTTTAGGTGCCTTACTTAAATATACCCGAAATAAAGTCGGTACTTACCCTAAATTAAAATGTTGTATGGGATACTCACGTTTCATGAAGAAAACTTTAAAATATCCATTATTGGCTTTCATGATCGCTGCGCTAATGAACGGTGCAGTTTTACCTGCTTATAGCGCAATTGAAGATACCTTACCCGATATAGGAACGACGGCGGGAGGCACTCTTAGTATCAACCAAGAAATTATTATGGGAGATGCAATCACACGCCAAATTCGCGCCAGCACCCCTCTTATTTATGACCCATTGTTAACCCAATATGTTAACAAACTTGGCATGCGGTTAGTGAAAAATGCAGACTCAGTTAAAACACCGTTTAAGTTCTACTTAGTCAACAACCCCAATATTAACGCATACGCCTATTTTGGGGGGAATGTCGTGCTGCACTCTGCATTATTTCGGTACAGCCAAAATGAAAGCCAGTTAGCCTCCGTCATGGCGCACGAAATATCTCACGTCACGCAAAGGCATCTCGCGCGAATGATGGAAGATCAGAAAAGCACCACGCCTCTCGCGATTGCTGGGACTATTGGTTCTTTACTGTTAGTCATGGCAAACCCTCAAGCTGGTTTTGCAGCATTAACCAGCACGATGGCTGGGGTGCAGCAAGGCATGATAAGCTTTACCCAAGCCAATGAGCAAGAAGCAGACCGCATTGGCCTACAAACGTTACGACGCTCAGGTTTTGACCCACACGCCATGGCTGATTTCATGCAAACCATGTCAGACCAAACCCGCTATATGTCTAAGCCCCCTGAAATCCTGCTAACGCACCCCTTACCGGATAGCCGTTTAGCGGATGCCAGAAACCGCTCGAACCAATACCCTAAAGTGAGTGTGCCTTCATCACTGGATTTTATGTTAGCTCGGGTTCGTATTTTGGCCATGTATAGCACAGATCAACACCATGCTTTAGACCAAATCATTGAGAATTATGGTAAAGGTTCTGCACAAGAACAGATTGCGGCTCAGTATGGTAAAGCATTACTCCTTTCCCAAGACAAAAAGTACGCAGAAGCTGGGAAAATCCTGACAGAACTATTAGCGAAACAACCCGATAACCCTTGGTTTATCGATAGTATGACGGATGTCGATATTGAACAACATCAAGTGTCTAGAGCGGTCTCTCGTTTACAAAATGCATTGAAAAAAGCACCGAAAAACACCGTATTTATAGTCAACTTAGCCAATGCGTTGATTAACAATCATCAGTATAAAGAAGCAACAACCTTGTTGAATAAATATACGTTTGATTACCCTGATGACCCAATTGGCTGGGATTTACTGGCCGAGGCATCCGCAAAACAAGGTAAACGTACTGAAGAACTTGCTGCTTACGCAGAAGGGATGGCATTACGAGGGAATTATGACATTGCGATTAATTATCTCAGCGATGCTAGCCGCCAAAGCCGTTTAGGCAGTTACGAACAACAGCGCTATGACGCTCGCATTGATGCGCTTCGAAAACTACAATTACGCGATCAAAATGCAAAACCGTAAGGAATTAAAATAATGACGGATCCAATTAAGATTTACCACAACCCACGTTGCTCTAAAAGCCGTGAAACCTTAGCCCTTTTAACAGATAAAGGCATCACGCCAACCGTGGTTGAATATTTAAATACTCCTCCAAGCGCGGCTGAAATCAAAAAACTGCTTAAAATGCTAGGGTTCAAAGACGCACGCCAATTAATGCGTACCAAAGAAGAGTTATATAAAGAGTTAAAATTAGCCGATGACTCTTTAACTCAAGATCAACTCATCAAAGCGATGCATGAAAACCCTAAGTTGATTGAGCGCCCTATCGTTGTTAATGGGGATAAAGCACGTTTAGGCCGTCCACCTGAGCAGGTGTGTGAAATTTTATAATCTCTGTTTTGGCAGCTATATAGCTGCCAACTCATTTAATCGGTTAGAGTTTTAAAATATCTTTTACGAAAGGGATCGTTAATTTGCGCTGAGCAACGATGGATGCATGGTCAAGTTTGTTTAAAATATCAAACAAAGTTCCCATTTTTCTATCTAGACGTTTTAACACGAAACGGCACACATCTTCTGGTAATTCGAAACCACGAATACGAGCGCGTAATTGAAGAGCCCAAATCTTATCTTCATCACTGAGTGGATGCAGTTTATAAATTTGCCCCCAATCAAGGCGAGAGGCTAAATCGGGTAATTTCAGTTCAATTTGCCGCGGAGGCCTATCCCCAGTAATTAACAAACAAGTGCGGCCGATTTCTAAAATACGATTATATAGATTGAAAATCGCCATTTCCCACTCTTCATCACCCGCAATACACTGAATGTTATCAATACAAACGAGTGATAAATGTTCCATACCGTCTAGCACTTCAGGAACAAAATACGCACGCTTATCTAGAGGGACATAACCGACTGCAATACCTTGTTCAGACAGTTCTGCGCAAGCCGCATGTAATAAATGGCTTTTCCCACCACCTTCTCGCGACCAATAATAGATATAACTACCATGCGGTTGATTAATAGCAGACTGAATAGCAGACAGCAACGCCCCATTTTCCCCTGCATAAAAGCTTGCAAAGGTTTCATCATCTGGCAGATATAGTGGTAATGAAAGCTGTGATGGTGTGTTCAGAAGCGCCTCTGGCTGTATAAATCAATTTTCATCTCGCAGTTTACCATAAAAAATACGGATAGATGAATAACAACGGTCACCAAATGCCGCTCGAACAATCGAACGGCAATATGGAAGTTTCTGTGGCTTATTTTTTATTGCTATCAAGCTCTTGCACTTCAGATGTCACAAACTGCTTTTCAGGCCTAACAAACGTAATAAAGCGGAACAATAATGCCATAAAGATCCCGACTATCGTTGCCAGTGCCATACCTTTAAGTTCAGCTTGCCCAATATGGATAACCGCGCCACTGACACCAATAATTAAAATCACTGAGGTTAAAATCAAATTCTGTGGCTTGTTATAATCTACTTTTGAATCAATTAGCACGCGAATACCTGATGCACCAATCACCCCGTATAATAAGAGTGAAACCCCGCCCATTACAGGAACCGGCACTAACTGAATAGCCGCTGCTAACTTACCGACACAAGATAATAAAATGGCGATAATTGCAGCGCCACCAATCACCCAAGTACTGTATACCTTGGTAATGGCCATTACCCCAATGTTTTCACCATAAGTCGTATTCGGTGTTGAGCCAAAGAGACCTGAAATCACTGTAGAGAACCCATTGGCAAACATTGAGCGATGTAAACCTGGCGATTTCATTAAGTCACGTTCAACAATATTCGCAGTGACAACTAAGTGCCCTACGTGCTCAGCAATTACCACTAGAGCCGCAGGTAAAATAGTTAAAATGGCAAACCATTCGAAGCGTGGTGTATAAAATGTCGGGATAGCAAACCATGGCGCTTCAATAACAGGCGTGAAGTCTACAATACCCATAAAATAGGACAAAGCATAACCCGATAAAAAACCAATCAAAATCGGGATTATGGCTAGAAACCCACGGAAAACGACAGCACAGAGGATAGTGACTGATAACGTCGTCAGGGAGATAATTAACGTATTTGAATCAACCACTGCGCCATCTTTAGGCAACAGCCCTGCCATGCCTGCAGCCGTTTGAGCTAACTCTAAACCGATCACGGCCACGATTGCCCCCATTGCCGCTGGAGGGAACATCACGTTAATCCACCCCCTTCCTGCAACTTTAACAATCAATGCAACAATACAGAACAACACACCGCAAATAATAAAACCGCCAAGCGCCAGTTCATAACCTAATGGTAGCAAAATCAGTACAGGGGAAATGAATGCAAAACTTGAACCTAAATAAGCTGGGATCTGCCCTTTACAAATAAATAGATACAGCAGCGTTCCTATCCCATTAAACAGCAAAATTGTCGCGGGGTTTACACCAAACAGAATGGGTACGATAACGGTTGCGCCAAACATAGCAAACAGATGTTGAAGGCTCAGTGGAATAGTTTGTAATAATGGTGGTCTTTCTTCAACACTGATGGTGCGACGAGTCATGTGACTTTATCCTCTTTTAGCGAAATGGCTAATCACTGAATAAGCAGTGAGTCTCTACAATTAATCAAAAAAAAGCCGACTTCTCAGTCGGCTTATCATTATTTAGTACCAAATATCTTGTCGCCGGCGTCACCGAGACCCGGAACGATATACCCCTCTTCATTTAAATACTCATCAATTGAAGCAGTGTATAATTCAACATCTGGATGCGCAGCTTCCAAAGCTTTTAAACCTTCTGGCGCGGCAACAAGGACTAAGATTTTAATTGAGGTACAACCCGCATTTTTTAATAAATCAATGGTGGCAATCATTGAGCCACCCGTCGCTAACATTGGGTCAACGACTAATGCCATACGTTCTTCAATGTTAGATGCGAGTTTTTGGAAATAAGGGACAGGCTGCAGTGTTTCTTCATCACGATAAACACCTACCACACTGATACGTGCACTTGGAATACTATCTAATACACCATTCATCATACCAATACCAGCACGGAGAATTGGTACTACAGTGATTTTCTTACCTTTAATTTGTTCTATTTCTACAGGACCACACCAACCATCGATAGTCACTTTTTCAGTTTCAAGGTCAGCAGTTGCTTCATAAGTCAGTAGGCTACCAACCTCTGAGGCCAGTTCACGAAAGCGTTTAGTGCTTATATCATGATCTCGCATCAGGCCGAGTTTATGTTTAACGAGAGGGTGTTTTACCTCAACGATCTTCATGGGTTTCTCCTACTATTTAAGACGGCGGCGGACAAAAAAATCGCCGGATTATACCTCTTTTAGCTTTGGTTGCCACTAGATAACGCTTGATTTTGGTCAAAACAACAACGATTAACACAATTTTTTTTAAAATTATACCTCATATCAGTTAAGTTGAAATTGGCCAAACCGCAAATTTGATTTAAATAAAACTATTTATTATTTCTCTGTACTGCTTTTTAGCTTTCATATCCTTTGATTATGAGTACCCAAAAATTTCCAACACAAAGCTATCGCAAACGTTTGCCTAGCCTGTTAGAATAATGTCAATGATGTTATTTTTCTCAAAAATGTAATTGCCTTGGGGGCCGTAGTGACTGATAAAACCTCTCTCAGCTATAAAGATGCCGGTGTTGATATTGATGCGGGTAACGCCTTGGTTGAACGTATTAAAGGTGTCGTAAAAGAAACCCGCCGCCCTGAAGTGATGGGCGGGCTTGGGGGATTCGGTGCATTATGTTCCCTACCGCAAAAATACCGTGAGCCTGTTTTAGTTTCAGGCACTGACGGTGTCGGTACCAAATTACGCTTAGCAATGGATTTAAAACGTCATGACTCTATTGGGATTGACCTTGTCGCTATGTGTGTCAATGATTTGATCGTTCAAGGCGCAGAGCCTCTGTTTTTCCTTGATTATTACGCGACCGGTAAACTGGACGTTGATACCGCTGCGAGTGTGATCACTGGTATCGCTGAAGGCTGTAAACAATCGGGTTGCGCGTTAGTTGGTGGTGAAACCGCAGAAATGCCGGGGATGTACCATGGTGAAGACTACGATGTGGCTGGTTTCTGTGTTGGCGTAGTTGAACGCTCAGAAATCATCGATGGCAGCAAAGTGAGTGCTGGGGATGCTTTAATTGCCTTAGCGTCTAGCGGCCCTCATTCAAATGGCTATTCGTTAGTTCGCAAAATCCTTGAAGTCAGTCAAACTAACCCAGAAGAAACACAATTAGATGGGAAACCTTTAGCTGATCACTTATTAGAGCCAACACGCATTTACGTTAAAAATGTATTAGAACTGATCGCAAATAGCAATATCCACGCCATTGCACACATAACAGGTGGGGGTTTCTGGGAAAATATTCCTCGCGTACTCCCTGACAACACACAAGCAATTATTGATGGTAGCAGCTGGCAATGGCCTGCTGTCTTCAACTGGCTACAGCAAGCTGGTGATGTTAGCACTCACGAAATGTACCGTACGTTCAACTGTGGTGTCGGTATTATTATTGCCCTGCCACAACAGGAAGTCGCAAATGCGCTTGCTCTGCTGAACAAACTTGGTGAAAACGCATGGCAAATCGGTACCATTGGTGCATTACCCGCAGGTGAAGAGCAGGTTGTGATCCGCTAATGAAAAAAATTGTTGTCCTCATTTCTGGCAGTGGCAGTAATTTACAATCATTGATTGATAGCTGCCACTCTGGGGCAATTGGCGCTCAAATTGTTGCTGTTATCAGCAATCAAGAAAATGCTTATGGTCTTGTTCGAGCACAACAGGCTGAGATCCCAGCCTGTTATTTAGATGCGAAACAGTATACTGACCGCCAAGCCTATGATGCTGCCTTACTCGCACAAGTTGAACAATTTCAGCCTGATTTAGTCGTGTTAGCCGGTTTTATGCGCATTTTATCAGCCCAATTCGTCAACCATTTTGCGGGTAAATTACTCAATATCCATCCCTCTTTATTGCCTAAATACCCCGGTTTACACACACATCGTAAAGCGTTAGAAAATGGGGATAAAGAGCATGGTACATCCGTTCATTTCGTTACTGAAGAGCTGGATGGCGGGCCGGTTATTTTACAGGCCAAAGTGCCTATCTTTGAGCAAGATAGCGAAGACGATATTATCGAGCGGATAAAAACCCAAGAACATGCGATTTATCCTTTAGTCGTTGAGTGGTTCATCAGTGGCCGATTAACGATGCAAAAAGGCAAAGCCGTGTTAGATAACAAAATTTTACCGCAGCAAGGTTATGCTAACGAGTAACTTTCGTAACCGCGAAAAATATAGATTTAAGGGTGGATATCCACCCTTTTTTCGTCGTATTTCACATGGAATAACATAAAACAGTATTGAGTTAAACTGCGTCCCCCTAAGTAAAATGAATTATTTTTCAACAAGGTGATAATCTCTCTGTGCTGTGTCATTATTTTATCGTAAATAAATGTTATCCTTATAATCGAAAAACAAAACATTTTTCCTAACTAAATAGAGGTATTTTTATGACTACCGGGCAAGTTCATCCGTTTAGGTTGCGCCCACTTGAACGTGAAGATTTAGCATTTATTCACCAGCTTGATAATAATGCCAGTGTTATGCGTTATTGGTTTGAAGAACCTTACGAAGCTTTTGTTGAATTAAGCGATCTTTACGATAAACATATTCATGACCAGTCGGAACGCCGCTTTATTGTAGAAAATGATAGCGAGAAAGTTGGCCTAGTCGAATTGGTAGAAATTGATTATATTCACCGACGCTCTGAATTTCAGATTATCATTGCACCAAGCCATCAAGGTCATGGCTATGCGAGTCGCGCTGCAAAATTAGCAATGGACTACGCGTTTTCCGTACTAAACTTATATAAACTTTATCTTATTGTTGATAAAGAAAATGTCAAAGCTATCCATATTTATAATAAACTAGGCTTCCATACTGAAGGCGAACTGATCGACGAATTCTTTGTTAATGGTCGTTATCATACTGCTATCCGTATGTGTATTTTTCAGCAGCAGTATTTTACGATGAAACAACAACTTGCAAACCCAGAAAGTGTTATTACCCAAGATAAAGCAATTAAACAACACATTTAGCTAACTGACTGGTATCATAGCCATAAAGTAACAAGAGTCTAATACGGAGTTAGAATGTCCCAAGAACGTCTCTATCATGAAAAAGAGTTAAGCTGGCTGTCTTTTAACGAACGTGTTTTACAAGAAGCAGCCGACAAGCGTAACCCTCTTATTGAACGAATGCGTTTTTTGGGAATTTATTCCAATAACCTAGACGAATTTTATAAAGTCCGCTTCGCCGACGTCAAACGCCGTATTTTAATTAATGAAGAACGGGGTTCGGCAAGCGGTGCTCGCCACTTGCTAAAGAGAATTCAGTCAAGAGTCGCCAAACAAGAACAAGAGTTCGACATTCTCTATAATGACTTACTATTGGAAATGGCGCGTAATCAAATATTCTTGATTAACGAACGCCAAATTTCTCCACGCCAGCAGATTTGGTTACGTCAATATTTCCGGCAGAATCTGCGTCAGCATATTACGCCAATATTAATTAACCCTGATACCAATCTCGTTGAATTTCTAAAAGATGACTACACTTATCTTGCCGTTGAAATCATCAATGGTAACCAAATTCAATATGCACTATTGGAAATTCCATCCGATAAAGTACCTCGGTTTGTTAACCTACCGCCTGAAATGCCAAAGCGCCGCAAGTCAATGATTTTAATTGACAATATCCTTCGCTATACACTGGATGAAATTTTCAAAGGCTTCTTTGATTACGATAAGCTCAATGCCTATTCGATGAAAATGACGCGTGATGCAGAGTACGACATCGCAACAGAGATGGAATCGAGCTTACTTGAGATAATGTCATCCACATTAAAACAGCGTTTAACCGCAGAGCCTGTCCGTTTTGTCTATCAACGTGATATGCCTGACGAAATGGTTGCTCTTTTACGTGAAAAACTGGGGTTATCCAGTGATGACTCCGTGATTGCTGGCGGTCGCTATCACAATTTTAAAGATTTTATTAACTTCCCGAACGAGGGAAATAAAAACTTATTAAACAAGCCATTGCCAAGGCTGCGTCATCGTTGGTTTGATAATTTTCGTAACGGTTTCGATGCCATTCGTGAACGTGATGTTCTGTTGTATTATCCCTACTATACCTTTGAACATACTTTAGAATTATTGCGCCAAGCGTCTTTTGACCCGAATGTATTGTCGATTAAAATTAATATTTACCGTGTCGCGAAAGACTCACGTATTATCGATTCCGTTATCCATGCCGCCCATAATGGAAAAAAAGTCACGGTGGTCGTTGAGTTACAAGCGCGGTTTGATGAAGCCGCCAATATTCATTGGGCTAAACGGTTAACTGAGGCGGGCGTGCATGTTATTTTTTCCGCGCCTGGGCTTAAAATCCATGCAAAATTGTTTATTATCTCACGCATGGAAGAAGGCCAAATCGTTCGCTATGCCCATATTGGTACGGGTAATTTTAACGAAAAAACTGCTCGGCTTTATACTGATTACTCCCTACTTACTGCAAATGAGCTGATCACCAACGAAGTTCGTCGGGTATTTAGCTTTATTGAGAACCCTTACCGCCCAGTGACTTTCGATAATTTAATGGTGTCTCCACAAAATACACGGATCCGTTTAATGGCCTTAATTGACCAAGAAATCGAGAATGCGCTCGCTGAACGGCCCAGTGGCATTACATTAAAAATCAACAACTTAGTCGACAAAGAGTTAACTGACAAACTGTATGATGCCTCCAATGCGGGTGTCAAAATTCGTTTGTTAGTCAGGGGGATGTGCTCTTTAGTGGCGGGTCAAGCTGGCTACAGTGAAAATATTCAAGTAACCAGTATTGTTGACCGCTTCCTTGAGCATGACCGTGTCTATGTTTTCACCAATGCGGGTGACGAAAAAGTCTTTATTTCCTCCGCTGACTGGATGACGCGCAATATTGACTACCGCATTGAAGTTGCCGTTAGCTTAGTCGACCCACATTTGAAACAGCGGGTGTTGGATATTTTAGAGCTGCAATTTAGCGATACCGTAAAAGCACGTTATGTTGACAAAGATTTAAGTAATCATTATGTTCCACGCGGAAATAAACGTAAAATCCAGGCCCAGCTTGCTGTGTATGATTATTTAAAATCAATCGAAACACCTGATACAAGAGCTTAAAAATATGCCAATAACCGACGCCTCAACACCGAGACCACAAGAAATTGCGGCTATAGATTTAGGCTCCAACAGTTTTCATATGGTCATTGCCCGTATTGTGAACGGTGCATTGCAAGTTCTCACCCGTTTAAAAAAACGTGTTCACCTAGCGGATGGTCTGAGTGACACGAATGAATTAAGTGAAGAAGCCATGGAGCGTGGGCTTGCCTGCCTCGCGTTGTTTGCCGAACGGTTGCAAGGTTTTTCCCCTGAAAATGTGTGTATTGTTGGCACCCATTCATTACGTGTCGCAACCAATGTAAAACTGTTTTTACAACGCGCTAAAGAAATCATGCCCTATCCTATTGAAATCATTTCAGGCCAAGAAGAAGCTCGATTGATTTTTATGGGCGTTGAACATACCCAACCCGAGAAAGGTCGCAAATTAGTACTTGATATCGGTGGAGGTTCAACTGAGTTAGTCATTGGTGAAAAGTTTGAACCGCTTTTGATTGAAAGCCGCCGAATGGGCTGTGTGAGCTTTGCTCGCACTTACTTCCCAAATGAAGAAATTAACCCTGAGTTTTTTAATCGAGCCTACCTAGGGGCTTGCTTAAAGCTAGAAAGCACCGCGATTTTATTTAAGAAACAAACTTGGGATGTAGCGATGGGCGCCTCTGGCACCATCAAAGCTGCCCATAGTGTGATACAAGAATTAGGCTATAAAGACGGTATTATCACCCGTGAACGCCTTATCGAAATCAAGCAAATGGCGTTGAAATATAAGTCATTTAGCGCACTAAATATACTCGGTCTCTCTAATGAACGTAAACACGTATTTGTTCCAGGTTTAGCCATTTTACTTGCCGTATTTGATTCCTTAGAAATTAAAGAGTTACGTTTATCTGATGGTGCATTGCGTGAAGGTGTTTTATATGAAATGGAAGGCCGCTTTCGCCACCAAGATATCCGTCAGCGTACTGCATTAAGCCTTGCTGAGCACTATAATATCGATAGGGAGCAAGCTAAACGCGTATTAAAAACGATGGAAGAGCTTTATTTCCAGTGGGGGCAACAAAACCCTAAGCAGCTCAATCCACAATTGGAATCCATTTTAATATGGGCGGTTATGCTTCATGAAGTCGGGTTAAGTATTAATCATAGTGGCATGCACCGCCATTCTGCTTATATATTGCAAAATACCAACTTACCGGGTTTTAACCAAGAACAGCAGTTATTACTGGCAACATTGGTGCGAAACCATCGAAGGGCTATCAAGTATGACGATATCCCTAAATTTAATTTATTTAAAAGAAAACAATTTATGCCGCTTATTCAAATTTTGCGGCTAGCCATTTTGTTAAATAATCAACGCCAATCTACAACAATCCCTTCTTCGTTACGGATAGAAACGGATGATGGGCACTGGACTCTCTATTTACCATCTGAATATCTCGTGCAAAATGCATTGATGTTATTAGATTTAGAAAAGGAAAGTGGCTATTGGGAAGATGTTCCCGGTTGGTCGTTAACTATTTGTGCAGAAAATGAGTAATTTGCGGCCATTATTGTAGTGATTTGTTCTTATTATTCATCTTTGATGACTTGAAAATCACCGCTTATTTGACTCAACTATTTGATATATTATTTAAATAGGCGACAATAATGATAATAAATTTCGTCCGCTCGCAGGCGAATTCATAAAAAGCGCTTTTGCGCTGCTATTGCTTTAAGGATTAAAATGTCACAATCTGCTTTCTCAACCGATGCGTTGCCAACAGTCAACCCGCATTCACAAAAACTGGCACATATTCGCCAGCAAATCCTGACGCTATTTTTAGACGACGAAGAGTTCGTCCATGCGCTTGTTGAAAATGACCAACACGTCAGTATTGATGACAAAGCAATTAGTGAAAAAATTAGTCTTGTAAAAGAATTGCTACTTGATTTACACACTGCGGATATCGCCGATATCTTAGAAATGCTCCCTTATGATGAGCGTCTTGCGTTATGGCGTCTTGTTGATAACAACGAACGTGGTGAAGTGTTAGTTGAGGCTTCCGTTTCTGTTTGGGATAGCCTAATCAAGGATATGTCTGACAGAGAGCTATTGCGCGCAGTTGCTAGCTTACATGTCGACGAACAAGCCTATATTGCTGAGCATTTACCCCGTGACACCATGCGTCGGCTCCTTACCTATTTAGAACCTAGCCTACGTAGCCGCATTCGCGAAGTTTTACAATATGCGAAAGATAGCGTCGGCCAAATGATGGATTTTGAATTCGTCACCGTACGCCCAAATGTAACGTTAAAGACAGTTCAACGTTATTTACGCCAACGTGGCAAGGTTCCAGAAGCGACCGATAAAATTTTCGTTGTCGATAACAATAATTATCTACAAGGTGAATTGCCACTAACCACTATTTTAACGCAATCCCCTGAAAAAATAGTCGCTGACGTTATGAAAACCGACACTGTGACCTTCTTACCGGATGAAAAAGGCGAAGATGCAGCGAGTGCGTTCGAACGTTATGACTTAATTTCTGCGGCTGTTGTTGATAACAGCGGCCTACTAATGGGCCGCCTGACGGTTGAAGATATCGTTGATAATATTAGTGAAGAAAACGATAACAGCATTCGTCGTATGGGGGGGTTAAGCCCTGAAGAAGACGTTTTCGCCCCTGTCGGCCAAGCCGTTAAAACCCGTTGGACATGGTTAGCCATTAACTTATGTACCGCCTTTGTCGCTTCACGTGTGATTGGCGTTTTTGAAGATACGATTTCCCAATTAGTTGCCCTTGCCACATTAATGCCTATTGTTGCAGGAATTGGCGGTAATACGGGGAACCAGACCATTACCATGATTGTTCGTGCCATTGCCCTGCACCAAATACAAAACAACAGTTTCTCTTTCTTAATGTTAAGGGAGCTTGGTGTCGCCTTTATTAATGGGGTTGTTTGGGGAGGAATAATGGGTGTGGTCACCTATTTCCTGTATGGCGATATCGCTATGGGTGCAGTCATGACATTAGCGATGATCTTAAACTTGTTAATGGCCGCGATTATGGGGGTGCTGATCCCACTCATTATGCTGAAAATGGGCAAGGACCCTGCTATCGGTTCTAGCGTGATGATCACCGCTATCACAGATACAGGCGGTTTCTTTATTTTCCTTGGTTTAGCCACTCTTTTCCTCGTTTAAATTTGCTTTGCACGCGTCCTGTGTCCCTGCTGGGCGCGTGCGATTTACAAAACACTTCCTCCAACAATAAAACCCAGCTAAAAAACCAAAATTCCACAAACCGCCATTTCATTTATCTGCTAATTAAATGCTTTTATAGTTATTTAGTTTATCTTGATTAATAAAATTAATTATAATAGAAAATAATTAGGTAATATTTACTTACTATAATTCAGTAAGAATTTATTAAATTAAATATTATTAACACTATAATTGGCTAATTTAAATATACGATATTCTGCAAAATTAATATTATTAACATCATATAAGGTTATTTATCGTCACGCCAAATCAATAACCTAACAAAAGCAAACTAACTGGAATGTTGAGCTTGTTTTTGGGGTTGAGGTTTACAGAATATAGAATTTCCTGCTATAAATATACACATGCAAAAAAGATACTGTGTATTAAACTAAGTTATACCCACCCAACGTTTTATACCTCTTATCTGCACCAATAAAAATGATTAGCTCATTATTATGAGCCAATGCTTATTATTTTGAATTTATGCAATTTAGTATTTCAGGTAGTTAGAAGGAAACTATAATGACACCGCAAACCGCCAGCCAGCCCTCTGCGAGGCCTTTGGGCAAAGAAGACTATAAAACATTAGGCTTATCCTCTTTAGGGGGAACTCTTGAGTTTTACGACTTCGTTATCTTTGTTTTTTACGCAAAAATTATTTCCCAGCTATTTTTCCCAGGGGATAACGAATTTCTCGCGCTAATGGCAACACTGGGTCTATTTGCAGCAGGTTACCTTGCCCGCCCTCTTGGTGGCATTATTATGGCTCACTTCGGGGATAAAATTGGCCGCAAGAAAATGTTTACCCTCAGTATTTTCTTAATGGCATTTCCAACATTTGTTATTGGTTTCTTACCTACTTTTGAAACCATTGGTGCTGCCGCGCCATTATTACTGCTGTTAATGCGTATTATGCAAGGTGCCGCGATTGGTGGTGAAATGCCAGGTGCCTGGGTATTCATTGCAGAACATACACCAAAACAACGCTATGGCTTAGGGGTTGGTACACTGACTTCTGGGATCACTGGTGGTATTTTATTAGGCTCTATCGTCGCCATTATTATTGAGCGTTCTTATAGCACAACTGAAATTCATGATTTTGCATGGCGTATTCCATTTATTCTTGGTGGTATTTTTGGGTTTATTTCTGTGTATTTACGTCGTTTTTTACAAGAAACTCCGATATTCAAAGAACTGGCAGCCAAAAAAGCCTTATCACAAGAGTTACCAGTCAAAACCGTCATTAAATCTCATAAACAAGCTTGTATGATCACCGCTGCACTGACGTGGTCATTATCAACCGCCATCGTTGTGACCATTTTGATGACACCTGATGTTGTGTTAAAAGGGATCTATAACATTGACCGTAATATTGCATTGCAAGCCAACTGTGCAGCGACTTTAACCTTAACATTAGGCTGTATCTTCTGGGGTTGGTTAGGCGATAAAACTGGCACACGTACCTCAATGACTTTATCGTGGGGTGGATTAGCCGTAACCGCAATTTACTTCTATTCGTCATTATCCACTGATATTGCTGCAAGTACGTTGATTTTCAACTATGGTTTGATGAGCTTCTTTGTTGGTGCGATTGCAACCACACCGATTATCAGTACCCGCGCATTTCCACCTGAAATTCGCTACTCTGGCCTGTCATTCGCTTACAATGTGGCTTATGCAATTTTTGGTGGTTTAACACCAATATTGACCGGAGCTTGGTTGCAGCAGTCTCACATGGCACCGGCTTATTATGTCGCTGGCGTCTCATTATTAGCGGTTGCTGTGGCCTTTATCCCATTATCTTGGAAGGGGTGGACAGTCAATTCTGAGCCTTCAAACGAAAAATCTGCAGTCCTAAACACTTCTAGTCTATAAAATCTATTGCACCCTATTTATTAGGGTGCAAATCTATTTCATAAAAAAGTTAATTTCGCCTACTCCCACCTTTACAAGCGCAGAAGCCGATAAGTACAGAAATTGACACTTATTCATATTTCCTCCATTTTTCTTTGTACCTATCACGTTAAACTACTAATATGTCTAACTGACTCTTTTTTGTTAGTTTTTTAGTATACAGCCTGACGGATCTCATCCACTTTTTTGAGTTAAGCGAATTACCCAAAATGAATAAACAAAAACAACGTAAACCTTTTATTCGCTCTGCCATTTTTATTGCCATTATTGCGGCAGCTGGCGCTTCTTGGTATTTTTATTATCAAGAAAAACAATCAGATACACAATCTACTGATGTGGTAGCAAAACCGAATTCACAACGAAGCGCAATGGGCCGCCCACCACGTGTTTTAGCTCCTGTGCAGTTTGCCGTGGCTGAACAAAAAGTTGTTCCTCGCTTTTTATCAGGTTTAGGCACAGTACAGGCTGCAAATGTTGTCACAGTAACCAGCCGTGTTGAAGGCCAGTTAATGCAGCTGTATTTTACCGAGGGGCAACACGTCAATAAGGGAGATTTATTGGCACAAATTGACCCTCGCCCATTTGAAGTTCAGCTATCACAAGCGGAAGGCCAATTGGCTAAAGACAAAGCAACATTAGCGAATGCACAATTAGATTTAGTTCGTTACCAAAAGCTTGCTGGTACTAAAGTGATTTCGCAACAAGAGCTAGATAACCAAAAAGCGGCGGTCTTACAGGCTCAAGGCAGTATTAAAGTCGACCAAGCAGCCGTCGACAACGCCAAACTTCAGTTAACCTACAGTAAAATTACCGCTCCAATTTCAGGGCGTGTTGGTTTAAAACAAGTGGATGTCGGAAACTTTATCTCTGCGGGAACCTCAACCCCTCTTGTTGTTATCACGCAAACTCAACCTGCAGATGTCCTTTTTGCGTTACCTGAAGGCGATATTCCCGCTATCCAACAGGCCCAATCCTCTGGTGAGAAAGTGTTGATTGAAGCTTGGGACAGAAACAATATCGCGCTAATCGCAAGTGGTGAGCTACTCAGTACTGATAACCAAATTGATGCCGCGACAGGCACGCTGAAAATAAAAGCGCGCTTTACTAATGAAGAAGAAAAACTTTTTCCAAATCAATTTGTTAACGTAAAAATGCAAGTTGAAACGCTACAAAATGCTGTGGTGATCCCAACAGCAGCACTGCAAATGGGTAATGAAGGCCATTATGTCTGGATATTAAGTGATGATAATAAAGTCAGCAAACACAATGTAACCGTGGGTATGCAAGACAGCCAACAAGTGGTTATTGAAAGCGGACTTGCTGCAAATACCAAAGTCATCACCGATGGTGTTGATAAACTCACCGATGGCACAACGGTTGAAGTCGTTACCCCTGAAAGCATTGCCAAAAAAGAGCCTCGCAAAGGTAAACCGAATAGCGCGGAGAAAGCGTAATGCAGCCTGAAATGTTAAAAGGCGGTGGGCCTTCTCGTTTATTTATTTTGCGCCCTGTTGCTACCACATTATTCATGGTGGCTATATTACTTGCAGGGATCATCGGCTATCGCTTCTTACCTGTTTCAGCCCTGCCCGAAGTCGATTACCCGACAATTCAAGTTGTTACCCTTTACCCGGGAGCTAGCCCCGATGTGATGACCTCTGCGGTGACTGCGCCATTGGAAACCCAGTTTGGGCAAATGTCGGGTCTTAAACAGATGTCATCGCAAAGCTCAGGGGGAGCTTCAGTTATCACATTAATGTTCCAATTAACGTTACCTTTAGAGGTCGCGGAACAGGAAGTTCAAGCTGCGATTAACTCCGCCAGTAGCTTACTGCCTTCTGATTTACCTTATCCTCCGATTTATAATAAGGTTAACCCTGCTGACCCGCCTGTTCTCACCTTAGCGGTTACCTCTGATGCAATGCCGTTAACGCAGGTACAGGATATTATTGAAACGCGAATTGCCCAGAAAATATCCCAAGTTAATGGGGTGGGTTTAGTCACCTTAGCCGGTGGCCAACGCCCTGCAGTTCGCGTGAATTTAAACCCACAAGCCATGGCAGCCAAAGGGCTGGATAGCGAAACGATCCGCCTTGCCATTAACAATGCAAACGTCAACTCCGCCAAAGGGAGCTTCGATGGCCCTACGCGGGCGGTTACACTTTCTGCTAACGACCAAATGAAGTCACTTGACGACTATCGTCAACTTATTGTGGCCTTCCAAAATGGTGCGCCAGTGCGTTTAGGTGATATCGCAACGATTGCACAAGGGGCTGAAAATGCCTATTTAGGGGCATGGGCGAATAATGAGCAAGCGATTGTGATCAATGTTCAGCGGCAGCCCGGCGCTAACGTGATTGAAACCACCGATACCATTCGTTCGCTGTTACCTGAATTAATTGAAAGTTTACCTAAATCGGTTAATGTCGATATTTTAACCGATAGAACCAGTACCATTCGAGCGTCCGTTAATGATGTACAGTTTGAGTTAATGTTAGCTATTGCCCTCGTGGTGATGGTGATTTACTTGTTTTTACGCAATGGAATTGCCACCTTAATACCAGGCATTGCCGTACCACTGTCGCTCGTTGGTACTTTTGCTGTGATGTACTTTTGTGGTTTTTCTGTCAACAACCTCACGCTAATGGCTTTAACCATCGCCACCGGTTTTGTGGTCGATGATGCGATTGTGGTGATTGAAAATATTTCTCGCTATTTAGAAAAAGGCGATAAACCACTGGTCGCTGCACTCAAAGGGGCAGGTGAAATCGGGTTTACCATTATCTCCCTCACCTTTTCTTTGGTTGCGGTGTTAATTCCTCTGTTATTTATGGGGGATATTGTCGGTCGGTTATTCCGCGAATTTGCCATTACCTTGGCTGTGGCTATTTTGATCTCCGCTGTCGTCTCTTTGACGTTAACCCCAATGATGTGCGCCCGTTTATTAAAACCGGAGTCACAACATAAACATAACCGTTTTGAACTAGCGTGTGAGCGCTTTTTTGACCATATGGTTGCTGGATACGCAATTTGGTTAAAGCGTATTCTTAATCACCAATGGTTAACCCTTTCTGTGGCACTTGGCACCATGGTACTGACTGTTTTGCTGTATATGTGGATCCCAAAAGGGTTTTTCCCGTTGCAAGACAGTGGAATTATTCAAGGCTCAATTGAAAGCCGTCAATCCATTTCTTTTGATGCCATGGCTCAGAAGCAGCAAGAAGTCGCATCAAAGCTATTAGCAGATCCTGCGGTCGACAATGTCACCACCTATGTGGGGGTTGATGGGAATAACCCAACATTAAACAATGCACGCTTGCAAATTACCTTAAAGCCCCTTGATCAACGTGAAGATAGAGTGGTGGCGATTATTGATCGTCTACAACAATCCGTGGATAACATTGCAGGGGTGAATTTATATCTGCAACCCATGCAAGATCTCACCATCGATACGCAAGTTGCACGGACGCAGTATCAATTCACTTTACAAGCCGGTTCACTAGAGGAATTAACCACTTGGGTTCCACGCTTGTTAGACGCCCTAGAACAACAACCTGAACTCACTGATGTCAGTAGTGATTGGCAAAATAAAGGGCTAGTTGCTTATGTGAATGTGAACCGCGATACAGCAAGTCGTTTTGGTATCACGATGTCAGCCATTGATAACGCTTTATATAATGCATTTGGGCAGCGAATGATTTCGACTATCTATACGCAGTCAAATCAATATCGTGTGATATTAGAACATGACACACAAACCCGTGATGGTATGGATGCGCTGAATGATATCCGTCTAAAAGGGACTGATGGAGCCATTGTGCCACTGAGCACTTTAGTGAATATTCAAGAAGGTAATGGGCCATTAGCCATTAATCACCTCGACCAATTCCCCGCTGTGACATTCTCGTTTAATGTGGCAGATGGTGCTTCGCTTGAGTCTGCCGTCAATGCCGTCAAATTGGCCGAATCACAAATTGCTATGCCAAAATCCATTACCACACAATTCCAAGGGGCGACTTTAGCCTTTGAAGCGGCATTAAGCAGCACTATTTGGTTAATTGCAGCTGCGATTGTGGCGATGTATATCGTATTGGGCATTTTATATGAAAGTTTCATTCACCCGATTACTATTTTGTCTACCCTACCGACAGCCGGGGTTGGCGCACTACTCGCTTTAATGATGGCAGGGAAAGATCTTGATGTTATTGCGGTCATCGGCATCATCTTATTAATTGGTATCGTGAAAAAGAATGCCATTATGATGATTGACTTTGCCCTTGCGGCAGAGCGTGAACAGGGAATGTCCCCTTATGATGCCATCTACCAAGCATGCTTGCTGCGTTTTCGCCCAATTTTGATGACCACTATGGCGGCCTTGCTGGGTGCCTTACCATTGATGCTAAGTACCGGTGTCGGTGCTGAATTACGCCAGCCATTAGGAATTTGTATGGTTGGCGGCTTAATTATGAGCCAAATCCTCACTTTATTTACCACACCGGTTATTTACTTATTGTTCGACCGTCTTTCTCATTACTTTAAAGACCGTCGCCAAGCGAAGAAGGCACAGGTGTCATAATGAAGCGCTTCTTTGCTCTGTTTATTAGCCGCCCGGTAGCAACCACGCTTATTAGCGTTGCGATTACCTTGTGTGGTGCCCTGAGTTTTCTGTTTTTACCGGTTTCTCCGTTGCCTCAAGTGGATTACCCTGTGATTAACGTGACAGCGTCACTTCCTGGGGCATCACCCGAAACCATGGCCTCCTCCGTAGCGACGCCGCTTGAACGCTCTTTAGGCAGTATTGCGGGTATTAGTGAAATGACCTCAAGCAGTGCGCTTGGTCGAACCACCATTACCCTTGAATTTAATCTCGACAAAGACATTAATAACGCGGCACGTGAAGTGCAAGCTGCGATTAATGCCGCACAAAACCTGCTGCCCAGCGGAATGCCAAGCCGCCCACGTTATTACAAGTCAAACCCGTCTGATGCGCCAATTATGATTTTGACCATGACCTCAGACACCCTGAATACTGGTGAGATTTATGATATTGCTTCGACGCGTTTAGCCCAACGAATTGCCCAAATTGAAGGGGTTAGTGAAGTTTCAGTTGGTGGCGGCTCGCTCCCTGCCGTGCGGGTTGAACTCAACCCAACTGCCCTATTTAATCAAGGGGTTTCCCTTGATGCCGTGCGTTCAGCCATCAGTAGTGCTAACGTTCGCCAACCGCAAGGCTATATCAATGATGACGAAAAACGTTATCAAGTACAGACTAATGATGAGTTAAAAAAAGCGGCAGATTATCGGCCAATTATTGTTCATTATAGTCAAGGCAATGCTGTAAAGCTCAGCGATGTCGCCAATGTTAAAGATTCCATTGAAAACGTACGCGCTGCCGGTATGGCAGACGGTAAACCGGCTATTTTGATTGTTATTCGCCGCGAAGCGGGTGCCAATATCATTGAAACAGTGAATCGAATTCGTGCTGAGTTACCTGAATTCAATGACATGATCCCTGCCGCTATTGATTTAAAAGTGGCACAAGACCGGACACCAACCATCCGCGCGTCTCTAGCCGAAGTGGAACGTGCTCTACTGATTGCCGTTGCCTTGGTGATCCTCGTGGTGCTGTTGTTCTTACGTTCAGGTCGCGCTACTTTGATCCCTGCAATTGCCGTCCCCGTTTCATTGATTGGAACTTTTACAGCCATGTATTTATGTGGTTTTAGTTTAAATAACTTGTCATTGATGGCATTAACAGTTGCGACGGGCTTTGTAGTCGATGATGCGATTGTCGTATTAGAAAATATCTCACGCCACATTGAAAATGGTACAAGACCATTTATTGCTGCGGTGAAAGGCGTGCATGAAGTCGGCTTTACGGTTGTTTCCATGAGCATTTCCTTAGTCGCGGTTTTTATTCCACTACTGCTTATGGATGGGCTGGTCGGTCGTTTATTCCGCGAATTTGCCATTACCCTTGCAACCGCTATCGGTATTTCATTGGTGATTTCGCTAACGCTTACCCCCATGATGTGTGCTTATTTACTGAAGAAACGCCCTCACAACGTCAAAGCCAAGCATCGTGGGTTTGGCCGTGTGTTATTGCGTTTGCAAGAAAGTTATGGCGTTGCTTTAAAATGGGTGCTTGGACATCGCCGTAGTGTTCTCGCGGTGCTATTTGCCACAATCGGCTTGAACGTTTATCTGTATATTACCGTTCCAAAAACCTTCTTCCCTGAACAAGACACTGGCCGAGTGCTGGGCTTTGTTCGCGCAGACCAAAGCATTTCATTCCAGTCGATGAAAGAGAAAATGACCCGTTTTATGCAGCAAGTTAAAGCCGACCCAGCGACAGATAATGTCACCGGCTTTACTGGCGGTAGTCGGGTAAATAGCGGTTTTATGTATATTTCATTAAAGCCACTGAGTGAACGCACGGAAAGCTCAGCTGAAGTCATTAATCGATTACGCGCGAAATTAGCCAATGAACCGGGGGCTAACCTGTTTATGATGCCAGTGCAAGATATTCGAGTTGGTGGCCGACAAGCCAATGCCAGCTACCAGTTTACCCTGCTTGCAGATGAGCTTTCTGCATTACGTGACTGGGAACCTGCTATCCGTAAAGCACTTGGCGAATTACCACAGCTGACCGATGTGAACTCCGATAAGGAAGACAAAGGCGCAGAAATGGCGATCACCTACGACAGGGACTTAATGGCTCAATTAGGTATTGATGTTCGTGAAGCCAACAGCTTGCTCAACAATGCATTTGGTCAGCGCCAAGTTTCCACTATTTATGAAGCAATGAACCAATATAAAGTGGTGATGGAAGTTGCCCCTGAATATACGCAAGATGTCAGCTCCCTCAATAAGATGTTTGTTATCAATAAAGATGGTGAAGCGATCCCTCTGTCTTATTTTGCGCGTTGGCAGCCTGCCAATGCCCCATTAAGCGTGAATCACCAAGGGCTATCAGCGTCATCCACTATTGCGTTTAATGTCGCAGACGGTTATACCTTAAATGATGCCATTGTCGAAATTGAAAAAACCATGACCGCACTTGGCGTGCCATCAACAGTAAGAGGCTCTTTTGCAGGAACGGCACAGATATTCCAAGAAACCTTACAATCACAATTGTTTTTAATCTTAGCCGCCATCGTGACTGTTTATTTAGTACTGGGCATATTGTATGAAAGTTATATTCATCCACTGACTATTTTATCAACCCTCCCTTCTGCAGGAGTCGGAGCATTACTAGCCCTTGAACTATTCGACACTCCATTTAGCTTAATCGCCTTAATTGGCATCATGCTATTAATTGGGATCGTCAAGAAGAACGCCATTATTATGGTGGATTTCGCTATTCAAGCACAAAGAACGGCGGGTTTAACGGCTCAAGAAGCCATTTTCCGTGCCTGTTTATTACGTTTTCGCCCGATTGTAATGACGACACTCGCGGCTATTTTTGGTGCGCTACCGTTAATGCTAGGTAGTGGTGATGGTGCGGAATTACGCCAGCCCCTCGGGATCACGATTGTCGGTGGCTTAATAATGAGCCAATTACTGACCTTATTTACCACTCCTGTTGTGTATTTAAGTTTTGATAGCTTGAGACAACGTTGGCTGCGAAAAAAATCATTAACGCAGAAAATCGCGGAGAATAACCATGAAGCTTAGGTTGAATAGTGTAAGCACTCGGCTTTTTTTGGCTATTTTTGCAACATGCTTATTGCTAGTGCTGATTATGCACCAGGGCGTACGCATGAGCTTTCAACACGGCTTTATTGATTATATAAAGGAAAATGACCAACAGCGTGTTGAGCTGGTTTCTTCCGCCCTTGCGGAACAGTATGAAGAGATGGGCAATTGGGGTTTTCTAATTGGTAATGAACGCATTTTCTTTCGTATTTTGCGCTCAGTAGAGCACCAACAACACCGTGGCCCTATGCGCCAGCGTTGGCGAACAATTTTTTGGGTTTATGATACACAGGACAAGCTGATTTTCGGACAAGACACGCCTTTACCTAGCAAAGTACTCCGTGAACCTATTATTACCAGCAAGGGAGATACCGTCGGCTGGCTTGTTGCCAGTTATGAAACGGGGATTAGCAGCGCCCTTGACCGCCGTTTTGATACCAAACAGATGTACACTAGCTGGATCATCGCTGGGCTGTCTTTATTTGTGGCTCTGGTTGCCACATTGTTCCTTGCCCGTAGTTTTTTAAAACCCATCAAGCGGTTACTCGAAGGCACTAACCGGCTCGCCAATGGTGACTTTGCTACGCGGGTTCCTGAATCTGGCCGCGATGAGCTTGGGCAACTGGCTAAAGATTTTAACCATCTGGCCTCGACCCTTGAAAAAAACGAACAAATGCGGCGTGATTATATGGCGGATATTTCCCATGAGCTCCGCACGCCGTTGTCAGTTCTACGAGGCGAATTAGAAGCGGTGCAAGATGGCGTTCGGCAAGCCACTCCCGAAACAATTAATTCCCTACTCAATGAAACCCAAACTTTAATTAAGCTGGTTAATGACCTCCACCAGCTCTCGTTATCGGATAGAGGCTCATTGGTCTACCGCATGCAACTTACCGATATCATTCCTTTAATTGAAATGGCAATAGGCCAAGCTCGCTGGCGGTTAGAAGACCAACAACTTTCGGTTGAACGGCAATTTATTGCGCAAGGCTACGTATTTGCAGACCCTGACCGCATCACCCAGTTGTTCTATAATTTAATGGAAAACAGCTTACGCTATACCGATCCGCACGGTAAAATTGCCATCCAAGTCACACAAGACCAACACCAGCTCAATATAATTTGGCAAGATAGCGCCCCAGGGCTTACTGCTGAGCAATGCCAACATTTATTTGAGCGTTTTTACCGCGCTGAAGGCTCTCGTAATCGTGCCAGTGGCGGCTCCGGTTTAGGTCTGGCCATTTGCTATAATATTGTTGAGGCTCATCATGGTACAATTTCCGCGACACCGTCATCATTAGGTGGTGTCAAAATTACCATTAATTTACCGATTCAATTAAAAGATAAAGGGTTATGATCATGGCTGAACAGAGCAATATCCCTATTTTGGTTGTGGAAGATGAACCCAAATTAGGCCAACTGCTGTTTGACTATTTACACGCTGCAAACTATCAACCCGCATTAATTGCGCGTGGTGATGAAGTTATCGACTATGTTAAACAACATCAACCCGCACTTATTTTATTAGATTTAATGTTACCCGGTATGGACGGCATATCCGTGTGCCGTGAACTGCGAAAATTTAGTGATGTTCCCATTATTATGGTGACAGCAAAAACTGAAGAAATTGATCGCTTATTAGGGTTAGAAATTGGGGCTGATGACTATATTTGTAAACCCTTTAGCCCGCGAGAAGTTGTGGCTCGTGTCAAAACCATTTTACGTCGTTGCCAGCCAAACATGGCAGCGCACAACAGCCAAACGAATAACGATAACCAAACCAAACTGATTATTGATGAAAATGCTTTTCAAGTACGCTATGGCTCACAGTTACTTGAACTGACACCCGCTGAATTTCGGTTACTCAAATTTATGTCTGACAATGCGGGTATGGTGTTTTCCCGTGACCAGTTACTGGATATCTTATATGACGACCACCGCGTAGTCACTGACCGTACCATTGATAGCCACGTCAAAAATTTACGCCGTAAATTAGAATCTCTCGATAACGAAAAAACCTTTATTCGCTCAATATATGGTCTTGGCTACCGTTGGGATGAATATTAACCAACCAATAGACATACTATTTTTGTGGGATATTTGGTTTTTTTATCAAATAGGCGTAAAATCCACATCCCTTAAAAACACTCTCTCATAAGAGTGAGTGCTGACTTGATATCAGATAGAGAATAACCATGTTTACACCAGAGCTTTTGTCCCCTGCCGGTTCTTTAAAAAACATGCGCTACGCTTTTGCGTATGGCGCAGATGCCGTTTATGCAGGCCAACCCCGTTACAGCTTACGCGTACGCAATAACGAATTTAATCACGAAAACTTAGCTAAAGGCATTCAAGAAGCCCATGAGCTGGGTAAAAAGTTTTATGTGGTCGTGAACATTGCTCCCCATAATGCGAAATTAAAAACCTTCATTCGTGATTTAACCCCCGTCATTGAAATGGGCCCAGATGCACTGATTATGTCTGATCCTGGCCTTATTATGATGGTTCGTGAAGCGTTTCCTGAGATGGATATTCATTTATCTGTACAGGCGAATGCCGTTAACTGGGCATCCGTGAAGTTCTGGAAACAAATGGGCTTAACACGAGTGATTTTATCCCGCGAATTATCCCTCGAAGAAATTGCTGAAATTCGCCAACAAGTTCCTGAAATTGAACTTGAAGTTTTTGTCCATGGCGCCCTTTGTATGGCCTATTCAGGCCGTTGTTTACTTTCTGGTTACATTAATAAACGCGACCCAAATCAAGGGACTTGCACCAATGCTTGCCGCTGGGAATACAACGTACAAGAAGGTAAAGAAGACGATGTGGGTAACATTGTCCATGTGCATGAACCTATCCCTGTACAAAATGTGGCGCCAACCCTAGGTGCGGGTGCGCCAACAGATAAAGTCTTTATGATAGAAGAAGCCAAACGTCCAGGTGAATATATGACTGCCTTTGAAGATGAACACGGCACGTATATCATGAATTCGAAGGATTTACGCGCAATTGAGCACGTTGAAAACCTAACAAAAATGGGCGTTCACTCATTAAAAATTGAAGGCCGTACAAAATCGTTTTATTACTGTGCTCGTACTGCACAAGTCTATAGACGTGCAATTGACGATGCTGTTGCAGGAAAACCCTTTGACCCAACGTTGCTATCCACCTTAGAAGGTTTAGCACACCGTGGTTACACTGAAGGTTTCTTACGTCGCCACACCCATGATGCCTACCAAACTTATGAATATGGCTATTCGGTTTCTGAGACTCAACAATTTGTGGGTGAATTTACAGGGAAACGTGTTAATGGTATGGCTGAAGTTGATGTAAAAAACAAATTTAGCGTTGGTGACAGCCTAGAAATGATGACCCCTGCAGGGAATATTGTCTTTACCTTAGACGCCTTAACAAACCGCAAAGGCGAAGCAATTGATGTTGCACCTGGTAACGGCCATGTGGTTTATCTCCCTATCCCTGAAGATGTCGATGTTAACTTTGGTTTGTTGATCCGTAACCTAGCAGGCACAACGACCCGAGCTCCTCATCAAACTCAGGCAGAAAAACAAATTGCTGGCTGATCACCACGCCTTTATTGTTAAATAATCTGCTAACTAAAAGCCAAAACTTCATCGTTTAATACTTTGATATTTTGGCTTTTTTTTACCTATAAAATGATATTATTTTTACTTTATATGCTTTTTCTTATATGAGAATTATTCGCGTTATTGACATTTTCATTAAAAAATGCACCGAATATCCAATTTTATGCAACAGATCACATCAATTGGTTATTCAATATCGTATAGTCACTCTCGAAAATGAAGAACTAGAAAGTCATAAAATAAGACTAGGAACCACCTCCTTGGCTGGCTCAATCTCCCTTGAGCTAGCCATTTCTTTTATCTGCGATTTGCATTTCATTTCTCTTACCAACGCTTTTTCTGCAAAAAAACAAAAAAAGCGCATCCCTATTTTGTTAATCCATTTATACTCATTTTAACGAATATTGACGTGCGTTAAGCCGAATGGATGGGTATTTATGAATCAATATAAGTCAGCTATGATTATCCTTAATGGTAAGCAAGCAAATCACGTTGAGCTGCGAAAAGCCATTACTCACTTGCGTAAAGAAGGCCATCAAATTCAAGTCCGTATTCCTTGGGAGATGGATGATACGTATTATTTTATTTCTCAGGCGATAAAACACGGTATTGATACCATCATTGCGGCTGGAGGTGACGGTACTGTAAATGCCGTTGCCAGTACTTTAATGAAGTTCCCTAGCGAGTCTCGCCCTGTTTTAGGTATTCTTCCGATGGGCACGGCAAATGACTTCGCCACCAGCGCAAATATTCCAATAGATATTGAAGCCGCCTTAGCACTCTCATTAAAAGGGAAATCTGTCCCCATTGATATTGCGCAAGTCAATGAACAGTATTACTTCCTCAATATGGCCACTGGCGGCTTTGGGACGCGTATTACCACTGAAACACCTGAAGCACTAAAATCGGCATTAGGCGGTGCAGCTTATGTGATAAACGGCTTACTGCGCCCTGACACGCTGAAAACAGATATTTGCCATATTGAGGGGGAAAACTTTAGTTGGGAGGGTGAAACGTTAGTCATCGCGGTTGGAAATGGCCGCCAAGCGGGCGGAGGGCAACAACTGACACCGCAAGCACTCATTAATGATGGCACACTAAACTTACTGATTATTCCTGCAAGGGATGTCATACCGGCATTTTTATCGAATTTATTTTCAACCGATAAAAACGAGCACTTGGTCGAAAAGCCATTATCATGGATAAAAATTTCATCACCTCACGATATGATCTTAAACCTAGATGGCGAGCCATTATCGGGAGACACCTTTACCTTCACTGTGCAGCCAAATGCCATTCAGTGTCGGTTACCTCCCCAATGTAACTTATTGGCTTAAAACACGTCGTGAAAGCCCTTGTATCAGGGCTTTCAGTCTTTAAAGGCTACCACCATGCGTGGAAGTGATGAACCGGGCCAATCCCCTTCCCGACTTCTAAGCTATCCGCTTGTTCCAAAGCAGCTTGTAAATAAGCTTTCGCCTGTGTTACAGCGTCTTGCCAATCTGCACAACGAGGGCGCAATGCAGCCAAAGCCGCTGACAAAGTACACCCTGTCCCATGAGTGTTTTTAGTCTTTATGCGAATAGAGGTAAAGCGCCATTCACCCTCTGGCGTGATTAGCCAATCGGGGCTTTCAGCATCACTTAGGTGCCCGCCTTTCATCAATACTGCTTGGCAACCTTTTTCAAGTAATTTATACCCCTGGCTCAACATTTGGCTTTCCGTTTGTGCGACTTTTTCATCTAACAATACCGCTGCCTCAGGTAGGTTCGGTGTAATAATCGAAACAAGGGGTAATAGTTGTTGGCGTAGCGCATCAACTGCATCCGGTAATAATAACGGGTCACCACTTTTAGCCACCATTACCGTATCCAATACTACATACGGAATTGGATACTGTTTCAACGCATTCGCCACTACCGCGATATTACTTTGGTTAAATAACATGCCGATTTTTGCGCTATCAATTCGCACATCACTGAGGACTGAGTCTAATTGTGCCGCCACAAATTCAGGAGGTAAGTCTTGGACAGATTGCACGCCTTGGGTATTTTGAGCCACCAATGCCGTCATCACACTCGTACCATAAGCCTCTAATGCAGAGAAAGTTTTTAAATCCGCCTGAATACCCGCCCCACCCGATGGGTCTGTTCCGGCGATAGTTAACGCATTGATCCTCATGAGTGACTCCCCTTTTCAGCTAAAGCAATTGAATAGATTGATAAGCGAGGTTTACTGAAATCATTTTAAATCAAACAATAAAACCGTATTGATTGTCTCATAACATTTAACAAATACCAGAGGTTAGTGAATGAATTTTAATGACTTAGATAAAAAGAGGGAATATCTCACATAGGAAAAATTAGCATGGCTTATAAGTACACATTAGGCAAATGAATGTTACCCACACCTCGCGATTGTAACTGTTGAGCAAATGCCTCCACTTCCGTTTGGGTTGCCGCAGGCCAGTTAGCGGCTTCATTTTTAACCCCATGTTGCTGGAAGGCGTTAATTTTTATCCGTGTGTTTTCAGGGAGTTTATTTAAAAAATCAGCAAGTTTATCAATATGTTCTTGGTAATCTGTTTGCTGAGGAATATACAATAAACGCAATTCATATAATTTCCCCGCTTGGGCCAGAAATTGAACCGATTGAAAAACACGTTGGTTATCTTTTCCTGTTAATCTTAATGCGCACTCATCACCCCATGATTTTAAGTCAATCATCACGCCATCCGTATACTCAATCACTTTATTCCACCCTGCAGAAGCAAGGTGTCCATTACTGTCAATAAAGCAGGTTAAATGCTTGAGTTCCGGTGCCGCTTTAATCGCTTTAAACAATTCAATAATAAAGGGTAATTGTGTTGTTGCCTCTCCGCCACTGACGGTTACACCATTCAGGAAAGCAACATTTTTCTTTAAGTCATTGAGGGCATCATTAACACTTAATGATACGGTCATCGGGCTTGAATTCTTAGTGCACGTCTGCAAACAAGTATCACAGAGCTGGCAAGCATCGCTATCCCATACCACCTTGCCGTCAACAAACGATAACCCATTGTGAGGACAGGTTAAAACACAGTCCCCACAATGGTCGCAGAGCGACATGGTATATGGATTATGGCAATTCAGACAACGTAAGTTGCAACCTTGCAAAAAAATAACATGTCGATTACCCGGCCCATCTACGCAGGAAAAAGGAATAACCTTATTCAGCGTAGCGCATCGATTGCTCATTGCTGATGACTCGCTGCTGACGGGCTGTAATTTTACAGTTCTTAGTCGCCTCTTCACCTAACCAGGTAGTATTGCTTCTAGAACCTTGCTCTTTATATTTCTCTATATCTGATAAACGCACCATATAGCCCGTAACGCGAACTAAATCATTACTTGCCACATTTGCAGTAAACTCACGCATTCCACAACTAAACGCCCCTTTACATAATTGCATTAAGGCTTGCGGATTCTGCTTAATCGTCTCGTCGATGGTTAAAATGTCACTGATCCCAGACAAATAGTGTTTGTGATGGGGAGCTACCGCTTGAATGTGTGACACCGGGTCTGGCTCTTCACCGTATGGAATACGAGCCCCCGGTGTTGTCCCGATATCCGAGCTGATCCCTGATTGAGCATGGAGCATCGCTCTGCCTTTATAGCCATACTTAACGGGGGTCGTTTCAACAAAGTCAGCTAGCTGCTCGCTGATTTGATAAGACAATGGCAAGGCCGGTGAATTTGCCTGATACTGGCCTTTCATTCCGTCTTTTTCCATCAGGATGTTCACAGCTTCTGCTAAACCGTAAATACCAAACATAGGGGCAAAACGTTCAGGCTCAATTAACCCTTCTTGCACAAGAAAGCTGGTTTGGAAGAAATTAGACTCCTCAAATAAAAATGCGCTACGTGTTTCAATGAGTTCCATTTGTAACTCACAATATTTTTTCAATTGCACATTTAAAAAATCAGCTGAATTTTGACTACGTAATGCAACTTCACGTAAATTAATACGAACTAAAGTACTTCCCCCACCCGCAACGGGCAACGCATTATAACAACTGACAATACCGTAACCTTGTTCATCAAATGCCGCACTATGAATGATATCATTTGCAATATGCGGTTTACTGCATTCACAAATGCTTTCAATCGCTTGTAAGAAAAGTGACTCCGGTGTGCGCTGTGGATGATAAACAAATGTCAGATTAGGTGCGACTTGTTTCAGTTCTGCATCAATGCATAAAATCAAGCGGCAAATAACGTTGTCATCCGGGCCAATATTGGCATGCATAAAGGCATCGGGCAGTGTTCGGTCTAACTGTATCCAAAACCTTTTTAACTTTGGATACAGCTGTTCTTCTGTCAACTCCCCCACATATGGCATGAGAAGTTTATCTAAATACCCTAAAAATACTGGGAAATTGGTTACCGACGGCACATGATGATACAAAATCATCAGATGATTAAGTGCGTCATCAAAATCCTCTGCGGGGGCTAATTCTAAGTATGCCGAACCTTGTTTGAGGTATTTTACGTAGTCAGGCAATACATAACGTGGCTTATACGGAGCATTTCCTTCATACATATCACAAATAACACGTTCATCTAACGCATCAGCAAGGGGCTGGCTCATTGCAAGATATGGAATATGGCTATCTGCCTCTGCCGCTAAAAAATTGGCTTTTTGTTTTGGTGATAATATTTTGTCTGTGGCGATAGCCAAGCATTTAGCTTGGTACTCAGTCAGTGGTTCTTGGCGTTTCATCATGGTGACGTTCCTTTTTTAGTTAGAAGCCAAGGTAATTCACAGCAATATATATGCCATAAACCTTTAAAGACTAGCTCCTAGCCGTGTTGACATACCGCAGCTTATACCTGCCGCCTATGTGATCCATTTCATCTCATTGAGACAAGTCATTATTTGATGTGCGTCATACTTTTTGGATTTGTTTGCACGCTATTTTTCATAAATGTCTGCTCTATCAACATGACTAGTCGCAATCACCTAGATAATAAAAAATATCTTTCTATTACATAACGTTAACTACAAAAATAATGAATGGCACTTTATTTTTCTTATTCTTTTAAAAATCCCTCTCGTCTTCTCTCATCGAAAAATCGTCTTATCCAACCTGAAAATGAAGCACCTCGTCTGTTATCAGCTACTTTAGGAGTATTAGCCTATTCAACAACTAATTTGATACGTTATTATTTAATCAGATAATCGGTTATCCCACATAAAAACAGGCAAAATTAAACGGTTCTAATATGACCAGCCAGTTATTATCCTCAATTATGTAATAAATACTGTTATATTATATGTATCTTAATTAAAATAATTCCGCTCAAAATTATAATAATAATGCTAATCTGATAATCATTAGCGAGCTAATCATCATTTTTATATCTGCGATACAGAACTGGATTTACAATGAGAGTTTATAAAAACATACAGTTGGCCGTAGGTGCATCGTTACTCATGAGCACCTCAATCTGCATATCATCGCCCGCCATTGCTCAAGAGCAATCGGAAAATTTATGGGATAAATTTAAAGGCAATGTCAGTACCACGTGGGACTCAGACAAATATGAGCTATACATTCCCGCGGTGACTTGGCACAACCGTGCAATGTACGACAAGAAAAAAACGGATGAATATAATGAGCGCCCTTGGGGTCTGGGCTTTGGTAAATATCGTTATGATGAAGATAATGACTGGCATGCTATCTATGCAATGGCATTCAAAGATTCACATAATGATTGGGAGCCAATTGCTGGTTATGCATTCCAAAAAATGTGGATCCCGGGAGATATTGATGGTTTCCGTATGGGAGCAGGCTTCACTCTGAGCGTCACTGCCCGTAAGGATATGTATTATATTCCGATCCCTGCACCACTCCCTCTGGTATCAGTGGAATATGATAGACTTTCACTGCAAGCCACCTACATTCCGGGGACTTATAATAACGGCAACGTATTATTCGCTTGGTTACGTTGGCAATGGTGACCTAGCCATCTCATGGCTATATAAAATTTCATGGCTGTATAAAAAGGCCGGTGGGAATACCCTACCGGCCTTTTTATTATAAGAAAGAACAAATTTAACTTAGTTGTTGGCTTTTAGCTAAATCTTGCTTTTTAGCCCCTGAGAATTGATACCCAACCCACAGAACAGCTACCCACAATGGCATAATTAATACCGAGATACGCAAACCGTCCATTGTCAGGATAATCCCTAAAATCAACAGTAAGAACGCTAAACACAAATAGTTTCCAAATGGATACCAAATGCTCTTAAATTTCGTTTCGACACCTTGTTTGTTCATTGCCGCTCTGAACTTCAAATTTGAAACACAAATCATAATCCAGTTTAAAACTAACGTCGTCACAACTAATGACATTAACAATTCGAAAGCTTTACCTTCCATCAAAAAGTTAATTAAAATACCACCAGACGTCGCAACACCTGAAACAAATAATGCCATGACTGGTACGCCACCTTTATTCACTTTTGCAAGAAATTTAGGTGCATTACTTTGTTGTGCCAAGCCATACAGCATGCGACTTGTCGCATAAGCTCCGCTGTTATACACAGACAATGCAGCGATTAAAATGACAACGTTCAACGAATTAGCAACCAATAAGTCCCCTAATTCATGGAAAATTAAGACAAATGGGCTTGTTTCGCCGTCAAGATCAACCCATGGATACAAAGCTAACAGTACCGCTAACGAGCCAATATAAAAAATTAAGATACGGTATACAACTTGGTTAATCGCTTTTGGAATGCTTTTATCTGGGTCTTCTGCCTCTGCAGCTGTAATACCGACCAGCTCTAACCCCCCAAATGAAAACATAATAATTGCTAACGCCATTATTAGCCCATTAAAGCCATTAGCAAAGAAACCGCCGTGCTCCCATAAGTTACTCACTTTCGCTTGTGGGCCACCATGGCCGCTGAGTAATAAGTAGCAACCAAAAATAATCATCGCAACGACTGCAATAACTTTAATTAATGCAAACCAGAACTCAGTCTCACCATAAGAGCGTACATTAATCAAATTAACTGCATTTACCGCAATAAAAAACACCGCGGCAGAAACCCATATAGGGAGCTCAGGCCACCAATGTTGCATATATTTGCCTGCAGCGGTCAGTTCGGTCATCCCAACGAGAATAAACATGAACCAATAGTTCCACCCCGAAAGGAACCCTGCAAAACCACCCCAATACTTAAATGCAAAATGGCTAAACGAACCCGCCACAGGTTCCTGAACAATCATTTCGCCCAACTGACGCATAATCAGGAAAGCAATAAACCCACACAGCGCATAACCCAGTAAAACTGACGGCCCTGCCATTTGTATGGTTGTTGCTATTCCGAGGAATAACCCTGTACCAACAGCACCTCCCAATGCAATCAATTGGATATGCCTGTTTTTTAATCCCCGCTTTAGCGTCTGTTGCTGTTGCGCCATAACTTTACCCTTTTGTCCCCTTACTTGTTTTTTATCTTCCAAAATAATGATAATGACACAAGTTTATTTGAATTTTCTTATTAACACTACATTCTTCTGGTGCCGTTTTCAGCATTTTGTACGACCCCAAAACAGATGCTATTAATTATTTTTTTCATCACATAGCAAAATGATACCGCAGGATGGTTACCCCGATTCAATATCATGGATTGAGCATTAAAAAGCAAATTCAAAATGGTAACAAGTCAGTCACACGACAAATACCAAAAATAAAGTTTTCACCACCCTGATCACACAGGTTATCCATCGCTAAAAGATAGAAAAAAATACAAGCCAAAACTGCACTTACAGCAATAATTAATTTACGACCAAACACAGACAATTCCTTCATATTTCTATGATGATTTTATTTTTCAAATGATTACAATATTAAGATACTGCCATTTTATGATTGGTATCACTTATGGCATTGCATATAATGCGTTTATAAAAGAAATGGTACTCTAATTTAGAGCATCAAATTTGAGGAAAATATGCAATTGACCTCTTTTTACAAAAATCTGCTCATTTTAGGTGCTATTGGTTACTAACTTATTCTGATTGTGCTTTTTTTACCCTAAAAATGGGAAATACCGCACAAGCAGCCTTTGTCATGATGAAATGAAGTTGTGTATACTTCTGCTACCGTAAAACTAGAAAACATTTGAGATGCCACAAGATAACCACTTAGCACTTGTTTATGCTTTGAGTAAATGGATAGAAGAACACTTAGGGCGCGTGATCCACTTAGAAGAGCTCGCGGCTTATTCAGGCTATTCACTTTGGCATATGCAAAAAATCTTTAAAGAAGTCACAGGGATTTCACTGGGTAAATACATCCGTCAACGCCGCCTTGCAGGTGCGGTCAACTTACTCCGTAATAGTAACCAGTCCATTTTCGATATTGCACTGGATTTTGGTTTTGGGTCTCAGTCCCACTTTACCTATATGTTCCGCAAAGAATATGGTATCACGCCATTTGATTTTAGACAGAATGACCAAATCCAATTAGATGTTAAGCAACCGCTCCATCTAATTCATAATTATGAGTGAGAATATTTTAGCCGCATTAACCTATTGATTAACATAATAATGCTATAAAACATTGTCATTTCAACTTTTGACTATTGAACAGAGTTCCTGCTTTACATTCTGTTCAATTTCACATCAAACACGCATTATTCTAATGCAACTAAAGTTATAACTATTTGTATAATTTACATTCTGAATAATTAGAGTAAGGTATTGGCAGAAAGCACGAACTTTAGGAGGCATTGGATGTCAATCAAACTGGTCGCCATTGATTTAGATGGCACATTACTTAACTCCCAACACCAAATATCTCCCGTAGTAAAAGAGACTATCACGCAGGCTAAGCAAAAAGGTGTCCATATTATTTTAGCCTCGGGCCGACCATTTTCTGGTATATCTCCTTACCTACGAGAATTAGATTTAAATACAACGGATAACTATTGTATTAGTAATAATGGTAGCGTCATTCACCAAGCCAATGATGGCAGCCATCTCGCAGAGAATTTGTTAGATTTCGCTGACTTCCAATATTTTGAGGAACTCGCAAGAAATGTCGGGGTTCACATGCATGCTCTCGCAGATAATTGCATGTTCACGGCTAACCGCCATATTAGTCACTATACGGTCGCAGACGCCTATTTAACTCACACACCACTCATCTATTGCCCTGTTAATGAGATGGACTCTTCTCTAGAATTTACTAAGTTTATGATAATTGACCACCCAGAAAAATTAGATATTGGTATCAGCTATATTCCAGAGAATGTCTTCGATAATTACGCTTTAACCCGAACAAGTCCGTATTTCCTTGAGGTCTCAAATAAAACGGCGAATAAAGGGACTGCGTTACAATGTATTTGTGAAAAGTTGGGTATTACACCTGACAAAGTCATGAGTATTGGTGACCAAAATAATGATATCCAAATGCTGCAATACGCCAGTGTTTCTGTCGCAATGGGCAATGCGTTAGAACCCATTCGCCAAATGGTGAAATTTGTCACTACGACTAATGATGAAGATGGCGTAGCCGTCGCCATCAATAAATTTATTAATGTGTAGCCACAGAAAAATTTGCTATCAACATGATGTCCATGGCAGCGCCTACACTCGTTCACGCTGCCACTTTTAGCCGCTTACTGTTTTTTGCCTAGTCGCTAAAAAGCAAATGACCGACCCCATGGTCACCATTAATACACCTTGCCAAAAACTTAACGTTAATGTAGTGCTTAACAATATTGATGCGAATGCTGTCGAAATAACGGGGGTAAAATAAGAAAGCGTTCCTAAAAAAGCCACATTTCCCTTGATAACCGCAAATGTCCACAATGCATTCGCTCCACCAGTCGCTATTGAGGCAATGAGTAATAATAACAGGCTTTGGCTATTGATAATAAACGGTGTCGGTGTACTGAAAAAATACAGTATCCATAACCCAATAGAGGTCATGATAAAGAATAATACCATCCCATTATGGCCACCAGAAATACGCTTAGTCACATTGCTGTAGAATGACCAAACAATAGCCCCGATAAAAGCTAAAAAATAACACAGTGGATTACTTTGAATATTTGCCAAAATAGTTTGTACCGATAATGGCTGATTTCCTGAAATTACCCAAATCAGTCCCATAAAAGCTAAAACTAACCCTGCCCCCAATAATAAAGTGAAACGCTGACGGTTAAAAAACACAGCAAGTGCGATAGTAAAACTTGGCCACAAATAATTCACCATACCCAGTTCAATCGCTTGTTGCCGACTATTAGCTAAACCTAACGCTAGTACAAAACAAATTTCATAGCTAACAAACAGTATTGTTCCCCAAAGTAAATAGCGTTTAGGATATTTCGTTATTTTTGGTACTCCCATGGCAAGTACTAATACCAGTGAACCAACCGTATAGACTAATGCGGCGCCACCTACTGGTCCAAAGTTTTCACTTACACTGCGGATCAGCCCTACCATTGTGCTCCACAACAAGATCGAAATAACCCCATACAGCGTTGCGGCATACTGATTCAATTTCATAACTCTCTCAGCTATTTAGTTTCGAAAATGATATTCATTGTAATAATACATTCATTTTACCATCTAAAAAAACCTTATAGCTCAAACAATTATAATGCAAGCGTTTATTTTTAGTAAATATTGATAATATGTCATAAAAAAATTCTCAGGCTATCACCTAAGAATTTTATGATTTAAAACTTTTGTATTAGCGAGATGTTTCTTTCTCAACCCACTTATCAACTTCTTCTTTTTCCCATATCCCTTCTTCAAATTGTTTCTTTAATTCAGGATGCTGATTGATATCAAAAGTTGGTATTTTACCTGCGACTAACTGCTGGTTATAATCTTTAGCAAGTTTAAAAGCGATACCTGATAATAGAAGGATCGCGATTAAATTAGTTATCGCCATTAGACCCATCGATAAGTCTGCAAGTTTCCAAATAAATGGCATTTCTGCAAGCGCACCAAACATCACCATACCTAATGCAGCTAAACGGAAAATAAATAAACCCGCCGTATGATTATTCTCTAAAAAAATCATATTGCTTTCGGCATAAGCATAATTAGCAATAATTGACGTAAATGCAAAAAAGAAGATAGCTATCGCAATAAATGTACTTCCCCAACTACCGACGGCAGAAGAAAGAGCAAGTTGTGTCAATTCAATACCATTGATGTTGTCCATTCCACTTTCTAATACACCAGATGATAAAATAATAATTGCTGTCGCACTGCAAATAACGATGGTGTCCATAAAAACACCAAGCATCTGTACATACCCTTGTGATGCAGGATGTGGAGGATAAGGTGCTGCCGATGCCGCTGCATTTGGTGCAGACCCCATTCCAGCCTCATTAGAGAACAATCCCCGCTGAATTCCTTGTGTCATCGCCTGAGCAACACCATAACCAACAGCCCCGCCAGCCGCCTCTTGCAAACCAAATGCATTTCGGATTATCAGCATAAAAACTTCAGGTAATCGTTCGATATGGTGCCCAACAACCCAAAACGCCAATAGTAAATAGGCTAACGCCATAACAGGAACAACTAATTCAGCAACCTTCGCAATGGATTTCAATCCACCAAAAATAATGACTCCGCTTAATAAAACTAAGCCAATGCCAACATAAATTGGATTGAAATCAAAGGCGACTGCGGTTGCTTGAGCAATAGAGTTAGCTTGTACTGCATTAAATACTAAACCAAAAGCAATAATCAGAAAAATTGAAAATAACACGCCCATCCAGCGTTGGTTTAAGCCTTTTTGCATATAATATGACGGCCCACCTCGATAATTTCCTTTATCATCTTTGGTTTTGTATAACTGTGCTAAAGTACATTCAATAAAAGAGGTTGCCATTCCCAATAAAGCAACAACCCACATCCAAAAAATAGCCCCAGGCCCGCCTGCTGTTAGGGCAATAGCTACCCCAGTTAAATTTCCTGTACCGACCCTAGCGGCTAAACTTGTACATAATGCCTGAAAAGATGAAATACCTGCGCTATCAGACTGTTTACTGTTTTTTAAGACACTAAACATATGGCCAAAATGCCTAATTTGAATAAAACCAGATCGAAGGGTAAAATATAGACCAGCTCCCAGTAATAAATAAATAAGTAAAGAACCCCAAATGAAATTAGTTATTGAGTTTATAAATTCTATCAAATTACACTCCTTTTTTATTAAAACGATTAATAAAAAACTAATCGAAAATTAAATCCTCACATTTAAATCACAACTCCAGAAAAGGAGTTTAGCTAGCAAGAGCCGACTCATCTTAATATGATTAGCAGAAATTATATTTTTTATCTTTAATGTAAATTAATTTTCGATTCATTAATCATTAACTACATTCAATTTTAATAGAAACACGTTACACGTCCATAAAAAAGAACCTATAACCCTTTGAAAAAACTAGTCATGAAAAATCCCCTTATCATTTCACCGAAAGTAAATCAAATGATTGATTCATCGTGCTTATTTTAACCAACAAGTTAATTGAATAAATAAAAACTCATCATTCATTTCATATATCCACTTTTAATCAGCTTATTCCTTAACGAAAAACTTTATAATACTTCTTTTATTTAATTCATTATTTGGAATGTATCATTGATGTGTAACACTAATGTACAATAAAAAAGCAAATCCAATTGCAATCATCTTAATTAGATGATTGCTTATGTTTTCACTTAACAATAAACTGAGCCTAATAAATTTATAGACAAGAGGTTAACACATGGAAATTAATATCAAGTTATCTGATGACCCACTTTCTCAGCTCTCTGAAAAATCATATGACGCCTTCATTGCTGAGCTGAAAGCTCGTGTTTTAGAAGTCTATCCTGGCAGCTATCTATTGATCACTCATGATAACGGCCCAACGACTTTTCAAACTAAAGGCTTTCATGATGATAACGAAGCACATATTGTTTTACATGAACTTGTCGAAGATGTCTTAAAGCATGGCCATTGGTTAAAACAGTAATTTCCTTGCCAGATTACACCAATAAAACCAGCTGTGAGCCTACATGGGCTCTAGCTGGTTATTTTTAATATCCTCTCGTATTTCGATAACGTTTCCCCTCAATATTTATTCAAAGTCTGATCAAGATCATACTTAGTCTTATCTATTATCAAAACAAGTTAAATTTGCTTTACCTTTAACCGTTATATGTTAATGTATATAACGTAATTTTCATTTACATTGCTTTTGCTAATTATAGCGGCCAGTATTTATACTGGCTCTTTTTTATGAAATCATGCTAAAAATCCATTCGACGTCCCCGTTTTAGGTCTAATCTGCTATAGTATTTCTCTAATACTAGATAGAGTTATTATTCATTGAGTGCAAAATAGAGGTATGACTATGAAGCGTTTATTACTGGCTTTTTGCCTGACCCCAGTCCTTGTTATGGCTGATAATGCCCCATTAAATATTAGTGAAATAGCCAACGATTATTGCGAAATCACAGGTCAAGCACTAAGTGAAGCGTACAGCACTGACAAAACTAGCAGTGAGTTAACTCAAGCAACCATTGCTAAACTGAAAAGTGAAAATGTCGACCTCAAGCAATTAGCCACTGTTGAGTCAGACCTACGCGAAAATCTAACTTCAGCGATTGATGCCATACGCAGCAATAAATCTAAGTTTGCTAATGAAGCTGATTTCAATAAATCATTAAATGATTCTGTTTCAGCTTGTAAAATTCAAACTGAACTTCTTTTGAATAAATCTTAATCATTTAATTTTCTAGTAAAAAAGCGCTCAAACTAAAATTTGAGCGTTTTTTTTATCAATTAGTTTGTTTTTTAACACACAACTGTTCAATCGAGAATTGTAATTCCGGTGTCTCACTTATAATCAGTTGCCCGTGTTCAGAGAAACGCCCATCTTTAATACTTACATTCGCAACAAATGGCAGAGAGTTTTCTTGAGAAGGTAAACGGTATAAACCACAAACTCGATAACTTTCGCCTTCCTTGAACTCACTTTTTTGTGCTATTTCCACATCACTAAACTCAACCACTGATGAGTTGCCGAGTTTTTTTTCCACCATGCTTTGGGCTTCATTTTTGACATCTGAATCACCAATACTCGTATAAGAATGGTATGCAAATACTCCTAAAGCCAATAGCAATACTATCAATAATTTTGTTTTTATACGCTTCAACGCATCACCCTTCCTACTTTATGATTAATTAGCTTAGTATAAATGTATTATACCCATTTGAGTAAACAATTTGAGCTTTTAACTCCATTGTTTAATGTTTACCCTAACCAATTGATAACAAGATATAAAAAATACTTTCCAACCCTGACAATTGGCTAGAAAATATCTATCAACATTGATTCAATTTATATTTATTAACTTAGCATTAATAAAAAAAACATTTTTTATTTTCTTAGCTAGTTTTATACTAGTCTCCATACTATTAGACTGATTTAATATATTTTTATGAAAGAAAAAATCGTTAAAAATCTTGTTAGCTTAACTCATGGAAACAATAATGATGTTAAAATAGCGGCGATAAATGCATTAGGCGATTATATTTGTTCAATTGAACAAGAAGCCGCTATCGATAGGCTACTTGTTTTATGTGATGATTATAATAAAGACATTGCCGTTGCATCAATTATATCAATCAGTAAACTTGCTAAGTTCTTCAATGAAAAACAATAAAATAAAATCAATAAAAAACCATGAGTTAACGTTAAGTTTATTTTATTAACAAACTATTTTCATTGTGAGGAAATAATGAAATAAAAGTGGCTGAATTATGGTTTATTCATTTAGATAAGTAAATGCAATTGAATTAATTAATTACAATGGCAAAATGATAATTAATAAATATCTAAAGGAGATATCATATGAATATATTAAAGCCATTAATTCTTAGTGCGAGTTTAATCGCTATTAGCTTTTCGACATTCGCTTACCCAGGGGATGGTAATGGTTCATGGCACCGTGGCGGATACCAAAACCAACACCAATATAATGATAGGCCTTGCGATAATTATCGTCACTCTAATTATGCAAATCGTCACCGTGGAATGATGCAGTATTCAACATCTATTCAAACTGCTCAACCAGATGAAACACTGAAAAAAATCGCTGCAGATGCACCTAAAGGAGAAAATGGTAAACAGTATATGGTTAAAGTTGCAGTTGTAGAAATTACACCTAATGCCCCTGTGCAAGGCCAATAATCTTTACCAAGGGTAGAAAAATACTACCCTTTTTTATATATCCTCAATAATGCTATAACCCGATTGGTTGCCCTTCACCACCGTAGTATGACAAGCCTTCCCTTTATACTTCCAATAAATTTTCAACAGATAAATCCCCTACACCACTGATACGAATAATTAGTCATAAAAAGTAAATAATTATTTACTTTGAGTCAATTTTAAGTAATCTAATGTACTCAAAAAATAATAACTTCAGGGAATAGCTATGGATCGTCGTTCATTTCTTAAATCCAGCTCATTAGTGGCTGGCGGGCTTGCGCTTAATTCATTGTTTAATCATGCGGTTGCACAAAATAGTAATATTGTACTGCCGAGTGAAAAGCACCCATTACTATTGAATTTCAATGAAAATTCATTAGGGATGTCCGAAAATGCTAAAGAAGCTATCATCAAGGCATTACCTAATGCATTCCGCTACCCTGATGATGCTCGTGCTGAATTACAGCAGAATATTGGCGAGCTCTACAGTTTATCTGATAAGCACATTACTATAGGCAATGGTTCATCTGAAACCATTCAAGCCGCTGTTGCCATGTTGGCTGCTAAAGCAAATAAACTCGGTAAAAAAATTCAATTAGTCACCCCAGATCCAACATTCAATTATACAGAACTCTATTCTCTTCCATTGAATATAGCGATAACGAAAGTTCCTTTAAAAACCGATTTATCATTTGATTTAGAAAAAATGAAACAAGCCGCTGATAATTTTGACGGTTTATCCATGGTCTATATTTGTAATCCGAATAATCCGACGGCAATGATCACACCTTATAGCCAGCTTGATAAGTGGATGAGTAAAGAGTCTGACAACACATTTTTTATCGTTGATGAGGCTTATGCTGAATTTGTTGAAGACTCGGACTTTACAAGTGCTATTGAGTTAGTCAAAAAAGGCCAAAATAACTTGATTGTCACACGCACCTTCTCAAAAATTTTCGCCTTAGCAGGCTTAAGAGTCGGCTATGGGGTCGCAACTCCCGAAGTTATTGCTGCTGTAGATACGTTTTTATCTATTGATAATACTAATACAGCAGGTGCGGTTGCTGCGATTGCATCACTGAAGGATAAATCATTTATTCAATACAGCCTAAAATCCAACAATATATCGAGAAAAATCGTAGAAAAAGCATTAAACGAAATCGGGCTAGAATATGCTCCATCACAAGCTAACTTTATTTTCCATAAGGTTAAAGGGGACGTAAAAACCTATCAACAACGTATGGCTGATGCGCATGTCATGGTAGGTCGTGAATTTCCACCCGCGGTTGGCTGGAATAGATTAACGCTAGGAACCCCCGAGGAAATGCAGCAATTTGTTGTGATACTAAAACAATTCCATGAAAAAGGATGGGTATAAATTAAGTTCAATCCAAAAAGAGCAGCTCAAGCCGCTCTTTTTGTTAAAATGGCCCCTTAAATATAAAAAAGGCCCCCGCAAAAATAAGAATAAAACCTATCAAATGGTTAATTGTAAAACTTTCACCTAAATACAATACGGAGAAAAGAACAAAAACACAGAGTGTTATCACCTCTTGCATTGTTTTCAATTCAGCTGCACTGTAGTACTGATGCCCTAACCGGTTAGCTGGCACTGCAAAACAGTATTCAACCAATGCAATTAACCAGCTAAAGAAAATAACAATATACAGTGGCTTTGTTGTGAATTTTAAATGCCCATACCAAGCAAACATCATAAATACATTTGAAACAACAAGTAATAATACTGGGTAGAATTTAGTTAACATACTGATTTAATAGATAAATAATAAGTAATCGATATTATGGAATTAAAGGTAACACATTCCAATGTGCTCCGGCAAATCCCGTCACTTTTCATATCATAAATTTAAACGTATTTAGCAATCATTACGAGGTAATAATGAATATTAAATATGAATTAATGACACAATCAGATTGTCATGCTGTAGCTCAATTATTGCAATCTAATTCTGAATCCCAGCAAGGTGGGTTACTCGGTGAATATCCTCAAGCCAAAGTTAACGCAATGTTTGCAGGAAGCCTAACCACCATTATTGGTCGGGATGGAAATAAAATTGTCGCGGTCGTATTTAGCTTTGACTCTCACTCTTTATCTTTACCACCTATAGCTCATTTTATTATTAAACAACATACAAACATTATACAAGGTAACTGGCTTTATGGCCCTGTTTGTATTGATAATGCTCATAGGGGAAAAAATATTCTCAAGACTCTTTTTGATGAAATTTGTTCTTACAATCAAGGAAAGCCCGTTGCTTTTATCAATGCAGATAATCTTAGGTCTCTTTTCGCACATAAAAAAATAGGCATGAGTAATGTCACTGATTTTGAATTTGATGGCACAACATATCATCTAATGGTCGGAAATTAAAAGTGTACCAATAAGTACACTTTTAGTTTCAACTTGCTTATTTTTTGCTACACTGTGACAAATTATTGTATACAGAGGTACATTTATGACCGATTACACGAGTGCAAATCAAAAGGCATGGGATAAACAAGCAGAATCCCAACTTGCTTGGTCAAAACCTGTTGATTCCAAAACTATCCATGATGCCAAGCAAGGTAAATGGCAGGTTCATTTAACGCCAACACCTGTTGACGCAGCTTGGCTAGGCGATATAAAAGATAAAAAAATTCTCTGCTTAGCGTCAGCGGGTGGGCAACAAGCCCCGGTACTCGCAGCTGCGGGCGCAAATGTGACTGTGTTTGATTTTTCTCAGAAACAACTTGAGCAAGACAAAATGGTAGCAGAAAGGGATGATTTAACATTAGAGATTGTTCAAGGTGACATGCGCTCATTACACATGTTTGCAGATGCAACCTTTGACATTATATTCCACCCTATTTCTAATTTATATATTCCAGATGTTAACCCTGTCTGGCAAGAATGCCACCGTGTGTTAAAAACCAATGGGCGCCTATTATCCAGCTTTTATAACCCAATTCTTTTTATTGGCAAACGAGATAAACACTATGACGAGCAAGGCATAATAAAACCAAGTTATACTATGCCATACTCCGAGCTATCCACTTTATCAGCAGAGCAAATAGCACAGAAACAGGAAAGACAAGAAGCTTTTGTATTTGGTCACTCACTGACAGACTTAATAGGTGGGCAAATAAAAGCAGGCTTTTCTATCACAGGTTTTAAAGAAGATTGGCAACCTAATCCACGGTTCGTTATTGATAATTATCTACCAACATTCCTAACGACAATGGCAATTAAAACCAATTAATTATTAACGCTCGTTGTGTTAACCACTCAACGAGCGATCATTAACTTAGCTTCTTTTACAGTACCTATCCCATACAGCTTCAAATTGTTCTGCGGGGATAATATCATCAGTTTTTTCCACAAAAGGAATGGATATCATTACCTTACCAGCTCTATTTTTGTGAAGCCTAATGATAAATCTTTTATAGCCATGAGGTAATTCATTTTCAAAGCCAAAGACTTCACCGCAATAATAGCCCGTTTCATCCCCTTCTTCACTTTTCGTCAATACATAATATTGAACATTTTTATAATTAGCTGCTGATGGGTAAGCAAGAAAATCTTCAACAGAGCTTTTAACCCGACTCTCTGTATCTAATTCAGGATCAAGTGAAACTTCAGTCATAATTCCTGCAATATATGCGCACCCAGCTACTAACAGTAACACCAAGGCTCTTAATAACATTTTAATGATACAGCTCAATAGAAAACACTGGTTATCATTATAGTTAATAATTAATTTTTTGCGACTCTACCCAAGTGTACTTAAGTCGTCAGCTTATCGCACTTCTTTAGTTTTCATTATAGTTTGCAGTTAATTATGTCTCCCAATGTTATCTATTGAGTGAGTTGCCATATATAAACTAATATTGCCGCTGTTATTATCCAAATAACAGTTGCAACACTTAAACTTCCCCAAACTGTGATTTTTGTTGCTAATAAATATACTGTTAATAAATACATTGCATAAGGAATGAGAGACCACAACCCAAACAGTGCAGTTTTTCTTAGAGCTTCCGCTCCTTGCTCTTGTACAACAATAACATGTGCAATTAATGCGAATGTAGGAAAAAGAGGAACTAATCCTGCAATGTAGTAAATTTTACTACGCGAAAATAGTGCAATAACCAACACAGCTAAAGCACCTAAAAGGCATTTAAAGAGTAAAGAAAACATACCGCACTCAATAATTAAATTTTAAACATGGACTATTATTATCACAAATAATCCGTAAGTTAACTGTATTGTCGCTGTCAATGTTCAACTACAGTGTCCTTTTCCCACCTTGAATCAGTAAAAACACCTAATTAACTTCAATTTTATGAGCTAAGTCAAATTGTTGGATATAAAGTATCCAGAAATAGTGCCGATACATTTATTCAGTCCCTACGCCTGATGCTTTCGCGTGACTACATATAACTTTTTAGCTATCGGACAGCTTCGATTTGCTCATGGTTAATCACGTTATGTTTAGAAGTCGTATTTAGTATGTGTGAAACATACTATTCGATGGTATGAAAGGAAATAATCAATGATGTCTGGTAATTTAAAAAAAATTAATTTTAGTTCAACTAAGTTCTCTTTTTCTGGTTTTAAGACAACAACTCTAGTCTGGTTTATTTCAGGCCTACTTATCGCCCTTCTTCTTTCAACTTGTTGGTTTTTCTTTAGTTCTTTAAAACAATATCAAGAGACATTAACCAAACTCGATACTATCTATAACGAACAAACTCAACTAAACAATACATGGCAGTCTTTATTACAAGCAAGAAATACATTAAATCGTGCTAGCTCTCGCCATTTATTAGTTATCAATAAGATGAAAACATCAAATACTGACATAGATAGTCTCATCGCGTTTTATCATAAAAAAATAGCTGAAACGGGTAATTATTGGGATGCATTTACAACCGTTTCCATCTACAAAAATAGTGACCAATTTGCTGAGTTAGAAAAATCATATAACGCGTTATACGCTGCATTAAATGAGCTTTCCGTATTTTTAGTTCAAGGAAAAACATATGACTTTTTAAACCAGCCGACTCAGGGATTTCAGGACACATTTGAGAAAAACTACGTAAAATATCATCAACAATTAAATAGTAGCTATCATGATATTGCTCTCGCAAGTGAGCAACTGTATAAACAAAGTTTGATTGGCTTAATCGTTACTATCTCAATCGTTATCCTCGTAACTCTGTTCATTCGCTTTATTCTACAGCTTTTCTTTATTCGCCCACTAAACCAAGTTATTGATGGTATTGAAAAAGTTAGCCATGGCGTTTTATACCATAGCTTTGATAACAAAGGTTTATATGAAATCAAATTACTTAAACAGCATGTATCTAATATGCAAAGTAAATTGATTGATATCGTCAAAAATATTTATGACAACACTCACCATATAAAAGTTGAGCTGAGTGATATCACTCAGATGAATCACGACCTTTCTATTCGAGCAGATCAACAAGCCGCTGCCATTGTTGAAACAGCAGCCAGCGTCGAAGAACTCGATTCCTCTTTTAAATTGAATACCGCTCACACTAATCAATCGTGCAAATTGATGTCAGAGACGAGTATAACAATTGATAAGAGTAATGAACTTATCTCTGATGTTGTTGAAAATATGGATGATATTGTCGATTTTTCGAAAGAAATTAGCAAAATTACTTCAACCATTGATAATATTGCGTTTCAAACTAATTTATTAGCATTGAATGCCGCTGTAGAGGCAGCTAGAGTGGGTGAACATGGCAAAGGGTTTGCAGTCGTCGCAAATGAAGTCCGCGAATTATCAATTAGTTGCACTCAAGCATCCAAAGAAATCAAGCTATTAATTAATAATTCAAATGATAAAATTAATCACTGTTTCCAGTTAGCCGCTGATGCAAATGACAATATTGTTTCAATTGCACAAGATACATCTAATATCAATGAGATGATCCAAAGTGTTGCGCTTGCCTCAAATGAACAAACCCATGGTGTTAGCCAAATACACCTAGCAATCAATGAATTAGACAACACGACACAAGCGAATGCAACCATGACTCGTGAATTGCAATCGTCCTTAAGAGCTTTGGAGTCCCAATCAGATTTATTAGAGGCTATTATTTCTATTTTTCACATTGAACCCAAAAGTGAACATGAAATAGATAGTGATACTCCCCAAGAGGCTAAAACTAAAAAAGTAAAACAATCTATCTAGCAAAGTATAACATTTCATTTAGGGGGTTGACTTTCTTTGGTCACCTCCAACATTTTTATCTTTTCTCTATTACTCCCTCCACGTTATCAATTTTTATTACTATGTTTTATAGCCATTTAATACTTTTTAGCGTTTATCTGATATAACAGATTACAATTACTTCTATGAAATCTGAGTTCATGATGACAATAAAAATTACTGTTCTTGTCGATAATAATACCCTGATTGATAGTTATTTCTGCGGTGAACCTGGAGTCTGCTACTATATCGAGGCCGATGATAAAAAAATATTATTCGATACCGGCTATTCAGATATATTTATTGATAATGCACACATTTTACATATTGACCTTGCAAATATCACTGACTTGGTTCTTTCTCACGGTCACAACGACCATACATGGGGCTTAAGTCACTTAATCCAATATTTTGACCGTCGTAACATTGAAACACCTGAAGCGAAGCATCTGGTATACCACCCGGATGCCTTAATTCCTAAAAAATTTCAATCTAAAGTCATCGGAACAAATACATCTAAAGATATTTTAGCGTCCTACTTCAATTTAATAGAAGTGACTAAGCCTTATTATCTTTCTGAAAACATCGTATTTTTAGGCCAAATTCCTAGAATTAATAGCTTTGAAGGAAAAGAGCCAATTGGTACGACCCTGGACTTCAATCATAATATCGTTGACGACTATGTATTTGATGATTCAGCACTTGCAATTAAAACGACGGAAGGCCTAATTGTCGTAACTGGTTGCTCTCATTCTGGAATTTGCAATATCACTGAATATGCAAAACATGTAACTGGTATAAATAACATTGTCACCGTGATAGGCGGGTTTCATTTGCAACAAGCTTCAAAAGAGGTTTTGGAACAGACGGGGAATTACTTTCACCAACAGGATTTAAAATTTATACACCCATGTCATTGTACAGATCTCAACGCAAAAATACATTTAGCAAAATATGCGCCCGTACAAGAAGTCGGTACTGGATTACAACTAATTTACCCAAGTTAAACACTGTATGTAATCAAGGTAAAATCTTGTTTCTTATTAGACTTTACCTAAATTAGTAATATTAAATACCTTACAAATAATGAAGGTTTAAGTTCTTGAGCCTAAATCTTCATCCTTACTACTGCCTTTAATCATTCTTGTCATTTCTTCGCAACGGATAATTTTCCCATCTTCTATTTGAAAACAGGCAAATACCTCAAATTCACTTATTGAGCCATCTTTTTTAGTTGCTTTTGCCAAATGTTGAGTATGAACACACCCATCTCCCTCAGCGATAGATTTAATAGTAATAACAATCGACTCAGTGGCCTGCTTCAATACCTGTAAGTGTGCAATAAACTCATTAAAATCAATTTGCTTTCCATCAACAACTTGGATGTATTTATCTGAAAAATATTGTCTAGCCACAGACAATGAACCTATGTCCTCACCCAATACTGCGTTTAGTGCTTGTGTAACCCTCTGTGAATTAGTCATATTTTATCCCTTATCATAAAAATATCATTTTTAATTGTTATGGGTGTATTATTTTGTATTTCAAGTCAAAATTGAATTTATTATCTTTTAAACTTCACATTTATATTATCTTTCGATGATTTATCATTTGTCCGTGATTTAATCTGAAAGATAGTGCTTAATTTTATGCATTTTATCCCTTTTTTATATCACGATAACTTTTTGGGTAAACAATCAAAACTTATTTCTTATTCATCAACTTTAGTTTAGTTTTATTGGTGTTTTCAATTAATTACTCATTAACTCACTTTATGCGTAATTGAATCCCCTATAAAAAATTTCACTTTTATGCTTACTCCGATTTGGATTAAGGCTTAAGAACTGGTATTATTTAGTGGTCTATCTAAGCAATAGGCGCCTTATAACAATAACTATAAATATACATTTCCATTAGATACCCCTGCTTGCAGGGGCTTTTTTTGTTACGCAATGATATATAACGAAAAAGTCACTGCCAATAACCTATCCTAATTGCCAACCTTATATATCAATAAAGAATAACATCATATTTACTTTATTACACAATGGGTTATGCTAATGTCTTATTTGTACTGCTCATTAAATTTAAACCGATGGGTAAGGTACACTCGGAAAATTTAAAATATCTATTCAGAACTCGGAAAAACAAATGCCAATTAAAAATACCGGCTCAATTGAGCAAGATATTCTGGTGTATCTTGTCAATTCTTTCACACAAAATAACACTGGTGGTAACCCTGCTGGTGTTGTTCTCAACCCGCCGGTGCTCAGCACTTCACAAAAAATTGCTATTGCGCAACAAGTTGGTTTTTCAGAAACAGCATTTGTCTATAATGGTGAAGAGACTGATTTTAAAGTGGAGTTCTATACCACTGAAGGTGAAGTCGATTTCTGTGGTCATGCAACATTAGCGGTGTTTTTCACTTTAGCTTCACTTAAGCTAATTTCTTCTGGGTGTTACACCCAAAAAACCAAAGCCGGTATTCTAAGTGTATCTGTTAGCCCAAACAATATCGTTATGGAGCAGGCGCTACCAACCTTAAGAAATGGGCCTAATATCAATGAAGTTGCAACAGCTCTTGGCATAACGAGTGAAATTATTACTGAAACAGGCTTACCTATTATGATAGTTTCAACTGGGTTACCTGACATTATTATTCCAGTGAATACAGGCTATTTAGATTTACTGCAGCCTAATTATGAAGCAATAACGGAAATCAGCAGAGAATCAAATGCTATCGGCTTCCATGTGTTTGAGTTAAGTCATGCTCGCTCAACCACAGCGCATTGTCGAAATTTTGCACCGCTCTATGGGATCAATGAGGAATCGGCAACGGGCAGCGCTAGTGGAGCGCTTGGCTGCTATTTGGTCAATTATGTCTTACCGAATGAAACGCAATTTCTATTTGAGCAAGGCCGTGCGATGGGATGCCCCTCCTCGATTCATGTAACCATTAACTCACAAGCAAAAAATATCACTCAAGTGAAAGTTGGTGGCCAAGCAGCCATGATCGATACGCAAATGATACACATTTAACAAAGAATACAATATGTTCAGCTACATAAATTATGATTTATTTAATAAAAAATAAGGCTAGCAAATGCAATATAATAGCCATGTTTTAATACCATTCCCTCGATTATTTATCATCGCTAAAAAGCTTAACTAACTAGTATAGAAACTTTTCCCAAGGATGGGATAGCCCTGCATATAATAAATGACTATGCCGTTAACCTATAACTATCTTCAATTAGTCCCTTAATTTCATCATCGGTAAGACTCCCTGGTATCTTTATCGTAATCCAATGCTCTTTATTCATATGATAAGCTGGATAAATATCATCCTTTAATCTCAATGAACCAATGAGCTCCGGTGGGGCTTTAAGGTTGACAATATTAACTATCTCTTCATTCTTATTTGGATCTAATTTACGAGATGAAATACGCATAATAACTGCAAACCATTTTGTATTGTTTTTTCGCCTAAAAACAAGATAATCAGGGTACTTTGCCCACGGACTATCAGGATCCACACCATAATTATTCTGAATATAATCAATCAATTCACTACGGTTCATTTGATCATCCCATTTCAATAATAAACTTCAGTAATATCACCTAACCTCATTATTGTATGCCGTCTCATCGACCTTGTAACTCTTCTTCTAAAACTTTATTAGGCCATAAGAGTCAAGCGATGACCGATAAATATCATGATGATCGTAGGAAAAATTGGCAGGTTTAAGCTATAAAATAACAATTGTTTTGTAGAAGAGTTTTGCAGAAGAATTTTTCTAGACAATAAAAGACGGGAACTATTAAGCTCCCGTTATTAATTACACCACGTAATAAATTACATGTGTGAAATCATTGCATCGCCGAATTCGCTACATTTCAGTAACTTAGCGCCTTCTAACTGACGTTCGAAATCGTAAGTTACAGTCTTAGCCGCGATTGCGCCTTCCATACCTTTAACGATTAAGTCAGCCGCTTCAGTCCAGCCCATGTGGCGTAACAGTATATTTCCAATAATGCTATATCATATTGATTTTAAATATATTTTATTTTTATTTTTGATGTATTTAAGTATTTCAACTATACATGTAACCTATTGATTTATATTGTAGTGATAGATAGTTTTGGGGAACGCCTTTTGCTCAATTAAGATTTGCAATTTGATAATTTACTGTATATAAATACTGTATATATAAACAGTAAAATAAGGTTGTATATATGCCGCGTATAGAGATCCTCTTTGATAAAGAATCAAAGCAAAAGCCTAACGATAGAACCCGTGATGCTCTGCAAGAGCAAATCGTAAAGAGAATTGGTGACCGATATGGCCCGTTGAGTTTGCGTGTCGCTATGAGTTCGTCACAGTCACTGACTATCAGTGGAACTAAAACAGATGACGAGAAAGAAGAGATAGGTCAAATTTTGGAAGAGATTTGGCAGGATGACTCATGGTTGCCGTCTTGAGTCGTTTGATGGGAAATCATTTATCAGAGCGTTATCCTTTTTGTCATCAATCTGATCTGATAATATTCAAATCAGTAATAACTTGCTCTGCAAATCTATTTTTTAGGAAAGGGATATTATAATGAAACTGAATAATTGCGATGTAAAAAGCTTAAAAGATGCGTTCGAAAAACTAACAGCTTTGACAAGTTATAAGCCGACTATGGGCGTTTTTGATATTTTTTCTAAGTTACCTGAAGTGTTGCACTCAGAAGAAGATGTGCTTTGCGTGTGTGGTGGAATTGTAAGTGCCAATATTTGGTTAATCATTCCTACAAATAGCAGAGTCATATTCTTACATAAGAAGACTGGCTTATTTAATCGTAAAATCGATTATTCTTCAGTTAATTATGAAGGGATAAATTCCATTGATTCATCATCAGGGTTGGGCGGCGGTAAGATTAAAATTAACACCCCCGGAACTATCTATGAAGTAGGGAAATTACAGAAAAACTCTGTTAAACCTCTTGTTGATATCATTTTATCTGAAAAAAATAAATCATCACAAAGTAAGCATCAAGATAACACACCAAGCAATAATGATGACTTATTATCAAAATTAGAGAAATTAGGTGAGTTGAAAGAAAAAGGCATTTTGACAGATGACGAATTTCAAGAGCAAAAAAGAAAGTTGCTCATGTAACACAACAGGATAGCCGCTTTTTACAACGGCTTTTTACTTTCAGATGACATCACTGTTTGATAGTATTAAATCAATAAAAACAGCTTATGACTTCCTTATGGTTTCTTGGACTGCAATTTTATTTGTGTGTAGCGGAAAAGGATGGTGCAGGGTGTAATGAGTCAGTATAAATTCAGTAATAGAGATTGCATCTATCTACACTAACTATAACAATCGGATATATAAATGATTTTTCCTGAAGATATTGTAAAAGAAAAAGTATCATTTTCCTTTGGAAATACCGATGATTACGAATCATCGAATGTTCTTAACATTGCATATGGCGCTGACGAGGAATTTTTGTTTGGAACAGGCGTATCTATTGCATCCATATTGTTGAAAAACAATGAGATAAAATGTAATTTCCATATTTTTACAGATAACTTAAGTTTAGAGCAAAATAAATTATTTTCTGATTTAGCTGAAAACTATGGCACTAATATATCTGTATACAGATTAAATACAGCCCCTTTAAAAAATCTACCAACCAATAAATTGTGGTCTAATGCTATTTATTTTAGGCTTATTATTGCCGACTTTTTCTTTGAAAAAGAAGACAAAGTACTTTATTTAGACTCTGATATTATCTGTAATGGGCGATTAAATGAGCTAAACGAACTGAATCTAGCTAGCTATGCGGGTGCAGCAATTACTGACCGAGATAGCAAGCTATGGGAAAAAAGAGCTAAAGAATTAGATTGCCCGAAGATAAGTGGTGGTTACTTTAACTCTGGTGTCATGCTAATCAATATCAAAAAGTGGCATAGTGATGATATAACTAGTAAAACCATAGGGTTATTATCAGATAAAGATGCTAAGTCTAAATTCTCATACTATGATCAAGATGCTTTAAATATAGCTCTCGCAGGAAAAGTGTTATTTCTTGATAAAAAATACAATACCCAGTTTAGTATTAACTATGAATTAAAAAAGAACACTATCAATCCGGTCACACAAGAAACTATTTTTATTCACTATATAGGTGCAACAAAACCATGGAATAGCTGGAGCAAATATCCAAGCACATCACCATTTATGAATGCAATGGAAAAATCACCATGGAAAAACGAAGCGATGATAAAGCCAAAATCATCAATGCAATATCGATATGCGTATAAGCACATGTTTAATCAAGGAAATAAATTAAAAGGAATTAAATATTTCATTTTATATTTGATGAGTAAATTAAAATAAATAAACATCTAGGGTACACATTAAACCCTAGATGTATTTTCCGTCGCCTCATGTTAACTAATTCGATACCACCCCATCAACATTATATAGGCGTTTGTTACTGTAATTGCACCACCACTGCCTTTATTTCCTGTAGTACCTGATACGGTGTGGCTATGCGCCCCAATTGCTACACTGTGTGAGTGATCTCCTGCAGCTCCAGATGACCTCCCCGTACCGGGCTGATAAGATATATGATTACTATCGCCATAAAATGAACGAACATCGGAAGCAATAGGATGGGTATGGCTTCCTGTAATATTGGTCGACTTTGTTCCATAATCAAAGCTGCTTGTAGTCGCTGAGAAGCTATGGTTGTGAGCAGGAATCTGTGATTCCGTTAATGTGACAGAGTCTGAGCCTCCTGTAGATAATACATTGTTACCACTCGCTGCCGCTAATCGAATGGTTCTATTTTCACCAATGTACTGCCATTTAGTACCAGGGAATAAGGTATTCGGGTTTTTGTTTTGAGCAAACCACACCACAATACCAATAGGGTAAATAGTATCCAGGTTAACTGCATTCTGTAATGCATCGGTAACGGCTTTTTGGCTCATCACGTTTGTTGTCGAGGTGCCCGTTGCCTGAACGACACTACTGGTATTGAGTTTAGTATTGAGGCCGTTATTAAGTGCTGCGTTTGTTGCATAATCACCAGAAGGCGCATAACTGCCTTTTGGCTGATATCGCCCATCCCCTTCTGCCTTGGTGTAACTTTCACCTTTTAATGCGTAGTTTCCAGCTGGCGCGTAATTACCCTTTGGCTGGAAATTGGTGTCAGATTCTTGCTTGGAATAGCTATATCCCGAAGGTAGATAGTTACCCAAAGGCTGAAAACGCTTATCCGATTCCGTCTTGTTATAAACATTGATATCGCCTGCGGTTAAATCTGCTTTTAATTCAATCCACTGAGCACCAGCAACCGGCTCTATTTCATTATTCTCAACTTTGGACTGCCACACTTTGTTTTTATGATAAACAATGGCTCGAATAGGATAAGGCTTGCCCTCTTCTGCCCATTTAGGAAAACCGTAATTTTGGATCTCACCCACCGCTTCAGTAATATCGTGAAATATGCCATTCATTTTTTCACGTTCGATATCTTTAGCGGCAGGGTCTGATACTTGGTCACGCTCATAGTCATATCCATAGCCTTGCGTGTAAGACACTGCGCCATCAGCTTGTACTTCGTTGGGAATAGAAGTTCGATCCCCTTGTGTTGCAAAGGGGATTTTAAAAATTTTAGTCATTGTTTTTATGCTCCGAAATTACTGCTCAGGAAGTTTTTGCGGAATTTTCCGTGACCGAAAGATTGTTTCGTCACAATACGATATTTGACGCCAACACCCGATGGGCGAGGCATGAGGTCGAAGTTTTCTAAAAGGAGTCTCAGGCGTTCATCAGGGTTGTAGTTGAAGACGTAGTACATGTAAGTCATGTCTAGCGGATCTAACACAAAGACTTTGCTGTCTTCTTGCCAGAAAAATCGACGCAGAAACTCATTAATATTGGTCACTGTGGGGCTTTGAGTGAGATTGAAGTAACGCATGCGGATAATCAGCCGCTTTTGCTCCACCGTCAGTGACAACGTGTAATCTGAGTTACGCCGAAAGTTAGCTTTAAAATTGGCTTTCTTTTTACCAAAACCAAACCCTACTTTCGTTTTATCGCTGGGCGGCACGTCAATCCCAAGAGGCACATCAAGGATGCGTGACCAGATGTTGAGCCCGAAATCATTCGCTGTATCGATGTTAAAAACATCGCGGTACCAGTTACGCCAAAACTGTACTGTCGACTTATCAAAGTAATCTGACTTGTATTTTGCTAGTGCCTTGAGGTTTTCAGCATCTTCATATTGCCAAAGTATCGCCTTTAATAAATCCGAATGAAAATCAAATAATTGCACTTGGCTCATACGATCACCACTTGTACAGCGCTGCCTTTTATACGAGCCACTTCATTCAGCTTTATCGTGAAGTTATCAGAGGACCACGCTTTACCATCTGTTGAAAGCTCCACGCGTGTAATAAACAGTCTTGGCTCTACAGTGTTAATACCGGCTGAAATTTCAAAAGGAGAAACATCACGCCCAACCACTAAACCACCGTCGCCCTCCACATCACCGTTAGCCCAAGACTCGACCGCTTTTGGAATGATAGTTTGTGCATCCACCGTGGCTTTTTTTACTGTCACCCGGCAAAACAACACGATTTCTTTTGCTCTATCAAATTTCACGGGGTACGTTTGACCGCTGATTTTCTCCAGTACTTCAACCTCTTCACTGCCGTTAAAGGCCGCGCCGAGTGTTTTAGTTCTCAGTAAGGATTGAGCAATCTGATTCTTATCTCCCCCTTCAACGCAAACGTAAACGCTATGTGGTACCAAAGTGATCCCATCAAAAATAATCGGTGTGTCGCCATAGTTCTCTCTATAAGCTAAAGAGCGTACCCCTTCCAGCTCATAGAGTGCCGACGTGATCGCCTCCCCAACACTCACGGTGTTTCTTGCCAATGTTTGCTTGCGTCTGCGTCTAGCATGTAAGTCAGATTCTTCAATCCGCCCTAATATCGCTGATGTTGGGTTACTCACTGTTTCCCAGCCAAGCACCGAACTCGCTACTTTATCAAGCTGTCCAACACCACACTCGATAGGACCAGTATCAATAGAGCGCATATCACCTGTAGTGGTGCCATCTTTGCCAAGAATTAATACCTTTGTCGTTTCAAAGATATCGCCGCCTCGCGTCGTTGCCTGTGATCCTTTGGGAATAATGGTACCGGCAACACCGCTAAACTTAACCTGCGTTAGAAATGAGTGTGTTGCATCAAAACGCTGTCCGCCCATCAACGCCCAGATTGCATCAAGAAAAATACCTCCTGCTAAATCAGGGTTAATTTGATTGGCTAATTCGGCATTGTTGCGAGCGACCGAGTCCCTGTTCTCGACTTCCATTGTGATCAGGGCACCCTGAGGGGTTTCAGGATTAACATCTAAGTCCTGACCAAATACGCTCCTATATTCGTTTTCGACATCATCACGTAATGTGCTTGTATCGGGAACGATAACCCCTTGTGAGGTAATAAATTGATAATCAGCCATTGAGTGTTATCTCCCCATAAATCGTTTGGATCACCGCAGTGTATTTCAGCGTGTTATCTGCTAATGAAGCCGAAAAAGACAATACAGATATCACGTCATCAAGCTCACGCATGCGATCACGAAACGCGGATTCAAACAGCGGAATATCAGCCTGTCGTCCAAATGTGGTTTTCCAATACGGAATACCCAAGTCCAACTTATGCAGCATTTCTCCGCGTAATGCTTTGGCATAATGTTCGCAGCGCTTTTCTGATGCCCGCTCACCACTCACAATCGACAAATTTCCATCATTGCCAAGGTGGATGTCGTTATTACCATTGACGTTAAATGTCTTCATATCGGTGTTCCCGTATTGCTATCACCACGTTGAATACCATCGTGTTTATGCGTGGAACCAATATCTTTCCCGTTATGTTTCATCGTGCCGCCATTTGAGTCACTGTTACCATTAATCTCATGATTACCATTGATAATCACATTGCCGTTAAACTCATTTTCTGGGGCATTAGAGATAAATTTTGGTGCATCTAAAACAGCCTTATCTTCATGCAATGATAAGCACACAGAACCATCCATGGATTGGATCACTAAAGCATCGGCATTTTTTCCATCAATCAGCCAGCCTTTGAGCGTATCGGGATAAAACATGGCATCACTGAAAGTGTGCAAACGAGCGGTATTGGGTTCATCTTCTAAGCCGCCACGCTGAAAAACTAAACTGACGTCTCGGTCGTTAGCTTTGAGCCAGCCGAAATCCCCCGGCTTAATCGGCATTCGAATAAAAAAACCACCGCCACCGAAACGAAAAACAGGGATATTCGGTACCGCAGCTCGCCCCATCTTTTGCCCCTCAGTAGAAACCATCATGACCAGCGGTTTGATAACGGCGCGATTGGTGTCGTCGTCATAACTCACCACCGTTGCCGGAAGCATGTCATCAATGTTCATCAGGAAATTACGAAATGCAGCTGAGAGCTGCCCTGCCAAGCTGCCTTCGCTAGCAATATCACTATTTGGTTGGTTCATAGACTAGACTCGTTTACATGTCGCTTGGTAAAAGAAAGGATCGTCGTGAGAAGCAATATCAAACTTCAACTGCTCAATAATGTAATCGCCGTTAAGTGCGGGATTAAACTTGCTCTCAAGGCGTAGCATGCCGCCGAGCGACGACTCCGCATCAATAAGATAAGTGACATCAACGCCTTTTTCGGTGGCTTTAGGGATGCCTACCATGCCTGATTTTTGGTTTAAAATACGTAGTCGACCCGATAATGCTTTATCCTGATCTTTGACATACAACACATCATCGTCAATAAACGCTTTGACCTTGCCAGCCTCTTGAAGTTTTTCGACTTGCTTAAGTGCAGACCCGCAAAAATACCAGTTGGCAATGTTCTTATCCGTGGCTTGAAAGTCGAGTTTCACATGACAATCTTGGGCGATATTCTTTGCAATATCACTCAGCTTGCTTATTGCCGAGCCGGATGTTGATACCATTTCTCGTGCGGTGGCATTGTTAGTTTTGGCTTTTAATGTCAGCGTGACATCCGGCGGGGATGCTATTTCAGCACTGACAATATCACCGACATAAATCCGAAACACTCCCGTACTGGCGCGACCGGCTTCAACGATTAACCGGTGCGGCGTTTTACTTTTTGCATATGGACTGGTTTCCGTTAACAGCATATTGCGCGTATCCGCATTTAAACCGTCAATGTTGACTGTACACTCATTCTGTAATGGGTTTGCATACTTAGTGCCATTGGCTTTTATTCGCAAGCCTTCATACCACTGCAGTCGCCCATTTACCTCAATACCGACTCTAATGCGGCGTAAATCAATCATCGTCACCCCACCAAACAAGATAGTGAGCCTTTCCGAACTGCTTCCACCACGGCAACTCGTCGTTGTCTGTGATGAATGCAAAATTGCCGGTACCGGATAAATAGCGATAGGGGATCAGTGGTTGATTGGGCATGACGCGGATACCTTGAATTAAAGTTACGTCATTACGTTTAATGTCGCAGCACATGACATTACGCGCCGCTTTTATCGTGAGTTCCCACTCATCATCGGCAAGGCTTACCCGCAATCGTTGGTTAGGGACTGCATTTAATGGGATCTCTTGCATTACCATCCCCCTAGTGTAAATTCGCCATCAGCAACCTTAGCGGCTGCCGATTTTTTCTTTTTCTCCGGCACTGTCGAAGTCTGAACCTTCCCGCGGTTCACAGTGCTAGATTGCTCTTTTTTCGCGACTTTACGTGGCGGCAAGTCACCATATTCCGGCTCGACCGTTCGCCACTCAGTGAAACGTAATGACAACTTAATCGCGTCTGACATTTCAGGAATTTCATCATGATAGAAATTCACTAACAACATAGGTTGATAGGTTTTAACGCGCGTTTGAATGCCGACTAATTGATGTTTGTCATACGCTTGCTGCATAAGCTCAAACGCATTTTTCATCTCGCCAGAGAGAATTAAGTCCATACCAATTTCAACCGGTTGAACAACGACATGATCGCTACGCGTCTCGCCTGATTCAACAGCAAACTGCGTCGCTTTATGCTCGTCACGGACATTGATTTGAATCGGGCTTGCGGTTTCAAATAACGTCGTAAAATTATCCACATTGAATATTTTAACTTCGGTGATCATTTGCTTACCCCCGAGCTAGTCTGGTGCCCTAAATCTTGCAACTGTAATTGAAGTGCATCTTTTGTACCGTTAGCCATGCCCTGCGCATCCGTCGCTTGTGTTTCAACCTTTATTTCACCAATTGAAAGATTGGTTTCGTTAGTCGTGCTGGACTGATTACTGATTGCTTGGCTAGTGACAGGATTCATCGGGTTAGTCGACATGCCCGTTATTTGTTGGTTAAGCCCTTTCACAAGCAAGGCGGTATCATCTTCAGATAACTTTGGCGTTTCAGGGATCGAGTGTTCGATTGTTCCATCTGCAGAGACTTTACGCTCAACCGTCTGAGTCACTTCCGCATCTTCAAAGCCAAACCAGCCTTTAACCGTACTCCAGCCGTTTTTAATGGCATCCAGTCCGTCATTGATCCAGCCAAGGTATTGCTGAATTTGAGTCCATAGCCATTTAAAAATATCCACAACAGTATTTGATACGGAGTCAAATACCCCCTCAAATTTCGCGCCCCACCCTTTCAAACCATCAATAAAGGCATTCAGCACAGTAACAAAATTCGAGACGCCTTCCATCATCAAGTTAAAGGCAGCGACAGCAACGTCTGCTACCACTTTTGCAACATCAATGATGAAGTTAAAGAAAATCTTAAACGACTCAAATAGCTGTAAAATGACGGCTTTCAACCCCGGGTATTCATCAAAAATACGGCCAATCATGGAATCGTTACCGTCGATAAAATTCATAATGTCGTCATAGACGAAAGCAAATGCAGCTGCTAACAATGCGATAACCGCAATAATTGCCAGTATGGGCCATGTTGCGGCTAGTGTTGCTGCGGCGGCAGATAACATTGGAGGGATATAATAAAGAGCGATGGCTGAACCGATGGCAATAAAGAACCCCGTTATTAGTCCTTTGTTATCACTGCAAAACTTAACAAAAGATTGCACCCACGATAGAACCGCTGTTAATGCTGGGAGTGCTGCATTCATAACGCTCATCATGACACTACTGAATACGGTTTTTAGACCACCTGTAACCTCTTTATACTTTTGAGATTGTAGGGCCAGCTCTTTGGTGACAACGCCATTTTCTTTTTGTTTTTTCGTTAACGCTTCGAGCTCTTGGCGACCCTTTAATATTGATTCAACAATTTTGTTGTCGGTGATCCCGACTTCTTTAATCCTAAATATCGCCTCCTCTTTGCTCATACCTTGAACCGCATCGGATAAGCGGTATAAGCCTTCCATCGCATTAATGGAGTCGCCTTTTACGTCTTTTAAGCTGATTTTTAAGCTTTTAAATACATCCGCTTTACCCGACGAGGTATCTTGTAACGCTTCACCAATGCTTTCAGACATATCCATGAGCGAGTCGCGCGCGCCTTGTGCATCCCCACCCATGGCTGTAATTACTTTTCCGAACGCATCTACGTCTTCAACTGGCAGATTCATCGCATCTGCAGACTGCGATAAGATATTCACTTCTTCAGCGGTAGATTGGATAAAAGAGGCCACACCGCCAATTGTTAAACCCAAACCCACCATGCCGGCCATTTTGACTAAAAAACCAGACAGTGACTGAGTGGCCCTTCCGTATTGTGTCGCGACGTTATCTGCAGATTTTGAGAGCTGATAGTTTTTATTGGCTAGTTTTTCGGCTTCATTCGCTGCCTTCCCCGTGACCATATTATGACCAGACAACGTACCCTCTGCACGCTGAATATTTGACTCAAGAACTTGAATACCATTAGCTAGCTTTTTATTACTTTCGGCAGATAACACATTTGATTGCTGCAGTGATTTTGCATAATCAAGATAGTGTTTCATCTCATCGAGATACGCGGACATTTCCTCCTTAGGCGCATCGAGATTAATATCCACTTTTGCACTATCCGCACCAGCTTGAAGCGAGGATGCAACTTGAGAAAGAAATCCAGTGAGTGAAGTGATCCCCCCTTTGGCATTCTCGCTTACCAGTTTCATGTCCGCGATAATGTCATCAGTAGAGCGCTGGACTTTCTCAAACGCACTGTCTGCTTGCTTTGTGTCAAACTCAAAAACCTGAACAAAGGTATCCATTAATGACATTATCTATCCTTTGAAGCCGCTAGGGCTTCGTTATAGCGATTGGTAATAGCGATTTCCCACAAGTCCATCGCCTCTTCTAAATCTATTGAGGTTTTGAGTTCTGTGAAGGTGGCGAGGCGTTCGCTGATGATGACGGCAAAGAAGCTATCAGCGTTTTTATAATCGACGGGAGTGAAGCGCTTACCTTGCTGAGCAGGAATTGGAGGAAACCTTGGCTCCCGTCTTTGCCGAAAAAACTGGTGTTATATTTCAACATCTCCAGCTCTAAGCGGATCAACGATTCACCGTCCGGGACATGGTTATCAATCAATGTTTGTGTTTTGAGTGGAATTTCATCCTCATCAACGACAACGCAGACATACGCCATCATTTTTAGCATCGCTTCTTTACTGACTTCGTAATCGCCAATTTTCGGTGCGTTAGACAGTGGATATTTAGCCAAAATCTCACGCCCGATAGTTGCCGGCAGTCGGCTAATGACAAATAGCTTTTCGTCACCATCAACGTCTTTGATAGCGACTTCTTTCGGTTTAATTAACATGATAGAAACCTATAAAAAGGCGGGAAAACCCGCCATTAAGAGAAGTGAATTAACGTGCGCGGGTGCTATCGAAATCTTGAAAAACAAAGGTGTATTGTTTTGATTTTAAGCGACCAGCAGATGCCGCTGAGTTGCCACGGCTACCATTGGTGATTTTGCCGTTACGTGCAGTAACCGTAGAACCATCCCCATAGGATGCCACCATCGTGATAATATCACCGGCATGACGACGCCCTTTTTTAGCCGTATTTGCCTCAAGCAAAATAGACAAATTTTGGTCTTCTTCACTACCGGCTAAAACGTTAATCGTCACCGTCTGTGGCGTCGGTGTTGACCAGCTCACCAAATTACCGTTAATGTCCATGCCAGTTTGTGCAATATCGACCGCAGGTAAATCTAAAGGGTCGGCATCATCAGCAAATGTAGTAATTAAAATCCCTGCAGGGAATGTTTTTGAAGCTTGGATAGTTAACCCCAAGCCCGTTGCAGAAAGATCGTTCATTATCGATTCCTTAGACTAAATTGTGTGAGCCTTCGACTTTACGAACCCAGTCACCCTTGCCGTAAATCAGCACATACTTCATGACGTACTCAGGCAAGCCACTCTCGCCAGTGCTATCGACTATTTGGGCGTTGTACCAATATCCCTTGTCCTGCACATCATGCCAAGCGAGGTCATCGCCAGATGCATCAGCAATCGCCAGTTTTTGAACCTCGGTGATTGCCTTGCCAGCTAAAATCGTACCGTTGGCCAGTGCTTTGGTTACAGCGCCAGCAATCACCATAAGTGCGCGAGCTTCGCCGTCTTTATTGGCCGGAACACCACGCGTAGCGAGTAACACACTAAACCATTGCTGAGCAATATAAGCTTTTAGCCATTGCTCGTTAGCATGAACACTCATATCCAGTGGATTAGACGAACCACCGCACAAGAAGCCCCGTTGATAGAAACGAATTTGAGAGCCTGCAATCGCGGTTTCACCGTAATAGTTCACGCGCAGCTTATCGAATCGGTCAGCCGCTTTGTCTGTGGTCACTTGCGCAGGGAACGTAACGCCTAATTGACGGAACATGTAGTTTGTCGTGGCATTCGTGCGGTCATAATCCGTCGCCGCCATAACGGCCATGGGTAAGGTTTGAATAAAATAGTTAGTATCCGTTTTGAGGTTTAACCCCACAGAAGCGGTTCCCATCAATGCTGCGCTAAAATCTTCAACCTGCTTTTCGCTCACGCTAATATGCAATTGGTATTTGACGTTTTCACCGGAAACATACTGCGCCAATGGCACGGCTTGCTCTAACGTCAATTCATCCAAGAATGTCGCACTACCAAATGAATCGGAAACCTGCTCTGCTACCATAAACGCTTCAAGTGGTGTTTGTGCGGGGTTACCTTCAGACGCAGTACCGGAAGACAGCCCCATGGCATTCGCCAGCACCGAATATTCAACACTAATGGATGCGCGCTCTTGCACACCGCCACTCAGCTCAAAGGCGCTATCGAGTGAATTAAATGTCAAATAGCTACTGGAGAATTGCGGCTCGCTCTCGGCGTTAAGTTTCGCTTGAATGGTGGACGCAATATCCGCATAGGATTTCGCTTCCGACAAATCAATGTCTTTGTAGCTTTTGGTGACAGTACCAATCGTGACCGAAAGCGTTCCATCCGCAATGATTTTTAAATCCGCTAATGCGGCGGCTTTTGTCCCAAATAGCGTAGGCGCTCGCCCCACAGGCTCATAAGAAGCAATTTGTAGCTCTTTCGGCTTGCTAACGGGTGCGGGGCTAACATAGCTAAAGTATTGTCGTGCAAAGTTAGCTTCGGGAGAATCAACACCTAACAAGTCATCGACCTGACCACTGGCGAACTCTAAAACTTTACCTGCGGGTATTTTGGGGTTAGTGGAAAATAATCGACCGGTTAATTTACGCATCGGAACTGCTGACGCGCCAATGACCGCCGATGCGATATCAACGTATCGAGTTTGTTTAATTGGCATAGTAAAAACCTTATATGCGGTGAATATCAGGATACAACGCGCGGATAGCGGCAGTATCAGGGAGAAGAGCGCGTTTAAACGTCACATTAAAATCAAATGAGGGGTTTTGTTCGTAGTCGCCATGATCATTCAAAAAGTAAGGACGGCGAATGCCAGTTGCACGTTGAACACCAATATTCTGCTTTCGCAACGCGGTAACAAAAGGCAGTGAATTGACGATCATTCTGACAATCGCGGTAATATCACCCGCAGTGTAATTGCCTAAATCGGTAATTAACGCCTGAACTTGGTACGTTTTTTCCGATAACTGGTTTTCTTGGTGATTGGCATTGTTGCCTTGGACATTGTAATGGCGACCTTGCCACCCGTGGCCATTTTCATTAATCGGGAAAAACATCACCATATTATCTTCACGACCTTGCTTGGTGGATTGAAAACCCGCTTTCACAGGGATATCAATACCGACTTCTGTTAGCTGCCGTAATAGCTGTTTGCGGATCGCAATATCAACGTCATTATCCGTCATAGGCCCCTACCTCGATGCAAATCACTGATTTCCAGCCGTCCTGCTCATACCAATCCGCGTCCCCCATCACATCGTATTTTTTACCATTAAAAACAAGGTAATCGGGAGACGTACCGCGCTGAATGCCTTTGATATCATGGGAGGTATAAAAACGGCGATAAACTTGGTTTGAATTAAAGCCCATTGATTGTGCATCTTGAGTATCGACCGCTTGCCAGCTCCCGCGAATATCCACCGGTTCATAATATTGGTTTTGGTCATGCCCTCGCTCATCGGGCGTTCGGCCTTTAAAACGAAACCACTGGGCTGTTTGCTGAGGAATATAGCGAGAAGCAATACTATGCAAATTACCGAACATTATTTATCCTCCACGACAAAATTGACGGCCTGTAACATCTGCCCTGTGTCGACTAAGGGCTTATCGGTGGATTTCCCTTTGCTGTGACGTCTCGCTCTGGCCTTTATCGTTGAATCATCCAAGGCAGGTGTGGTTACCGCTTTAATGGCCAGTTTCACATCCCCAGCCGCTTTTGCGCCGACTTGGGTTAGCCCATCGGTAACGGAAATATTGCCAGCGGCCGCCGCTTTGGCCACACGGAAAATTAACTGGCCATACTCTACTTTTTTATCGCTCATCGTTGGGCGAAAAAACGAACGGGGAGGAATGCCACCAGCGGGGTAACCTAATTCATGAATGGCGGCAATATAAGCAATGGGTGTGCCATCAGGGTATTTCGAGTGTTCAAAGAAACCCACTTTCAATTGTTTCTTGGCTAACTCATCATAGACTTTTTTCAACTGAGCTAATTTCGTCATTAACGTAACCGCCCCCCTCGCGTGAACCTGCCACCCACACCGCGAAAGGCGGAACGTTCACCGGCTCCACCAATATATTGCGGTACGCTACAACGCTTAATGAGTGCTAAGAACTGTTGGCCATACGTGGTCATTTTGAACCAGTGTGACCAATCAGAACCCGCAGGGGGCGCAGAGAATGACACGCTGACTTTATCGATAGTCACACTAGTCACAACACCGGTTGGGGATTCATCGTCCGCAATCCACTTTCGCAGTGATAGCATATGAGCAACAACCAACATCCACAGTTCGTTAGTGCAAACGCCGCGACAAGGCGAAAAATAGTTCAGGGCAGATTGAGCAATAATATAAATGTCATCATCACTCACACCATTAAATGATGGATAGAGCACACGAAATGACGTTAGGGGAAATGTGCTCGCCTCCATCATTATTTACCCTTTTTGTTATTTTTCGGAACTTCCTGTTTAGCCGCTTCCAAAGATTCCACGGTATCTGGTGCTGATTTATCGCTAGCCTCCATATTGGTAGCCACTTTTTCAGGATCTTCTTTGCGGTTTTCAACACTGATAAACCCGTTTTCTTTGTGTAACTGAAAAACGTGGTTATCTTTAAGCTGGGCGTATTGTTCGTCGCTGATTTCCGTAACGCGCCCACGCGGGGTATACATATGCTTGGTCATGATATTGGCTTGACCCGCAATAAACACTTTACCATCCGTGACCGAATAGTTTTGGTCATTGGATAGCGTGCAATAGACGTAGAGAGACATGGTTTGCTCCAAAAAAAAGCCCTCATTTGAGGGCGTAAAAAAGGAAGTGCTCAGGTTAGATGCCAGTGAGACGGGTAATGGCCCAAGGTCGGGTAACAAAGACACCCGCGGTTGCGTTGGTCGCATCCTCTAAATACCCTTTGATTTGCGCTTGTGAGCCTAGTAATTGGTACTTAACGGGCACCACTTGTAGAATGGTTGCACTGGTTGCGGTTGAACCATCATCGATGGTATCCGCGAACATATACGCCACATCCGCACCACCATTCGCCCCGACAAATTCAGGTGAGAACACAAAGCGCAGGTTTGGATAGTTCTCTTTCACCCATTGATACACCGTTTCACCACGCGCCACAGGGTTAGCGACATTTAGCGTTGAACGGTAGCCCAGCGGTAACGTCAATGTGATCGCGATATCGTCTTTGATAATCCCGCCTGAACTCATTTCAATGCGCGAGAACATATCGGTAATATCTTGGGTGATATCGGCAAACGTGCCGCCCTTCCATTTTTTCGATGCGGTTTCATAAGCCGGTAGATTCGGCTCATTCATCAAGCCAAATACACGGGTTTCAGGGCTATTAAACCCATAGTAACCAATCCGCTCACGTCCTTGTTCTAAAGATTCAGTCGCTGAATTACGTTTTTCCGCAGCGGCTTCAAACCCAGCTGCAGATTGGCGCGCTTCCTCTAACTTGCCGACTTGAAAACCTTGTTCAAAACGCACGATACCGCGGCGTTCTTGGTCTTGAATGTAAGACGCTAACGGCACATTGGTATGATCACCGTAAAGTTCAGCCTTACCGGTTGGTGTTGCCACGTTCAGAATGATTTCCTCATCGTGCCATTCACCCGCATTCAATACACCGGTGATTTCATCCAACACACGAACACGAGTTGCGGTGCGAATGAGACCAGGAAGAACGTGTTGCAACATTTCACGCTGAATTAACCCACCTTGCATGGCTGAGCCCGTGATCGCGGAGTCCATCGATGCCAAACCACCAAAACCAATTTGCTCAAGTTCGCGATACGTCCACTGTTGGTTAGGTTGGATATTAAGTTGACCATGCTTGCGAATATCGCGGCCGGACATATAAAACTTTTGCTTGCTAACTGGCATTATTCACCTTCCTTTACTGCCGCTGGGTATGGGATTTCCGTTAAGCGAATAACGCTCAAATGGGCTGATTCGCTGGATTCAACGTGACGACTAACAAAACCAATCACGCGGTCGCCAGCTGCAGGAGCGGACTTAGAAGAAAGCGAACCGTCGGTTTCGTCAAAGACAATTGGCGCATTGATTTTACCCACGCCCGCTTTAAGCTCGACATACACCTCACCCATCGTCAAAAACTCACCTTGGGTACCGTTGCGCGCATAGCCCACTTCAATACAGTAAGCCTTAGGGTTAATCATGATCCCCGCAAACGCCCCTTTACCGCCCACTTGCACAGACTCCACAGAATCATCTTTGTAGGTGTAAGCCCGACCGAAAATGTTTTTCTTCTCATCTTCTGAGCTGAGGATCGCCGCTACTGCTCGAATGGGTCCTGCATGACTGATTTCACCCACTACACCAGATGTTAAGCCATGCGCCACTGATTTAGGAATTGCCATTATTTCGCTCCCCATTTATCCATAATTGATTGATTGCTAACCGCAGAGTCCATCGTCACCGTGGCTTTTTGTGAATCCGGCACACGCCCTTGCATCCACGCATCGAGTGCAATGGCTTCATTACCCTTACCGCATTGGATACCGAGCTTATCAACGCCATACTCCGCTACTTGCTGCTTGGTCATGGCGGCATGGTCAAATACGCCAAGGAACGGGGTCAACTTATGAGCTAACGAATCACGCTCGCCGATTTGCTTTAGCAGTGCGCCTGTGTCCATGGTGGGCTTTGATGCTTCCAAACGCTTAATCTTGCGTTTTAAGGATGCAATCTCATCCATTGTGCCGATGCCATTTTTTAAGCGTTTAAGTCGGCGATTTAAGCTATCCGTGGTGGCTTGGTCGAGATGCTCCTTGGCTTCTTCGATAGCTTCAACGGCGGTTTCAATCGCCACCTCGGCAGCTTCTACAGCTTCTGGTGTACCGGTTGTTGCTTCCTCTGCTGCAACTTCAGCGGCTGCCACAGCCTCTTCCGCTTTTTGTTCTTCTTCGGGATTAGCATCAGTAGATTTCTTTTCTTCTTCCGGTTCTTCATCGGTTGAAGGCTTAGTTTGTGCAATCACCTCTGCAATAATGCTTTTCAGCGCAGTGACTTGCTCCGCTGTAAACGCACCTTCATCAGTGGTTTGCTTCTCTTTGTTTTCTTCTTCGTTCATGCGAATAAGTTCCTTTGTGTCGATAGTGATAACGAGGTGATCTTGCACAGCGACGTCAGGGCCAGTTCGCCCTTCATCCACTAATGCGAGGTGATTGCCACGTAAGTGACGTTGAATAACGTCATAGTGTTGGCCTTCATAAATGCCAGAGGTGAATTCATATTTACTGCGATAACCGGGTGAAAGGTCGATTTTTCCGCTGTCGATATTACTGAGCGCCACATCTGAAAAGATTTTGATATTGGCTCTAAGATATGGTGGGTCAAAATACACATTCTCACCAATTACCCCTTGGATGCCTTTTTTCTCCGCTGGGGTCGCGTGCTTGCCTAACATTTCATGTTCAATAATAAATGGGGTGAGTTTGAAAGAGTTGATGGTCTCTTCACTGGCCAGTTCTTCCGGAGGGCGCAATACGCGATAGATTTTATCGGGTACCGGCGCACCAATTTCAGCCCCCAAATAATCAAAAACCCCAACTTTAGAGATGGGGTTATCTGTCACTTCGAGCCAGCCGTTGTTGTCATAGGTTCGTTTTGTCATGTCTCCTCGCCGAAGTCGATTACAGGCGTCCAAAAACATTTGCAATTAGGTAATTGCCCCGGCAATCCGCGTTCACCCGTTCTTGGGTCAATGATGGGTGGGTTATCTAAATCAAAGACTTCACCGTCTAGCTGTAGATGCCACTCTCTAGGTTCAGCGCTGCCACCAGAGTGATGCCAAATAGCCTGACGAATTCCCGCTGATTTCATGCGCTCATAGTTCGCCGCAGTCGTAATTTTTCGCGTTTGGTCAACGGCGATAAAATTAGCTCGGCTCTCTGTCACGCTGCCAGTGTGCCTGATTTCATCTAATAAGGTTTTCGCACCCTCGCCCCCTTGAGAAATAGAGCGTAACGCTGCACTTTCGATACGTTGATGAAACTGGCTAGGGATGGATTTAATTAGGGAAATATTCTCTGCCGTGGCGGCAATCATTCGGTCTTTTAACGCGTCCGGCATGACAGGGGTTTTGATAGTAATACCGCCAGAAAGCTGTTTAAGGGAATCATCTAAATTACGTTGAGCGCCGATGTCCACTTGGGAAACAAACTTATCGGCCATGGCGCTAGACTGCGTATTAAAGATTTTATCCCACTTGCGTTTTAACCGATTGAGCCAAATCCGTGTTTGACTCGCAATGCTGGCATCCACCGTGGCGCCGTCAAAATCCTCCTTCAATTCACTAAATACGTTTTCATAGTCTTTAATCATTGAGCGGATTAACCGTGACATGTCACGTTGATAACGGCTAGATGGCGCTGCTGAATACTGCAGGGGTTTGCCCTTCAATACTGCTTGGCGGGAGGTTGCCCATCTCGCCTTTTTCGTTCGGACTCGTATTCGTCTCGACATAGTCACTCTCATTTACATCAATGCCGTAATAGCTCGACTTTTTATCTGCTGCGAGTTTTTTACGGATATCTAACCCATCAATCGCACCTGTAGCTGCTAGAGCCGAATCCGTTTGAGCCGATTTCAACTCAATATCGGCGCCCTCTGTCGCTGTTGGGCTATCGAGTGGCGCCCACGTCACCGATATTTCAGTCAGTGGTAGCTCTTCGCTACGCATCAACATGTCGTAGTGACGCTGCAAGAGTTCGTCTAGATCGTTCGACTGCACACTTTCCAGCTCTTCACGGTAGTTCGACTCTTCGTAATCACCCGTTGAGTTAAAGCCTTTTGGTGTAGTGCCCAGTAACTTAGTTGCAGGCACGTTTGCCGCCGCTGCGACTAGCTGGTATTGCGTCATAATGGTGGCGTCTAAATCCGCTAGCGAGGTATCAAACTGTTGTGCAACGTCCTCTTTCCCCATCACCTGCACGCCATAGTTATCGCGCATCTCCATAAAATAAAGCATGTTTTCCTGAATGGTGTTCTTATCTGCACCTTCAGGGTCTGCCATACCGATAGTCAATAACCGCTTGGTCATGGCCAGTTGTGGGGCTTCATTGGCTGTCCGTTCTGAAGCATAGACTCGCTCATAGATGCGCTCTGGTACCGAAACACCAAAGTAGTTATAAAGCGGCTTCAGCACATTAGGCACAGGGAACGGCACAAACTTAACAAAGTGCGATTTATGGTATTTACGACCACCAATCACATAATAAGTGGGGTCGTAAAAATCCATGCTAGCAGGGTCTTGGATATTGGAGTCGGTTAAATCAGGCGTTACCCATTGTGGGTCAATTTGCTTGATCCCCTTGTACATTCCTTTGGTCACGCCATCGAGATTAAACGGGTTTTCATACCACTCTTTCGGGTTTGAGGTTTCCACCACAAACAGTGCTAATCGACCACCATACACGCGACCGAAGTGAATCAACTCTTTCATGTGATGCTGTATACGGTACTTTTTATCGCGTTTACGTAGCTTTTTACTGATAGCGCTGTCATCGTCATTATCGCAATCAATATCATACCCTTGGCGAATGGCATCACGAGCAGGCATATTACAGGCCTTATCCACCAACCAATGTTTCGCAATGATGGCGCACATATTGTTGCCAATAAACATTTGTGAGGCATACCAAGCCGCCTGCGATTCCGGCACGCCATAGACTTGCTCGCCTTTAAATGAAGGAACGGAAGTATCAATACTGTCCATCCCCACGCCGTTAATCATCGGTTGCGGTAGAACTAGTCCGTTAAACCCATTCTCTTTTGCTAATGCAGGGTACAAATCTGTGGTAAATGCTGACCGCTTCGGCGGTGCAATCTGCTCTGCAATTTTTCGCCTTTTAAACGGCCACATAGAATTACCTCTTGGTTGTAAAGAAACCGCCTTTTTTCTTCTGGTATAAATCACGTAATGCCTGCGTCATCGCATCCACTGTGTCGTCATGTCCAGCGAATGGGAACGTGGTAATTTCCTCCACGGTTTCTACAATCCACGGGGCAATGTCTTTGTGTGGTAGCCACACGTTACCTGCCTCCCATTCAGCGGTACAGGCATGAGCACGTGCGATTTTACTGCCGTCAGGCTCAACGGGGATTAGTCCTGATACCGATGATTTAAGAGAGTCGATAACTGCAGGGCCATTGGCTTTGTCTTCCACCAGCTTACGGCGCCCTTCTGGGAATTTTTCCGCAAGCAGCTTCACAGCATCTTTAGTTTGAGTAAAGCTCATGCGTTTTCGGATTTGATAGAGCAAATAGGCATTGGCATCTTTCTTGCCCCAAACCTGCCCCACTACATAGTCGGTACCGTCGCTGTCTTTAAAGGTCATATCCCAACTATGAATAACTTTATCGAATTTTTCAGGTAGGTCTTTAGGTAAGTAATAGCGAACAAACTCTTCATGGAATATTTGACCATCACCCGGCTTCGGTGACTGCTGGTACATAGCAGACCAGAAGTAATCACCCAGTATTGCTTTGGTTTCCAACAGCTTATCGATGGGATGAAGTTCAGGTACCAACGCTTCCCCTTGCTCATTAATGGCAGGGAATGCGAGCACCTTGGTTTCAGGGGCTTTTTCTTTTAATTGGCCAGATAAATCATCGGTCGCCCACCGCGTGGCCATGATGATTTCGCCGCTGTTTTTTGATAAGCGAGTCTTAAAGGTCGAAACGTACCAGTTCCATATCGATTTTTTAACCGTTGGACTAAGCGCTTCTTTCGAGTTTTTTATCGGGTCATCAATAATCCCGAGGTCAACTTTCTTACCCGTTAGTGGACCACCCACACCCGCACACACATAGCTGCCTTTGTGATTGGCAATGCCGAACTCGTCAGAGTTACGCTTAACAGCGATGCAATTCTCAGGCTTATTGCCTAACCAGCTCTTAGGAAATAACACACGATATTCAGCCGACATCATAATTCGCTGAACATCGGTGTTCATATCGCCAGCTAAATCAGATGAATACGACAGCGCCCCAACTCGCATGTTAGGGTATTTTCCAAAGAAATAAGCAGGAAGATAGCGGGAAACAATATCAGACTTACCATGCTGTGGCGGTGCGCCTAATATTAATTTAGGGCGCTTCCCGTCCATCATATCAACCAAGAACTGGTCGAGCGCATCACACACTGTTTGAGAAAAATGGCTCGTGATGTATTCAGGATTTATATACTGAATGAACTCATGCAAACTGCGGCGCGCTATCTCCCTTTCGATCTCTTCATCAAACAAACTGAAATCGATATTCATAGCCACACCTAAAATGGAATAAATAGCCCTTTCACCTCAAAATGACAGTGAAATGGAAAATGAGTTTTTGATAACAAATTAGCAACAAATAAAAAGCCTAAATTCAGAAAGAAGATTTAGACTTTTATCGGTTTGAGGTGACATTTTAATTGAGTAGAAAAGTCGCAGGGCATGTAAGGACCATTATGTTAAATAAAGGCGATAAAGAAGAAATTATCTACTAATCTTTTTCACTTCATGAGGTAGTGCTTTTCTATCTATCCACTCTCCCCGTACATCAGCAATAAATGGCCTAAATCTATCACTATTAATATGCTGCAAAATGCTCTGAATGTGTTTACTTTTGATATCATGGCCTTTGGCTATATTAAGCCTCGGTCTATATAAAAATAAACGCACACCTGATTCAACAACACTATAATCCTTAGACAGCACAGAGCCAAAGCACAACATAGTCCCAAGAGAAAAATAGCCGGCGTATTTACGCACTCGCATTACGATATGAAAATCATAATCAACACCTTTAATTTCTAGAACTTGCGCATTAGTACCATCGAAATTGAAACCATAAATTCCGTTGTACTTATCGGTTTCATATGTATGCCACTCATACGTTATTTGGTCTATTTTTACCTTTTGCATATCCATGCTTCCATTTTTCCACATGGGTATGTTATATCACTTTTGGGCTTTTTCTCTCAATTGTATAAGCTGCTCAAAACTCAAATGACTTAAATCAATACCTGTTGATTGAATAGGCCCACCATCGGCGCCCGTTATCTCAGTCTTGTTCTTAACCATCCCTAAATGCTGTGCAACCATTTTCAGCGCATCGTCTTGATTACGAGTGATAACCTCGACACCAAACTTACCTTCTTTAACACCAGCAAACAAACGACGAGCGGCACCGGTTAAATCGCGTGTATCGTGAAAATGCGCACGACCAATACCAGCGCCATTACATCGAGGACAATCGGGATTAGGGTCTAATGTGTCATCGTAACCGTAGCCACCCACATCTTGCGGAGGTGGTTTACTTGCTGTCATGGCTTTTTTCACAGTATCATCATATTCAACCGCATCACGCCACTGATAATTGAAGCCAAAGCCCCAACAATGACGACAACATAATCGGCGATATTCAGTTAGTTCATTAACGTCTGCGGTCGCAATATCCCACCACATTTTTAATACTTCATCTTGGGTGATTTGAGTTCTGCGTTCCCTATCCGCTAATGCGTCTGTAATTGCACGATTGACCTTAGCATTTCTGTACATCCGACTGGCGCCAACATAAGCAGTATTACCTTCGCCATTTCCACCAGCTCGCTTATATGCGGCAGTTCTATTTAAGTCGACAAGATACTCATTGACGAATCTGAATTGCATATCGTTAAGCCCGTAGTTGCGCAGGTTAAACGCACTTTCATCATCGTGCGCACTATCTTGTTCACTACTCTGCGCAGTTGGTATATCACTATCGTGTATTGGCTCTTTTGCGCATTCTTTTTCGTGCGCAGTGCGCAATTTCTTTTGCGCAGTTTTTTGCGCAGATTGCGCGGCTGGCTTCTTAATATATCGTCGTGCAGTTGCGTAATTAAGTCCCTGGTCTTCACACCACTCTTTAGGGGATATTCCTGATATAGCATGTTCGGTGAGGAACTGTTGCTGTAGCGTCCCCCAATCCAGTTTAGCCATCGTCTTTATCTCCTTAGCCCATTAGAAAGTCTACTTGTAGGAATAAACTTTCTGATTAGCTATTTCCCTCAATAAAAAACCCGCACTTGGCGGGTCATTGTGAGTTCTTGTTATTTATTTAATGTCTAGCGGCATATCGCACATTGATTTAGGGATTTCCCTTTCACCATACTCTTCGGCTATTGCCATTATTTCTCTGTATGGTCTTGCGAATGGGCCAACTACAACAGTAATGTTCTGCCCCTCAGCTTCCTCTGGGGTTAGCTTCATTGTTTCTACTGTCATTACCAGTGCGACTTTCAATGCAGCGCCAGTCCAAGGTAAGTGCTTAATTAAATCGTCTGGCTCATTCATCACTTATACCTCATTTGTTGGGTTAATTAGCACTATTACATCATAAAAAAGGCCGCTGAGCGACCTATTCAGTAGATGCAACTTTTAGTGCATCGGTAATTTATTGATTTACAAACAAAGCGCAATTTTACGCCGCCAACCTATGCATTTCTTCTAGTAATGGCTGCTTGTGATTTTTATTGAACAGGCCTTTCAGCGCTTCTTTTCGTTGCTCAAAATCCCAACCCATCGAAATGAATACTGTATTAGCTCTTTGCAACTCAGTTATTGTATGGATTTGCTGGTGTGAAAGATAGTCACGAATTGGGTCGGTTTTGCCGATGTCATTATCTTTTCTGAATTTTGCAGACGACACGCCAAGAACAATGCGATTGATTAAGTCAGCCTCGTTACTAAAATGATAATGCGCTGGTTCTTTACCTTCTTGAATCTTGCTTTCTTTCACAGCATCGGCCATTGGTTTATATTCCATTCGAGCAATACTGCGCTCTATTTGAACTTTAGCCTCTCTCGCTGCTTTTTCACGGAACTGAATAAAACTATCAACTAATCTGACTTGACCATCTCGCGCCTTTTCCCCGCCAATGAATGGCATCACTATCAGAAATCCTCGCTCTGTTAGCTCATAGCATGGCAATTCTTTTTTCTGCTTAGTGATGTATGACGAGGGCTTGAAATCAAGCTCTCCTAAATGGCCACTATCAATTAGACTTCTAACATCCTGTAATACGTTCTTATGCTGCCTACCAAACTCACTAGCAATAATATCGGTTGTAACAACAGGCTGACCGTTAGCTTTTTTAATTAAATGTTTCATGGTTAGTTCCTTTTAGAGATAAACCTTGCGCTCAGGAGTAACCAGCCCAAAGAGGGTTAACCAAACCACTACTGGTTATCCTCAAGGCTTATCCTGAAAGGTTCTTTGGTGTGTTCGTGCCGAGCGTGGCACAGGGTGAAATGCGTAGTCGCTTACGGCTTACCCGTCAGCAAGATAGAGACCACCTCACTTAATTGCGAAGAAGCCATTAAAAAGCCCCTGATTTCTCAGAGGCTCATTATTCGCTTGCATATTTTGAATACGTTAACTATATTTAATATGATATTCATTTGTTCAACAGATGTGCTTAGCCTACCCTGTGTGGGCTTTTTTTATTTCATCACCTGTCGTTGTTGTTCAATTTCCCGTATTGCTTTCTTGGCTATCTCTAAATAGGCATCTTTAATCAACTCAGAGTAAGTCACTGTGAACACTCCGTTCTAATATAATCTTGCAGCCCTAATACCATTCGTGTTAATTTTACAATTCGCTCTCTGAGTAACCAATAATTTCGGATAGCGGAGTCAGTAGGTCTGGCGGAGATTGCATCATCCATGCCGGAGGGGGTAAGGCTTTCGGCTTTTTTACAACTGGCTTTGATGTACACCCGTTCAGGATTACGCTCAGCAGCAATACGCAGCTTATCAATTTCAATCTTTGCATTAGCTAATTCCTGAGTATGTTTAGTATCGAGTTGATGAAGGGATTGGATACGTTCTTGGTAATCTTCATTAATTTTGACTTGCTCTGTAAGCTCAACGAGTAGTTCGGCATTCTTGGTGTTTAGCTCACCTATCCTTTCGTGTTGTATCCACATTCCCCATATGGCTACCCATGCTGCGATAAATAACAATGCTCTAACTTTATTCATGCCGGTTACCATAGAGAAGATTAAAAATTAACTTGCCGACCTTTATAGTGATCGATAGCTTTCTGGCAGCGTTTTTCTAAACTGACCTTATCTATGCCGCATGTGTTATCTGTCATACGGTAAGCACCAAAAGCAATAATTGATATCGCGAGTAGCATAAAGCAAATTACAGCTACTATAGGTTTCCATGACATATAGCAGCCTCCGCTTCTCGACGGTTTACAAGTCCACGCCATACCTTACCACCAGCATAAACCCACTTTTTAAGCTCTTCACAAGCGCCATATTGATCACCCGCATTTAACTTTTTAAGCAGGGTGGACTTAGCGAACGCGCCAGTACCAACATTGAATGCAAATGAATACAGCGCGGCTTTTGTGTGTTCGTTGACAGGAACTTTAACCAGACGATCGACCTGCAGTTTAGTTCTCATAAAATCCAGTTCTAACAGCTCGTTGCATTCTTCTTTTGAATAAACTTTGTTGGGAACAATGTCCTTTCCCGTATGCCCATAGCAAACTGTTAAAACCCCACCCACATCTTCATACGGCTCATACCTAACACCTTCAAAATACGCAATCACCGTTAAAGCGATAGCCGAAGCCCCTGCACCAACAAGCACAGTTAATTTTTGTTTGAGTGACATTAGATATCCTTAGGTGCTTTCGCCATAAGTTCGGCGGCTTTTCGTGCAGTAGCTGAGGGGTTTTGTGGGTCAGTCTTGTTAACCAGATCTTCAAATAAACGAGTTCGCTTTCGCTGCTCTCGTCTGTTCATGAAGAAAGTCGCTAGACCTAGGATAATGCTAAATGCCATCCCGATAATGAAGCCCCATTCATAAAGCGATAAGCTCGCGAAAAATGCTGTAAGCCCAGCACTACCGTAGGCTGCGTTGCTATATTTATCCATACGCATAAATTCACCCCCTACGGAGTGCCCGAGTTAATTGAAAATTAGAAATTGGAGGTTTTACTTATCTCCGCTTTGGTTTGCTCAAATCTGTCGGCTTCTAGTTCAACACCTATAACTCGACGATTAAGTTTTAATGCTGCTTTTATTGTTGCACCTGAGCCCATAAAGAAATCGGCTACAACATCACCTTCACGGCTACTACTATTGATAATGTGTTCCATCATCGCTGAAGGTTTTTCGCAAGGGTGTTTGCCCGGGTAATATTGCACAGGCGGATATGTCCACACATCTGTATAAGGAACATCAACAGTAACCGAGAAAGTACGGCGTAACAGTTGATACTGCTCAGCAAGCTCTCTATATTCGCGGTTAAGTGTTACTTGAGTTTCTGCTAAATCTGAATGACTTCGATTTAACGGGTTTTCACTGTGTTTTTCACTTGCTACATGGTGAAATAATTCTTGTAGCTTTTGGTAATCAGACTCATTAGGCAATTGCCATTGGCTGTAGCTGAACCAATGAGACGCCATTTGCTTACCTGTTGCTTGCTTTATTTCTTTTGCTGTTATCCCTAACGATTCACGCGACTGCTTGAAATACTCAATCAAAGGCTTGAGCACATTTTCTTTTAGCTGCTTACATTGCTGTAAATAATCACTACTTTTACCTTTGTATGGACTTTGATAATGTTCAGCGAAAAGAATTCTTTCAGTACTTGGAAAGAAACTGCGTAGATCAGCTTTACATGCTCTACGCCACGGCCCTGACGGTTTTGCCCAGATGATATGATTCAGGACGTTAAAGCGTTCTCTCAATAACAACTCAGTATCTGCGGCGAGTTTTGAACCGCAGAACATATATAAGCTGCCATTGGGCTTCAGAACGCGCCAAAACTCCGCAAGCATTTCATCAAGCCATAATAGATAAGACGTGACATTTTCCCACTGATTATCCCAACTGCACGGCTTTACTTGAAAGTATGGCGGGTCAGTTGCGATTAAATCGATACAGTTGTCTGGAAGTGTTTTTATGTAGCTGAGTGAGTCATCATTAACTAAATTGACACTGTTTAAATTCACAGTATTTTTCATAGATCAGGGAAACCTTTTTTGATAAGCTTCACCATGCTTTGTGCACATAAGCGGTGGGCTTTAGTTTGTCCGTGATCTCGCGGAACGGGCGAATGACTGTAAGAGTGCTACCAACACTTTTACAGTCGCCCATTTTCACAGATTTAGATATTTTGATATGTTTTTTCTTTGACGTTTTCTTTGATAAGTCCAGCCATTGAAAGCTGTGTCAGTATTAACTGACAACAAGAATTTGTTAGTTCAGTAAATTGAGAAACTTCACCGACTGTCGCAGGTTCACCTGTAACCGCATTTAAAACAAGCTTTGCCTCTTCTGTCATACCGTTATGTTTTAACATGATATTTTATACCTTTGGTCGTTTATTGGTCGTGAATACACATGTAACTCTGAACAAAGGTGACAGCAAGCTTTACTTGCTTTTAAAAGCAAAAAACCCAGCGCATTGGCTGGGTTAGTTGGTGAAGTTACTAAAATGGCAACTTACCTTAAAATAGTGGCTCATTAGTTCAAAGAAGTCAACACGTTTTTGCTATTTCGCTTCAATATTGCCTCTTTTTCTCTATTTTTAAATGCATCCACCAGCGGTTGGTACAATAAATATTCAGCTGCCTTTAATATTTCCTCCACCTCTCGTCGACAAGTAGACATTGAAGGTTTTCTCTCCCTTAGCATTCCATTTCTACGTGCCATAATTCTTGGTTCACTATTTTCATGATAGAGGCGCGCTATTGCCCTATCTGATGCACAATACGCATACCGACTAAGTAACATATCAAATGCCTTAACATCTATATGGTAAATACTGTCAACAACTCTCTGAATAAGCAAACCATCATCATCACTGCATGTGGGCCTATCGGGATAATCACGCCTTTCTACCCTCTCCATGAATTGAGCGATCATACTAGTTTGACGTTTATCAATTCGGCCACTGTGAACCCATGTACCAAATCGAGTTAACCAATTTTGTAACCATGCCTCACGCTCTTTGTCTAACACCAATCCATCAGAAATGTTTTTTATACTCGACATGCGCGCAGCTCCATTACTTCTCTTTTGGTTTGTTCTAATAACTCGATTTCGGTACCGTGAATTTCTTGCCATGTTTTAGGGGCCGCATGAAAACCAGTATCGTAACTAGGCCGGTGATGAGGTGGACATAAAGGTAAAACATCTTTATGGCTAGCTCGCTGCGCCATCCCCTGCCCCGTTCTTACATGATGAATTTCCGCTGGTGATGGCCCATACCCCATATTTCGACAGCAAATACAGCCGAGTTCCGCTACATCTGATAGCCACTGTTTATCTTCTTTGGTCTTTGATTTTTTGGTCATTGGTCTTGCCTCTAGGTAAAATCTAATAACTGGCCAGCTGCATTTTCAGCGGCTTGTTGCGTGGGAAAATTGCGGAATAGAATGAAATTCCAAAGCACATCGAGTGTGGCTTTGTAGAGTTCGCCAAAGGCTAGGTCATCCATTTTGGCAAAGCTAATTGATTTAGCGACACGGCGTAGGCTACCATCTGGCATTTCAAAGGTTTCATAGTGGCCAGATTGCTCTACCACCCAATAGCGAAAAGCATCAAAGGATTTGGTCGCTGAAATATTGTGAGCGCGTTTCTGTGCTATCTCATTTAGGTAAACATCTGCGGCTGACTGGAGGGCATCATCATTATCGGTGTAATAAGCGAGGAATTTGACGTAACCACGCACCAACTCTTTTTCTTCAGGCGAAATAGTACCGCCGGTTGGTTCCCAGTATTCATACCCTAGATTGAGTAAAGCGAAGTATTTACGGTGAAAACGTGGGTTACGAGCTTTCTTGAAATCAGCCGAAAGCACATCACCACACTTGATTTTGGAATGCAAAAAATCTCTCGCAGCGGGATTAGCCGGTACAAGAGTATCATTAGACATTTTTATAAAACTATGCTGTGCCATACGTTTCTCTCAGTAGACACAGCAAGTGTTAAGATTGGGTGTTCAGACCAATAAGTAAATTATATAACAAGCATGGTTATATAACCAGTTTCAATTCATGCCAGCCTTGTGTAGTCCAACATTCAGAACTACCATTGAGGCAACACTCAGCCACCGGTAGTTGTTCATTGCACTTTTTACAGCACCTTTTATTTAGTTCTGTAATTAATGATATGACTGAACGGTCATCAATTCTAATCAACATTGAGAGATATTCAGCGATATCATAAGGCTCTCTTCCTGGTCTACGTAATGCGCAATTTCTTTGAAGCATTTCTATCTCTTGCTCATCAAGAAATAACTCTATTTTGGTAACACCTGATTCCTTTTGACGCTTACGCTGTTCGGCTTTGCGTTCTGCCGCTGTTTTTGCCATTGGTCTTGCCTCTTCATATCAACTCGGTTAATGCACTGAGCAATAACGCTCAATAGATAACTCATCTACTCTAGCGCCACCTAGATTTGCCCAAAATGCTATTGTTGAAAGTACATCTTTTTCGCTTGTTGCCACAAAAAGAGTTATGAAAGATGTTTGGTTCCATAAACCACTTGCTTTATAAACCGATTTTTTCATTTTAACTCCAACTAACTACATCTAATAACCTTATGACTAAACGGCCTTATATCCGCTGTAAAGCTTGTAGTTATATGATGGGAACGATTTTATTTTTTCCAAGTGTGTGCGTTTCATACCTTCATCACCTCACGCCAATGATTTAACCTATCTCTAAAAAATTCCCGATGTACCTCAGGTGCTTTTTCAATTTCAACCAGTATTCGTTCCCTATGAATTTTTCGATTTTTCAGTTGCCGAATTAGCCGGCTAGCGAATAAATCAAGTTGCTCCATTTCGCGATACTTTTCTGACCATAAAGCACGGTTATGCGGTAATCCATCAGGTAAATATTTACCCGACATAATCACCTCTGCTTTTGCGGCTTCGGCTCTGGTTGATAAGGTGCCTTGGTTCTTGCCCTTGCTGCAGAATTAAAGCGTTCAATGTGGCACGGAGAATGGTCTAAACCATCATCGGGCAATATGGGATGATTGCTCCGGACGAGTGACTCGCCGGTGATTGGGTCTTTAATTGTCATTGGTCTGCCTCTGTATTAATGGTCACGGCTTGGTCTAGCCTTATTAACGACTTAAAATGCTTCTGTAGCTTGTGTTACTTTTTGTGAGTAATTACGCTTACTTTCTTGGCCTTTCATTGACAGCCTTTCCGCTTCGCTTTGGCTAATATTTTTAATGTACGAATTAACCAGTTGCCCGTGGGCTGTGCCAGTATTCCCATCACGATTTAAGCGAAGAATAATTTCCATTAACGATTTATCTGCATTGTTGTTATAAACCGCATCACGGTATAAGCCTATCCATACATCACAATCTTGCTCAATTTGCCCTGTATCTCGACTATCTGCAGGTGTTGGTCGTTTATCTGCTCGTTCTTCCAATTTACGGTTAAGCTGGGTAAGTAACAGAACTACACAATCCATTTCCTTGGCTAAGTTTTTTAAACCCGTTGTAATGTCACCGTAGGCAATATCTCGGCGTTCTGCAGGAGCTGCTTTGATTAATGTCAGGTAATCCACTGCAATGAGCCCAATTTTTTCTTTAACCCTTTTTACCTTTCGACACTCAGCAATAATATGGTGCAAATCAACACCAGGAGTGCTATCGATATACATATTGGATTCTGCAATTTCTTCAGCTCTTGCTAATGCTCGAGCCATTTCCATATCATCATGCGCACCGGTATAGAATATATCTGCTGAAACACCACCCTCTTGAGCTATCATGCGCTCAATGATCCCTCGGTCAGTCATTTCAAGGCTGAATAACAATGTAGGTAATCTGTGATTTAAAGCAAAATGAGTCGCTACACGGTTGTAGAACGCGGTTTTGCCCATTTTAGGTCTAGCACCTACGACAATTAGAGATCCTCTTAGTGCTTGCTTGGGAGCCATTAAGTCATCAAGTGATTCGATACCTAAAGTAAAACCAGCGGCATTCGTCGGATCATCAAAACGCCTTTCAACTTCCTCAACCCAGTCTCCTACTACATCACGAGCTGGTCTAAGCCCCTTACTCTTACCTGTTTTAGCATGCTCAATGATGCTTGATACCACCTGCTGGACATTGGCCAGTTTATGATTTACTTCAAGGCCATCATTGGCCATCAACATTTCGACGCAAGTGTTGAGATTGTTAATCGCATAACGCTGTATAGCCTTGTCACGGATGATCCGTGCATAATTCACTATGTTTGCTGCTGTTGGTAACATACAAAGCTCAGCGACATAGGCGAAACCGCCAACTTTGTCTAAATCACCATTTGCTGTTAGCGCATCGCTCACTGTAATTACATCAGTAGGCTGGTTATTTTTGATTAGCCTTACGATTTCCGAAAAAATTCGGTTGTGCGCCCATTGATAAAATGACTCGGGTTTTATCAGAGAAATAACTCGCTGACGCTTATCTTCGTCAGTGCTAATCATAAGGCCACCTAGCACAGCTTGCTCAGCCTCGGCGCTATTCGGTGGAGCAAAGATATTATTTGTCATTAGCACGTTCCTCCTTGACTGCAACGTAGCAACGCTCAGTAATCAGGTAATCCAAATTCTTACGGCGCCATGTTCCACCACGTCCGTTGTCTCGATCTTCCATCATCCACCGACAGTGGCTCCCAATGTACGATAAATAATTTACCCAGCGTTCCTGATTAAATTTAAATTTAATCCAGAAGCTTTTCAGTTTTCGCTTACGCTCATCAGTCAGAACTTTGACAGCTGGCATATCTGGTAAAATTTCGTGATATGAATCGATGATTTTTTCATAATTCAATTTAATTTTTGACGATGGTTTGTTGTCGTCAGGTTCACCTGACGTACTATCAATAATCTCTGTAGTAGTCTCTGTAGTAATCTCTGTATTTGTCTCACGTTTAGAAGTGGGGGCTATCACTTCTGTATGTGGGGGCTGTCCCGTTTCAACGTACCCCCTATCACGTTTAGAAGTGAGACCTGTCACAGAAACAGACTCTATTTTTGTTTGATTATTAATCAATGGGATAGAGTTTGTTATTTCATGAATACATTCAACAACAGGCTCAATAAATACTACATTGTTGCACGGTCCACTTACTGTATTAATCGTACGAAATTCGAGTGTAATAACACCTTTTGCTTTCAACCGTTTTATCGCCTCAGTGACTTCCCGTTTTGTAAAGCCAAATTGATCCGCAAATGATTGATAGCTACGTTGCAACTTATCGCTTTGAAACCGCTTGCGCCACCCTTGAAGTTCGCCAGTAAACTCATCTCGAATTTCCGCTGGCCGATACCAGTAAATAATTTCTGAAAGCAATATGATCCCAATATTATCAGGCTTGCCACTTGGCATTTTGATGTGATGCCACCAGTTCGCGGGGATTACATTACCCGTTATGTTCATTCGCCCTATTTGATTAACGGTTTCTGTCATCAATGAATTATTCACTTTATACCCCCAGTGCGCGTGCAATGTCGCGACAAGCGTTCTGGTATTGCTCAGGCGTCAGCTTTTTTGAGAGCAGCTTTTGCTTTTGTTGTTCGTACTGTTCCCAAACACTTAGCGCAGCTGCTCTTCTACCTTCGAAAACGTCTTCGACTTTCTCTCTATCAGCCGGTTTTCCGTTCAACAAAAAACCATTGCGATAGGTGATTTTCTCAATTGTTCTTAGCATTGGTCTTGCCTCTTGAATTAATGCACGCTGGTCTGACGTGGTATCGCATTTAACGCAATGACTGCATTATTAATATGGTGTGACATGTCACGACCCTCTAATAAAATTTCGCTAATTGCCTCGGCAAATCGCTGTATTGCAATTGAAGCTAGGTAATTTTTTGTATCACCTCGAACCCGGGCGAGTCGTGAAGCCGGTAATGCAATTTCTATTGCCGGCATTAACTCAGCTATTTTTCTGATAGATGCGGGGGAATCACCACGCAACCAACGAAATATCTGTTGCCGGTTATTATTAATCGCTTTCCAATCAGCCCTACCCGATTCGTCTTCAATCACATGCAAACGCCCTTGTGACCTGTTTTTTACAATGCGTAAATAAGCACGGCTAACTTCAATAGCTACATGCTCTTGACCTTGCTCCGCCGCCCAGTCCTCAATTTCGGATCGGACAATATCGATATCAAAATTCATCTACTCGCGTCTCCTGTCGCAAAATTGATTATTAAGAATCAGTTTTTAAAATCGTTATTTGGTAATGTTATTTCATGTACCGTTTAGGATATAGAATTTGCATTTCTGTGATTTTTTCGCCATAAAATTTTACAAGCTTTTCAGCCAATTCTAATGAGGCGGCTTGAGCACCTCGCTCCAATCGGCTTAAATTTCCCACATCGCAATTAATTGCATTTGCAACTTCAGAAATAGTCAGCTGCTTTTCAATACGAATTCTTCTTAATGGTGTTTGCATAACCGCCTCTTAATTTTTAATGCGTACCGCGCATATTAACACACAATCAAATATGCGCAATACGCTTTGTGTGATACGCATAAATAAAGTTGAATAACAGAATGAAAATTGGAACAAAGATCAGAGAAATTCGCAAAAGTAAAGGAATGACAATCCTTGATTTAGCCACCGCTATTAATAGCGATGTGGGCAATATCTCTCGGCTCGAAAGAAATGTTCAAGGCTATAGCGAAAACACCTTGGTAAAAATTGCATCAGCATTAGGAGTTACTGTTTCAGAACTTTTTTCTGAAACCCCAACTCAATCAGATGATATTGAATATATTGGCAAAGTTCCATCAGGGATGGTCCAAGTTATAGGTGAGGCATTTCTTGGTGTTGATGGTGCAGTGGATATGATTGAATCCCATAATGGCTGGTTAAAGATATACAGCGATGACAAGGAAGCTTATGGACTAAAAGTCAGAGGTGATAGTATGTGGCCTCGGATACAATCGGGAGAATATGTCGTTGTTGAGCCAAATACAAATGTCAGGACTGGTGATGAAGTGTTTGTTAGAACTGTCGAAGGTCATAACATGATAAAGATTTTTAACAAAACAAGAGACGGTGACTACCAATTCACTAGTATTAATAATGCTCACAAACCAATAACACTAGAGCCTAGCCAAGTAGATAAAATGCACTACGTTTCGGCCATAGTTAAGCCCACGAAATATATAGACAAATGTGATAGAGAACAACCACTAACCCTTGTCCCTCCTTTAGTTAAATAAGCATTCTAGCCCTCCGTGCATATTGTACCGAGGGCTTTGTTTTGTTCATTATGATTTAATACTTCTAACTACTTGAGCTGCGTCGCGTAACGCACCTTTATGTAAGGTGTTTGTCACCTCTTTTCTATAGCGCTCTAGTTCATCAATTAACATTTCTTTAGTTATAGTTTCACTATTCATTAGTAACCGAATAGTTGCCTGACCTACCTCAGATACCACATGTCTTATTTTTTCTTCATCCAAGTTCATATACCACCTCGATTAAATTTCCCATTAGTTATTTAAGATTAATTTTCATTCAATTAATAGTAAAAATACAATATTAACCGTCCCAAAGGAAAATATTTTTATATAAGAATCATATCGATGTGAATAAAAACCTAATTAATTATGCCCATCACGCAAATATGCGCTTGACGCATATTTGTTTAATGCATATCATTGCATGCATCGAAACAAATACAGCAAGTGTTTTGATAGGTGTTCAAACCAAATTTAGTTTTGCTGTTATGTCGGAGGAGAACCAAAGATCTCATCACGACCTTTCATGATTACCACGATGTAACAGCGAATTTTTGCAGTACCAGGGAATTTAATTACCGACCAAAGCTACAAGGCAAGACCTGACAGCTCGGAAAGACGGGCATTAATTTACAGGCGTAAAAAAACCCACCGAAGTGGGTTCCTTTACCTCGGGTCGCCGACCAAAGCTAACCGAGAGTTCTACTAGCGCGACCAAACGCTAGAAGAGGCAAGACCAATGATAAATCACTGATCACCACTATTTTAAAGGAGCTGCTATGAAAGCACAACCTAAAACCCTAAGTGTTACGCTTTATATCCACGCACAAAAGCAATTTGACGGTTCATACAAATACCGCCCTTATCCATTCAAATATGATATTGAATCTGGTTTAGGCTTTGTCATTGCAGAGCATACTATCGACATTCCCTTTACTGCTCCATCAAACACTGAGCTAGTTCAATTAGAGATTGATTCACTCAAAGCCGAGCAAAACAAAATTCTTGCTGATGCACAGGTGAAATCAAGCTTATTGGAAGACAAGATCCAAATGCTTCTCTGTTTAGAGGGCAAGCCTATTTCTAAAATTGATGAACAAATCCCTTATTAACGGTGAATATGATGGATGCTGTTAACTTAGCTATTGATGCGGTACTAGATGCCGAACTATCAGTCATTGAACATAAAAATAACTGTGATTTTAGTTCTGGTACTCAACACATTTCTATTATCGGTGGCAAGCGACAAGTTGAATATTACCCATTAACTGGTACTGCTTATTCAAACCCAGTAAAGGGAAAGTATAAACAAACCACCATTAAACAAGCTGGAATAAAACGAGCTATCAAGCTCGCCAAGTCTGGAAAATAAGAGGCATGACCAATGACAACATTTATCTGTGTATTTGAGCCTACGACCGAGGCTCGCACTAATAACGGTGCAGTACCGTTAACAATAGCTCTCAATCCTGCAAATGCTAAAATTGCTGCTGCAACTGCAATGATTAAGCTATCTGAGGTTTTCCCTGATTCGATGGATAACTTCAACGTTGATGAACCTATCATTTGTGAAGACGCGGTTGGTTCGCCCCGCCCTGCACTCGATCAGTTCGATGAAAAATTTGCTGTTGAAAATGAGTTTGACGGTGAGAAATGGCAACCAGTTAAGTATAAAGAATTTAAAAAACTTGCTACTAAACCTCGCGTAGCTGCTTTGCTGATGTTTGGTAAAACTCAAATTACTGATAAGCAATACACTTTCACATTGAAGTATCTCAATGAAAGTACAGAGGACCCGAAAGTTCGTAATATTGCTACTGGCCTTGCTGAAATCACCAAAGTTTCATTGATGGATGCTGAAGCCACGATGGAAATTGCACAGGCGGTTTATGAGCATGCTGACGATAATGTCACCATCGAAGATGCTAAGGCGCTTGGTGAAAGTTGGTTAACCGAGGAACCTGAACTTCCTCCCGTTGAGGACGAGCCTGTCCTTAAACGTGATTATGCCGCACTTGATCTCGAAATTGCCCTCGCACTCTTGGACATTAAACCAAGCGATGCAAAAAGTGCAGATATTCGTAAAGCAAAAGAACTTATCAGCACTGAAGATAAACCTTGGAAGCGCTTATCTATGGATTTGCGTACATTCCCTAGCATCCTAGATATCCCACGTCAAAACATATTTGCACTAGTAACAGAAGCACGCGAGAAGCCTGAACTATTTGATGATGCGAATGCCCGTAAAGCGTTTATTGATTCAAAACTTGGTACCAATAGCCCTAAAGTAACCTCACTCGGTAGTGGTCGTTTTGCCGTTGACAATTTAGATGCTAAGCCAGCTAATGATGAAACAACAAAAGAAGAAGCTGGACCCGCTAAACCAGAAAAACAAAAACGCTCGAGTAAGAAAAAAGATTCGCCGGCTAAAACAGAAAAAGAGCCTGTGAACGAAGTTATTATAGAAACCGAACAAGCTCAAGCGACTGTTGTTAACCATTCAGTTGAGCCGGTAGTTGAGGTCACCAATGTTCAACAAGATGATTTCCAACAGCGCGCCTCTGTATTAGATGAAGTTCTTAATAAAGGCGATAGCGATAATCTCAGCATTTGGAAGCGTGTACAACGTACCGATGCACGTTTTACCAAGCCTTTAGAAGGTATGGGGTTCGTTGGTACTAGCATAAACAGCACTTACATGTTCATGCGTGCTACCGAGATATTCGGCCCTATTGGCGAAGGTTGGGGATATGAAGTTATTGAAGAAAAACTGATTGATGGAAAGCCACTTGTAGAACCTGTTCTTGATGAGCGAAACAAACAAGTCGCGACTAGATTCTTACGTGATGGTGACGGATCTTTATTCTGCGAACAAAACCATTCAATCAAAATCCGTTTTTGGTACATCATCGAATGTGAAACCCGTGGCGAATTTGAAAGTTATGGCGCCACCCCTTACCGGTACCAAACTCAATACGGCATGAAAGTTGATGGTGAAGCCATTAAGAAATCTCTCACCGATGCAATCAAAAAAGCCTTATCTATGCTTGGCTTTAGTTCTGATGTATTCATGGGTATGCATGATAACCCTGAATATGTTGCAAGCAATAAGCTCGAGTATGAAATCAAAGCAGCGACAGACAATGCTGAAGATACAACTCGCGTTCGTAAAGAGTTAGATGAGAAATTCTCTCGACACACTGAGACTATGCGCAGTGCTGTCACCGCAAACGAATTACGTGGTATTACTTCAACCCTTACCCGTGAAATCTCAACCCACGCTAAATTAGCTAAACAACGTGGTGATACTGAATATGAAAGATATTTAAACGGTCGTTTACGCCGGTTAAATGAAATTGAAAAAGAGTGTTTAGACCAACTTAATCAGAAAGAAGAGGCAATCTAATGACCAAGACAACTGCCATTGCAATGGCTGCTGACTACAGCAAATTACAACAACTCGTTGAGACTGGTGAGTTCTCCCCCGAGGATATCGCCGATACGCTAGAAGGTATTGAAGGTGAGCTAGGCGATAAGCTCGATGCAATTATGCTTCATGCCCGTAATTTAGAGGGGCAAGCCAAGACATTGGATGAGGAATCCAAACGCTTAGCTGATCGCAAAAAATCCTTCGAGAATCAGGTTAAGAACCTCAAAAAATACGCGTTGGATTGCCTGTTAACTTCAGGCATGGATAAGCTAAAAACAACTAAGAATACTTTCACGGCTCGCGCCGGTGTTGTTCGAGTCATCATTGATAATGAAGCGGCTCTTCCCGATGCTCTCGTTGATGTTCAAACCATTACGGCGCCCGACAAAAAAGCAATTAAAGAGGCGATTGAAAATGGTATCGACGTTCCTGGTGCTCACTTAGAAGTCGGTGACCGTTCATTGATGGTTCGTTAATATCTATAGCGCCCATTACTGGGCGCATTATCAGGAGAGACATTATGGCTATGAAACTTGAAGTGATTATTACTCACGATGAAGCAAGCAATAAGTGCAGCGTAGAGTGGTCTACCGATACAACTGAACATGTGACAACCCAAGAAGAACGTACGCTGGCGATGGTAAAAAAAGCGGTTTTACTACAACTGGGTTACCCAACACAAACCGTTGTTATTCATTAGCGTGACATGTCACGGGGTATAGATTATGAAAAATAATTTAGAAGACTTACATAATCATTTATTTGCTCAACTAGAGCGTTTATCTGATGAAGATTTAAAGGGTAATGAATTAACAGAAGAAATTAAACGCGCTCAAGCCGTCTCTGCTGTTGCGTCACAAATTATTCACAACGGGCAATTAGCGTTAACTGTCAGCCGGTTAAAATATAACGACCAGATTAAGCAATCACCAAGTTATTTAGAGGTGAAATGATGGCTAGGTTTACTTATACCAAGCAAATGTGCAATTGGATGTATGCAAACTATATGTTGCGCTTAGATGAGTTAACTAAACGTTTTAATCAGGAATTTAATACGGAACGCACACGCGAGGCCATTAATGGATTCCGTAAGCGCTTGGGGTTGAATGTTGGCCGTTCGGGCAAATTTAGCAAGGGTAACACTCCCTACAATAAAGGCACTAAAGGGCTAGTAAAGCCTAACAGTGGGTCATTTAAAAGGGGAAGAAAACCACATAACCGCCAGCTTGTAGGTACCGAAGCCTTAACACAAGATGGCTATGTCAAAGTAAAAATAGCCGAACCTTCCAAGTGGGAATTAAAACATAGACTAATTTGGGAACAGCATAACGGCCCGATCCCCTGCGGACATGTAATTAAGTTTATTGATGATAATAAGCAAAACTGTGATATCGCTAATTTGATGATTATTTCAATAAAAGAGCATGCAATCATCAATAGATACTTTTCAGGAGCATCTGCTGAACATAAACCGACTGTATTGCAATTGGCCAGAATCAAAATTGCAATTCATGACCGAACCAAGAGGCAAGACCAATGCTAAGACATGTGCATCAAAAAGACCAGGAAGTGAAAATTATCTTACCTGATGGATCGTACGGTTTTATTTCAACTGACCGCCGCTGCAAAGTCTCCTATGATTTGCCGGCAAATATCAAAATTGAAATACAGCCACCGGTATCGAAGCAGCAAGGTGGGAAATAATGTTTGGTTTATTTTTACTCGTATGTAGTGCAATAAATTGTCAGTTTGAGCCATATGGTTATATCTATCCTGATGAAATTAATTGTTTAATCGATAGAGAAATTGAAGCCGGCAAAGGGAAAATCGCAGAGTGTTACCCGGTTGACTCGGTTATACCGGCTAAAAACTGATTAAGCTTAATCAGTTTTGTTCTTTAGTAATAATTAATATGGCGGTTTATTCAATAATGAGTAGCCGCCATGAAACAACCACAACTAACCCCTTGGGCGCCCGAGGAACAATTATTAACTGAATTCGATATTAAATTAGGCAAGTTAGCTGCAAGTGTAAAAAACAGACCATGCACTGAAGCTGAAATAAAACGTGCTTGTAATACCGCAGATACGATTATTTTGTCGATGATGAGGCAAGACCAAGATGAAAGAAAATATCACAGGAGGCTATGATGTCTCGAATGATTAAACTAGAAGCATGGGCACAATTAGAATTTGGCGATAGCGCACCAACTCAGCAAGTCTTAATTAAATACGCCAAAGCCAACATGATGATCCCGCCGGCTTTAAAGGTTGGTAAACGTTGGATGATAGACCGTGATTCGAGGTATGTAGGTTTAGTCACTAAACCTCAATTACCAACACAGGCAAATGAAAAATTACTGAGGATCTTATCAGATGGCAGCAAGACCTCGTTCTCATAAAATCACCATTCCAAATCTATATCGAAAATTAGATAAACGAAATGGAAAGACATATTGGCAATACAAACATCCTTTAACTGGAGTATTTCACAGCCTCGGTACAGATGCCGATGAAGCAGCTCTAGTGGCATCACAGGCAAATACAATTATTGCAGAACAACAAACAAAGCAAATTTTAAGCATTAATGATCGCCTATCAAATATCAAAAATAAAAAAATAGGGATCAGCGTTTCTAATTGGGTAGATAAATATTTAGAAATACAACAAGAGCGCGTTGAGCTTGGTGAATTAAAACCTAATTCATACAAACAAAAAATTAAGCCTATTAATTTATTCAAGCAACACTGTGGATTATTTTCACTTAAAGACATCACAGCGTTGGAAATAGCTAAAATAACTGATTCAGTGAAAGCCTTAGGTCATGACCGAATGGCCCAAGTAGTACGTATGGTTTTAATAGATGTATTTAAGGAAGCACAGCATGCAGGTCACGTTCCTCCTGGTTATAACCCTGCCCTTGCGACAAAACAGCCTCGAAATAGAGTAAAACGTGAACGTCTAACGTTCGAAGAGTGGAAAGTTATTTATGAACAAGCCGAAAACCATCCGCCATATTTGCAGTGCGGAATGTTACTAGCACTTGTAACAGGTCAGCGCATAGGTGATATAGCCAAAATGAAATTTTCAGATATTTGGGATGATATGTTGCACATTGAACAAGAGAAAACTGGATCTAAATTAGCTATTCCTCTGTCAATTAAGTGTGATGCAATTGATATGACACTTAAACAAGTTATTTCAAAATGTCGTGATACCGTTCTTAGCCAGTATCTTGTGCACTATCGCCATACAACTTCTCAAGCACAGCGCGGTGAACAAGTTACAGCAAACACATTAACCACAACCTTTAAGAAAGCGAGAGATAAATGTGGGTTAACATGGCCAGAAAGATCAGCACCTTCATTTCATGAACAACGTTCTTTATCTGAAAGACTCTATAGAGAACAAGGCATCAATACTCAGAAACTCCTTGGTCATAAGTCACAGAAAATGACTGATAAATATAATGATGACCGAGGCAAAGAATGGCAAATTATTGCGATCTAGATAGCCTGTTTTTTGAACCGTTTTGGGGAAGAGTTTTGGGGGAGTTTTGGGGAAGAATTTAATTGAACAAAAAATAAACGGGAGTTTTTAGGCTCCCGTTTTTATTCACACTACGTAATAAATTACATGTGTTTAATGATTGCGTCGCCGAATTCGCTACATTTCAGTAATTTAGCGCCTTCTAATTGACGTTCGAAATCGTAAGTTACAGTCTTAGCCGCGATTGCGCCTTCCATACCTTTAACGATTAAGTCTGCCGCTTCAACCCAGCCCATGTGGCGTAACATCATCTCAGCAGAGAGAATGATAGAGCCTGGGTTTACCTTATCTTGGCCCGCATATTTTGGTGCAGTACCGTGCGTTGCTTCGAATAATGCACACTCAGAACCAATATTCGCACCTGGAGCAATACCGATACCACCAACTTGTGCTGCTAATGCATCAGAAATGTAGTCACCATTTAGGTTCATACACGCGATAACATCGTATTCAGCTGGGCGCAGCAGGATTTGTTGTAAGAAAGCATCTGCAATAACATCTTTAACAATGATATCTTTGCCTGTTTTAGGGTTTTTAATTTTAACCCATGGGCCGCCATCTAATAATTCACCACCGAATTCCTCTTGTGCTAATTGGTATCCCCAATCTTTAAATGCACCTTCAGTGAATTTCATAATGTTACCTTTATGAACTAAAGTCACTGAATCACGGCCGTTATCAATAGCATATTCAATAGCTGCACGAACTAAACGCTTTGTACCTTCTTCAGAACAAGGCTTAATACCAATACCACAATCTTGTGGGAAACGGATTTTAGTCACACCCATTTCATCTTTCAGGAATTTAATAACTTTGTCTGCTTCTGCACTACCCGCTTTCCACTCAATACCTGCATAGATATCTTCAGAGTTTTCACGGAAAATAACCATATCCGTCAATTCAGGTTGTTTAACTGGGCTTGGAGTGCCTTTATAGTAGCGAACAGGACGTAAACAGATATACAGGTCAAGTTGTTGACGTAGTGCAACGTTCAGGGAACGAATACCACCACCAACAGGAGTTGTTAAAGGACCTTTAATTGAAACACGGTAATCACGGATTAAATCGAGGGTTTCTTCTGGTAACCAAACATCTTTACCATAAATTTGTGTAGATTTTTCACCGGTGTAAACTTCCATCCAAGAAATTTTGCGCTCACCGTTGTAGGCTTTTTTAACTGCCGCATCAACCACTTTTAACATTGCTGGTGTAACATCGATACCAATGCCGTCACCTTCGATATAAGGGATAATTGGGTTGTTCGGAACGTTTAGTTTGCCTTTTGCATCAATGGTAATTTTAGCGCCTTCTGCCGGAACTACTACTTTGCTTTCCATTAACCTCTCCTTTCACTTGCGTATTTTGCTTGTTAATTTTTTGTAAGAGACGTGTCAATACTACTTCAATCTGCGTCGAACGCCAATGATTACTCATCTAAGCTTCAATGCCGATCGCATTTAACGTACTGTTTTATCTTGTAAGTTAATCGAATAACTCTTTATAAACACTTTTAAATCAATAAATTAATTTAAGTATTCTATTATTGAAAATAAATCAAACCGCGATGAAAAGTTGTCAAAGACTCATTTGAGCGAGTGACTTGATTTTGATTAAAGTACTTCCCTACAAAAAATAATATTAGCAAGTTAACTCAAATTAAAAATACGTTTTGCTCACACTATCACCATCCAAATAAACTCATATGTACTTATTTTTAAATAGAAAATTGTTTTTATTGATTTAAATGTTTTTAAAGTTGTTAATTAAATATTACATCGCCATGAAAAAATACCTCCTAGGATCCAACCGTTAAATCTCCTACACTAGATGCGGTAAATAACCACAAATTATAAATTCTTATTGAATGGCCATGAACAGACCGAACACGAAATCCGTTTCGAAGAAAAACCGCTACTCACCGAGGCCTACCGCTTTAAAACATAAAGCTAAACGGGTTTCGGTTAGTTCGCAAACATCAACTAAAATCATTTTATTTAACAAACCCTTTGATGTTTTACCTCAATTTACTGATGAACAAGGCCGCGATACATTAAAAAAATATATTCCAATCACCGATGTATACGCAGCAGGACGCCTTGATAGGGACAGTGAGGGGCTTTTAATTTTAACCAATGATGGAAAGCTACAGGCGCGTTTAACACAACCACAGAAAAAAACAGGGAAAATATACTATGCTCAAGTAGAAGGGCTCCCTGATGAAGAGGCGCTGCTAAAATTTCGGCAAGGGCTGGTGTTAAATGATGGTCCAACGCTCCCCGCAGGCATCGAGTTAGTTGGCGAACCAGAATGGTTATGGCCAAGAAACCCACCTATACGGGAACGCAAAAATATCCCGACCAGTTGGTTAAAAATCACCTTATATGAAGGACGTAATCGGCAAGTCCGTCGTATGACGGCAAATATAGGTTTTCCAACACTTAGGCTAATTCGCTATCAAATTGGTGAATTTAATTTGGGAAATCTTTCAGTTGGCGAATGGAAGGAGGTAACTGTTGTTTAAACCTAATGTGACTGTAGCAACTGTCGTGCATGCTCAAGGCAAGTTTTTAGTCGTGGAAGAGTGGATAAATAACAAACCCACGTGGAATCAACCTGCTGGGCATTTAGAAGCGAATGAGACTATTTTGCAGGCCGCTGAACGTGAGTTGCTGGAAGAAACTGGAATAAAAGCCACACCAACGCAATTAATTAAAATTCATCAATGGATTGCCCCAGATAAAACCCAGTTTATCCGCTTTTTATTCGCCGTAGAACTTGGTTCCCTTTGTGAAACACAACCACAAGACAGTGATATTAGCGAATGCCACTGGCTAACGGCCGAAGAAATTTTACATAGCAGCTGCTTACGCTCGCCATTAGTTGCTGAAAGTTTGCGCTGTTTTCTCACAGGAAAGCATTATCCTTTAGATATCTTAACGGCTTACGGTGATCATTACCTTTAAGCCCTTAACTTCTGCTTGGTGAAATCTTCACCAAGCAATAATATTCCCCTCTAACTCTGGTGTAATGCGGGAACAACATGCTAAAGTATGGGGCTTGATTTTTCCGCAGTGAGATATTTCCATGTCAAATAATAGTACCATGTCAGATAACAGCCAAAAAAAAGTCATCGTCGGGATGTCCGGTGGTGTTGACTCCTCTGTATCCGCTTACTTGCTACAGCAACAAGGGTATCAGGTTGCTGGTCTGTTTATGAAGAACTGGGAAGAAGATGACGACACAGAATATTGCTCGGCTGCGGCTGATCTTGCTGATGCGCAAGCCGTGTGTGACAAACTGGGTATTGAACTTCATACCATTAATTTCGCTGCTGAGTACTGGGACAATGTTTTCGAACATTTTTTAACTGAATATAAAGCAGGTCGCACACCAAACCCAGATATCCTCTGCAACAAAGAAATCAAGTTTAAAGCTTTCTTAGAGTTTGCTGCTGAAGACTTAGGCGCAGATTACATCGCCACTGGTCACTATGTTCGCCGCCGCGATGTTGACGGAAAAAGCCAGTTATTACGCGGTTTAGATGGCAATAAAGACCAAAGCTATTTTTTATATACATTAAGCCATGAACAAGTTGCTAAAAGTCTGTTCCCTGTTGGCGAACTGGAAAAACCTGAAGTTCGTCGCATCGCTGAAGAAATTGGCCTGATTACAGCGAAGAAAAAAGATTCAACTGGCATCTGTTTTATTGGCGAGCGTAAATTTCGCGACTTTTTAGGCCGCTACTTACCCGCTCAACCCGGCCCTATTGTGACTGTCGATGGCGAAACCATTGGCCAACATGAAGGTTTGATGTACCACACTTTAGGTCAACGTAAAGGTTTAGGTATCGGCGGTACAAAAGAGGGGTCTGAAGAACCTTGGTATGTTGTCGATAAAGACGTTGAAAACAATATTCTTATCGTTGCGCAAGGCCATGAACACCCTCGTTTAATGTCTGTTGGGTTAATTGCCCAGCAGTTACATTGGGTTGACCGAAAAACAATGACTGAGCCGCTACGTTGCGTTGTAAAAACACGTTATCGCCAAGCGGATATTCCTTGTACTATTACCCCACTAAGTGATGAACGCATTGAAGTCGCTTTTGATTACCCAGTTGCGGCTGTCACTCCTGGTCAATCTGCTGTATTTTATATCGATGAAGTTTGTCTCGGTGGCGGTATTATTGAAGCCCGTATTCAGGAGTAAATGTGGCAAAAAACTATTATGACATTACGCTTGCTTTAGCGGGTATCTGCCAAGCAAGCGCAATGGTTCAAAAACTTGCACATGAAGGTGTTTGTCTTGAGAAAGACACTGAAACCATGGTCAATTGCCTCACCAATATGAATCCAAAATCCACTTTGGATGTCTTTGGTAATGATACCGAAAATTTAAAAACGGGACTCAGTGCCCTGTTAGGCATGTTAACAGGCGGCAACAGTGGTTTATCCGCTGAAATGACACGCTATATGTTAAGTATTATGGCACTCGAGCGTCGTCTCAATAAAAACCAAGAAGCGATGAACCAACTTGGCCAACGTATTGAGCAATTCGAACGCCAAGCTGATTATTTTGAGCCACTTTCTGAAGGTGTATTTAACGCGCTTGCGGGTATTTACGTGGACGTAGTCAGCCCTGCGGGACCTCGAATTCAAGTCACAGGTTCCCCTGATATTCTAAAGAATACGTTAGTTCAAGCAAAAGTTAGAGCCACTTTACTCGCAGGTATTCGCTGCGCGGTGCTTTGGCAACAAGTTGGCGGAAGTCGTATCCAACTCATGTTCTCTCGCAGTCGTCTGGCTAATCAGGCGAAAGATATTTTGTCTCACCTTTAAATCTGGAGTTGCTACCAATGGAATTATCCTCACTGACCGCTGTATCCCCGATTGACGGCCGTTACGGTGATAAAGTCAGCACTTTACGCACTATTTTTAGTGAGTTTGGTTTACTGAAATTTCGCGTGCAAGTTGAAGTTCGCTGGCTACAAAAACTGGCTGCAACCGCTCAAATCAAAGAAGTTCCTTCATTTGATGCTGACGCAATCGCTTACTTAGATGAAATTGTCGCGAACTTCGGTGAAAAAGATGCAATGCGTATCAAAGAAATTGAACGCACAACCAACCATGATGTGAAGGCCGTAGAATACTTCCTAAAAGAAAAAGTGGCAAACATCCCTGCTCTTCATGCCGTTTCTGAATTTATTCACTTCGCTTGTACTTCAGAAGATATCAATAACCTTTCGCATGCATTGATGCTGAAAACCGCTCGCGAAGAAGTATTACTGCCACAATGGCGTCAAATTATTGATAAAATCAAAACAATGGCTCATGAGTACCGCAATTTGCCGTTACTATCACGTACTCACGGCCAACCTGCAACGCCTTCCACCATTGGTAAAGAGTTTGCCAACGTTTCTTATCGTTTGGAACGCCAATTCCGCCAGCTACAACAAGTTGAAATTTTAGGTAAAATCAATGGTGCAGTTGGTAACTATAATGCACATATGGTCGCTTACCCTGAAGTGAATTGGCACGAATTTAGCGAAACCTTCGTTACGTCTTTAGGCATTCAATGGAACCCATTCACCACACAAATTGAACCTCATGACTATATTGCTGAGTTATTTGATTGTGTCGCTCGTTTTAACACAATCGTGTTAGATTTCGACCGTGATATTTGGGGCTATATCGCATTAAATCACTTCAAACAAAAAACAATCGCTGGTGAAATTGGCTCTTCCACTATGCCACACAAAGTAAACCCGATTGATTTTGAAAACTCTGAAGGTAACTTAGGGTTAGCAAATGCCGTCTTAGGCCATTTAGCAAGCAAACTTCCAGTTTCTCGCTGGCAGCGTGACTTAACGGACTCGACAGTATTACGTAATCTCGGTGTCGGCTTAGGTTATGCATTGATTGCTTATCAATCAACCATGAAAGGCCTAAACAAATTAGAAGTTAATGAACAGCATTTACTGGATGAATTAGACCAAAACTGGGAAGTACTAGCTGAGCCGATTCAAACCGTAATGCGCCGTTATGGCATTGAAAAACCATATGAAAAACTCAAAGAATTGACCCGTGGCAAACGCGTTACCGCTGAAGGGATGAAACAATTCATTGATAGTTTAGAATTGCCAGAGCATGAAAAAGCACGTTTGAAAGAGATGACACCGGCTAACTACATCGGTTACGCTGTCACTTTTATTGACGAGCTAAAATAGTCTCAATAGTGTCAAATTGGGCGGCTTCTAAGTCGCCTTTTTTAATTACCATTCTGAATTCCCCGTTCTATCCCTCATGCTAAATTATCTAGAGATAAATATAGATAAACTATTTTTCCGGTTCGTTTGATTTATATTTACTTAATCCCTTGTCGTTGTTCAGAACTCTTTTTACCATAGCGTATCTAATGCTACTATCTGGTAAGTTGTAGCTATCTCTTTTCAATATGAGGGTTTCCGATGCGTATTCTTATTGTCGAAGACAATGCATTACTTCGTCACCATTTAACCGTACAGCTTAAAGAGCTTGGTCATCAGGTTGACTCCGCTGAAGATGCAAAAGAAGCTGACTACTTTTTACACGAAAGTTGCCCAGATATCGCAGTAGTTGATTTGGGCTTACCTGATGAAGACGGGCTTTCCATGATAAAACGCTGGCGTGGCGAGCACGTCAATATTCCACTTTTAGTATTGACGGCTCGGGAAAGTTGGCAAGAAAAAGTACAAGCGCTAAACAGTGGTGCAGATGACTACGTGACGAAACCTTTCCAACTAGAAGAGCTGGTCGCCCGTATGCAAGCTTTAATGCGCAGAAATAGCGGTCTCGCTTCACAAGTACTCGAATTAGGCAATTTCGTTATTGACCTCTCACGTAAAGAATTTACAGTTAACGGTGAAACCGTCAAATTAACTGCTTTTGAGTACACCATCATTGAAACACTGCTTCGCAACAATGGGAAAGTGGTTAGCAAAGACTCGTTAATGCGCCAGCTTTATCCAGATGCCGAACTTAGAGAAAGTCATACTATCGATGTTTTAATGGGCCGATTACGCAAAAAAATTCAACAATTCCATAGTGATGATGTGATTGTCACTGTACGTGGCCAAGGCTATCGTTTTGATGTGAATGGCTAATATGAAGCTACGTAAATTTAAGTTCAAGCCCCTTTCGCTACGAGCGCGTTTTCTCTGTGCAACATCAGCCGTGATCTTGGCGCTCTCTTTGTCTTACGGTATCGTAGCAATTTTGGGGTATCTAATTAGTTTCGATAAAACAACTTACACTCTATTACGTAGCCAAAGTAACTTAATTTACAGCCTAGCCCAATGGCAAAATAATAAAATTGATATTCGTGTTCCACCAAATTTCACGTTAAATAACCCTACTTTGGTTATTATTTATGATGAACAAGGTCTCGTATTATGGCGCCAACGGGATGTACCTAGCGTTGAACGGCTGATCCGTAATGATTGGCTAAAAAAAGAGGGCTTATATGAAATTGATACGGACATTCGTGAAACTCGCCAACTCCTAGACGACAACCCCGAGTTCAACACAAAATTAGACGACATGGGTAATGACGACGAACCGCTTACTCACTCCGTGTCCGTTAACCAATATGCAGCAAGCGAAAACCTGCCGCCTCTCACCATTGTCGTTGTTGATACCCTACCACAAGACTTACAAAATACCGGGTTAGTTTGGGAGTGGTTTGGTTACGTTTTACTGGCTAACTTAATTTTAGTTATCCCTTTATTATGGTTGGCCGCTTATTGGAGCCTACGGCCAATTAAATCATTAGTATCACAACTCAGTAGCCTAGAAAAAGGTGAACGGGATGCACTGGACGAGAACCCACCGTATGAGCTTCGTGGCCTAGTACGCAACCTTAATATTTTGTTAACGAATGAACGAAAGCGCTACAGTAAATATCGCACCACACTTTCTGATTTAACACACAGTTTAAAAACGCCATTAGCTGTTTTACAGTCGACATTACGCCTGCTTCGCTCAGGCAAACAAATGAATATTGAACAAGCTGAGCCTATCATGCTTGAACAAATTGGCCGTATTTCTCAGCAGGTTGGTTATTATTTGCACCGCGCATCAACGCAAGGTGATGAAAACATGATGCTACGTGAAATTTCATCTGTTCCATCAATATTAGACAGCCTTGCAAGTGCCCTACATAAAGTTTACCAGCACAAAGGGGTTTCTATTACGGTTAATGTTTCTCCTGAAATAACCTGGCTAGGTCAACCTAATGACTTCATGGAAGTGATGGGCAATATTATGGAAAATGCGTGTAAATATTGCCTTGAATTTGTCGAGGTTAGCGCTATTACGGGAGCTGATAGCTTAACATTAATTGTTGATGATGATGGTCCTGGAGTACCTGAAAGCAAACGTAGCTTAATTTTTGTTCGAGGGCAACGTGCAGATACGCTTCGTCCAGGCCAAGGTTTAGGCTTATCCATTGCCGTGGATATTATCGACCAATATGACGGGGAGATCACAATTAGTGACAGCCCTCTTGGCGGTGCTCGTTTATCCGTCACATTTAGGCAGCAATCTATGATTGAAGATAGTTAATCTGTGATATGTGTCCGTTTGCCCCCTATTTTACAAAGCATTTCCGGTATACTATTTGTGAAGTGTTTTATGAAAAGTCGTTTAGGGTGGCTAACTTGTTTACGCCCAAGATAAACCGTCACCCCATGTTTCTCATAAAGTTTATTTAGCATCATGCCATTCTATATAGGTCATTTTTCAGTATTAAGGCCGGGTATATTGCAATAAACAGATTAGCAATATTTAGCAGCTCCAAGGGACAATAAGATGGATTACAAACTAAATCTCGACTGGCAAAGTTTTCTCGACAGTCACTGGCAAAAGCGCCCATTGCTTATTAAAAAAGGGTTTGCGAATTTTATTGATCCTATCTCACCTGACGAACTTGCCGGTTTGGCAATGGAAGATGAGGTTGATAGCCGTTTGGTTAGCCATAAAGAAGGAATTTGGCAAGTTGGTCATGGCCCATTTGAAAACTATGAGCACCTCGGTGAAGAAAATTGGTCTATTTTAGTTCAGGCTGTTGACCATTGGCATCACCCAAGCTCTGCGTTGATGAAACCATTCCGTGTGCTTTCAGACTGGCGAATGGACGATTTAATGATCTCCTACTCGGTTCCCGGTGGTGGTGTAGGCCCTCACTTAGACCAATACGATGTGTTTATTATTCAAGGTGAAGGCCGCCGACATTGGCGAGTGGGCGAAAAAATCCCAATGAAACAACACTGCCCACATCCTGACTTACTGCAAGTGCAACCCTTTGATGCCATCATTGATGAAGAGATGGAACCTGGCGATATTCTCTATATCCCACCAGGGTTTCCACATGAAGGCTACGCCATTGAACCTTCATTAAATTACTCAGTTGGCTTTCGTGCACCAAATACTCGTGAATTAATCAGTAGCTTTGCTGACCACTTAATCTCTAACGATTTAGGTAGTTACCGTTATAGTGACCCCGATTTATCATTTCGTGATAACCCCGCAGAGATCTTGCAAGGTGAACAAATTAAGCTGCGTGAGATGATGGGATCACTCATTAATGACCCTGAACTATTTCGTAAATGGCTAGGTGAGTTTATCTCACAATCACGCCATGAATTAGACATTGCGCCACCTGAGCCGCCTTATGAGCAAGAAGAAATCTATGATTTACTTAAAACTCAGCAAGAAACCTTATACAAATTAAATGGTCTTAGGGCATTGCGTGTTGGCGACCAATTTTTTGTGAATGGAGAATGCTTAGAAACTGAGTGTTATGAAGCCGCTGATAGCTTATGTCGCTATGATGCTGTTAATAGCCAACTTTTAGCTGATGCCATTGATGACGTTAATTTTATCGCACTGCTTACCGCACTCGTCAATAATGGTTACTGGTATTTTGATGATTAATCGGTACCTATAATATTAAATTTGTATTTTATGAAAGGCTCATTAAATATGGGCCTTTTCTTCAAAATAATCTTATTAGTATTATATAACATCTCTCTCCTACCCATTAATAAAAACCGCTGACTGTAATTAAAATACCTTTATTAATAACTAAATTATTTATTTTAATATGTATTTCATTCCCCGTTCATATACTCCCATTATGAGTCTTACTTACCCATAAGCACGCAAAGATAAAGGACTTTATTTGATTCGATTCTAAACTCTTTTACTTCAATATCGCCAATTTTACACAGCATTAATTGCTTCTTTTAAAGATGATAACAACATGAACATAGAAACACTTTTGGCTTTATCATTGTTTTCCTTTGTGACATCCATAACGCCAGGACCCAATAATATTATGTTACTTGCTTCAGGCATTAATTTTGGATTTAGGAAAACATTGCCGCATTCATTTGGGGTATCAATCGGTTTTCTTATTATGCTCGTTGCAGTAGGGCTAGGTGTGGGCACATTAATCCAATCATCCCCTATGGTTTATTCGATATTAAAATATTTTGGAATTATTTATTTGTTCTGGCTTGCATGGAAAACGACTATTAGCCACTCAATTGCACAGACAAATAACCAAGAAATTAAACCACTAACTTTCTTAGAAGCGGCACTATTTCAATGGATAAACCCTAAAGCATGGATGATGGCGGTCTCTGGAATGGCGATGTATACCAATACAACTGCGCCCTATTTATCAATGTTGCAGGTCGCTATCATATTTGCAGCTATCAATTGGCCATGTGTTGCTATCTGGGCTATGTTTGGAAGTAAATTAAGAGAAAGGCTAAAACAACCTAAGACATTAAAGCGATTTAACTTAGTCATGGGAGTTTTACTGGCACTTAGTGGTATTTCTGTATTATTTCAATAACAACAGTAAGAGTGCTTATTGTTATAAGCCCCCTTACTTCTCAAAAAATATCACGATTGCCGTGCGTGAATAGCCGTTAGCTCCGCAATACGCATGATCACACTAACAGCCTGCTCCATACCTTCTTGTGTTATAAATTCGTGTTTACTATGGAAATTATAACCACCTGTAAAAATATTTGGGCACGGTAAGCCGCGATGTGAAAGCTGAGCACCGTCGGTACCACCACGAACAGGTTGAATAACGGGCTCAATGCCACAATCAAGCATTGCTTGTTTCGCTAATTCAATAACATGTGGGTACTTCATGACCTCTTTATGCATGTTATAATAGGTATCATCAAGCGTCAGTTCGATATAACAGCTTGGATGTAGCCCTTCGCCAACTTTTTCAGCAATTCGAATGATATTTTTCTTCCTAGCTTCAAAGCCTGCTAAGTCAAAATCACGAATAATATAATTCAACTCGGCCTTTTCTACTGTCCCTTTTAACGATGTTAAATGATAAAACCCTTCATATCCCTCTGTATTTTCAGGTGTTTCATCAGGAGGTAACATCGAGTGAATACGATTCGCTAAACCTAATGCATTAACCATCACCCCTTTGGCTGTACCTGGATGGGTGTTATTACCGACAATTTTAATCGAAACATTGGCCGCATTAAAATTTTCATACTCTAATTCACCAACACCACCACCATCGACGGTATAGGCCCACAATGCATCAAATTGTTTAAAATCGATATGGCGAGCCCCGCGTCCTATCTCTTCATCAGGTGTAAATGCAAGACAGATTTTACCATGCGGAATATTCTTTTCCTTTAAGCGTACTAATGCTGTAATGATTTCTGCAATACCCGCTTTGTCATCGGCACCGAGTAAAGTTTTACCATCGGTCATGATCAGGGTTTTGCCAATCATTTCATGGAGTACCGGAAACATCACAGGGGATAGCACTTCATCACCAATACCTAACGCAATATCCCCTCCTCGATAATTTTCGAGTATTTGTGGACTCACGTTTTTACCTGAGAAATCAGGCGCTGTGTCTAAATGTGAAATAAAACCAATCGTTGGAACATCCCAACTAACATTTGATGGCAAATAGGCCATCACGCAACCTTGGTCGCTTAGTGTTATTTTTTCAAAACCTAATTCGTTCAGCTCATTAACTAATGCACGGGCAAACTTTAACTGTCCCGCACTGCTCGGTACTGTTTTTGCGTTTAGTTTTGACTGTGTGTCGAAAGCGGTATATTCAAAAAACCGCTCTAAGAGTTTGTCCATACCCTTCCCCCTAAAATATTAATGCTCATATTATGGGAAAGATCACAGATTCAATTATTGTCTCAAATCAGCTTTCCTGTTAATGCTCACTATTTTTATGATAAATCTTTAATAAAATTTATTTTTCAGCCTATTTTTTTATTGATTAACTATTATAGTCACAATCAGCACATATAATTAATAAAGCTAATAATCAAATTATATTAATTAGTAGGTTGTTCGTTATTTGTTACCTAAAAACACTCCATTTGGTTAACTTTCACTCACCCACTACACAGATCATCAATTATTAAATTGAAATAGTGTGCTATATATGATGTCTAATTTTTTATTTATTAGCTAATTAATAAACAAAACGAAATTTTACTCGTTAATAGGAATGTTCATGTCAAAAACATGTTTAATTTATGGTGTCAGCAAAGGCTTAGGCAAGGCATTAGTCGAAGGATTTCCTGAAAAAGTAGACCATATTTATGGTGTTTCCCGCTCAAAACCTCCTTTTGAACAAACTAATTTTACGTGGATCCCTGCTGATTTAAATGACATTAATAGTGCAAATGCCATTAAGCATGTTATTCAAAATCAACCTATTCATACTTTAATTTATAACGTTGGCATATGGGAAAAACTGGCGTTTAATGAGGAGTACCAATTTGAATCGACTGATGACATAGAGTTACTCAATATGGTTCAAACCAATATAAGCGCTTGTTTATTAAACTTAAAAGCGCTTTTACCTAATTTGCGCCTAGCAAAAAACAGTAAGATTATATTGATTGGTTCCACATGGGGTTTAGATAATCATAATGGCAAGGAAGTCACCTTTTCTGCCACCAAATATGCCCTCAGAGGAATAGCTCAGTCATTAAGAGAAACTCTGCGAGAAGATAAAATAGCAATATCAGTCATAAACTTAGGTTATCTAGCAACTGAGTTCCCATTAACTGTTTCTGTCGATGAAGTCATTGAAAGAAGTGATGGGCAATTAATCCCATTACAAGATGTTGTCAATGCCGTACGCTTTATCGCCAATACCAGCAATGCAACTTGCGTCAAAGAAATTACAATGCCCGCTATGATGGATACGAATGTCTAATCTATAAGAGAAAACAATGCGTTTTCCCTTATATTGCCATATATTGAAAGCTTATTGCGTGGTATTCGTTGTCTGTAACTCAGTAATAAGCTTATTAATATATTCAACAACGACTTTGCTAGCTAAACCATAGTGTTTTTCATCGAACTCACTTTCCACTTGGCTAGGCTCTAAATTAAGTTCTACCGTATGGGCCCCATGTAATTTTGCCTCATGGACAAAACCTGCAGCAGGGTAAACATGGCCAGACGTCCCAATAGAAATAAAAATAGTCGCCGATTCAATGGATTGATAAATATAATCCATGCCAATTGGCATTTCACCAAACCAAACAATGTGAGGTCTTAGCGGTTGAGGAAATTGACAACAATGACAACGATCATCCGTGGATAAATCCCCTTTCCACTCCAATACTTGATTTGACCAATTACAGCGAACTTTTAATAGCTCTCCATGCATATGGATAACCCGCTGACTCCCCGCTCTTTCATGCAAATTATCTATATTTTGCGTAATTAACAAAAAGCGGTCACCAAAAAGTTCTTCAAGCTGTGCAAGTGCATAGTGAGCAGCATTAGGCTTAATATTTTCTTGCTGTAACTGCCGACGCCGCTCATTATAAAAACGTTGTACTAATTCAGGATCACGCTCGAAACCTTCAGGAGTAGCGACATCTTCAACGCGATGCTCCTCCCATAACCCATCCGCAGAACGGAATGTTTGGATCCCAGATTCAGCTGAAATTCCAGCCCCCGTCAAAACGACGATATTGACATTTTTCATGTTATCCAATCTATTATCTATATAAAAAGACCGGTTACGAAGTCGCTGGCGGCGTATACATTTATTCTTACGAGCTTTTTTTAACCTATAACGAAATCGCAACATCAAAGCTTCCTTTCATCCATATAACCAATAAATTTATACCGTATTAAATATTAATTGTTTTCTATCATGTCATTACGACATGAATTTATAAACCTTGATTGTTTGAAATTATTTAAAACAATCAAGCTCAAGTGTGTATTTTATTGGCATATTAACCATTTCCTTACCATAACTGATGACATTATCTAAATGTTAACATACTAAAACGCATCATCATGCTGAATGCAAATAAAAATATCGAAGGTATCGATTTTGTCACTTTTTGTTCATGAAAATGACATCATATCTTCATAAATACGCCATAAAACCGACACAATGGGAAAACAATAAAAAAACCTTTCTCGTTCACTCTGAGTGCAGTTAAAATACGCCTCGCAGATTTTACTGTGTTATTAACTCACCACTACAAGGGATTTCATGGAAAAGTTTTTTGAAAGAGCGATGTATGCTTCACGTTGGATTTTAGCGCCTATCTATTTTGGGCTTTCACTGACACTATTGGCTTTAACCATTAAGTTCTTTCAAGAGCTGTACCATATTTTGCCAAATATCTTTTCAATTCCTGAAGCGGACTTAATTTTGACGCTATTATCATTGATTGATATGGCATTAGTCGGTGGGTTATTGGTGATGGTGATGTTTTCAGGTTATGAGAACTTTGTTTCCCAAATGGATATTCCTGACAGCAGCGAAAAACTCGGCTGGCTTGGAAAAATGGACGCTTCATCATTAAAAAATAAAGTCGCGGCTTCCATTGTTGCAATTTCCTCAATTCACTTGTTAAAAATCTTCATGGACTTAAAAGGTGTCTCAAATGACAAACTAATGTGGTATGTCATTATCCATTTAACCTTTGTATTGTCTGCATTCGTTATGGGTTATCTAGATAAAATGACAAAAAAATAAACAGTAAAATTTATTTTCAAAGTGCCTAATCTCGACAGATAGGCACTTATCTGTTGGCTAATCTTATCTTTATTCCCCTCTTCATTTTCCGCGTTGTGTTACCATCACTGTCCTGAATACCAGTAGCAAGGATACTCAACATGAGCCAACATTTTGTCGGCAAATATGAAGCTGAGATTAAATTTCAATTACCAGACCCTGACACTTTTTTGTATAAAATAAGAGCCGACTTAGCTGAACCCTTTACGGAAAATAATACAGAAACAGATTACTTCTATGAAAACCCGCATTTACCACTGGCCGACAATAACGTCAGCATGTGTGTACGTGAAATGGTGCCATCAGGCATAAAATTATGGATAGTTAAAGGCCCAGGGGTTTCTGAATGCAAAGCCATTAATATTGATGACTGCCGCCATGTACAAAACATGTTGACGACACTGGGATACCATTGCTACTTAACCACGACAAAGGTAAGAAGTATTTATTTTCTGAATGACATACACATTACAATTGACCATCTTAGTGGGATCGGTTGGTTTGCTGAGTTTGCCATCATGACTGATGAGCAAGATTTACTTGATAGTTTATATAAAAGGTTGATGGCGACGGCCAAAAAGTATGGATTTACAGAAGAAATGGTCGAAACTCGCAGCTATAGACACATGTTTTTAACTGCACAGTCATCAAATAAAGAGCCAATAAATTTTTAGCGCCATCCCCTAAAAATAATTAGCTCTTTACCCCTAATAACTATTGGCCACTCAGGATCCGTGCTGGGTCTAACTTACTCGCTCGGCGAGCCGGATACCAGCTGGCTAGCAGGCTTAATATAATGGTTGTAATTAAAACATAAACCACATCCATAACATGCAATTCAGAAGGTAAAAAATCAATAAAATAGACATCGCCGGATAAAATTGGATGGCCAACAATAGCCTCTATGACCTTGATCATTGACGTTAAATTTAATGATATGGCGACCCCAAGTACTGCGCCAATCAAAGAACCAACAAGGCCACCCAACAAACCATACCATAAGAAAATAGCGCGGATTTGCCTATCTTTTGCCCCTAAGGTTCGCAATACAGCGATATCACTACTTTTATCTTTAACGGCCATAACAAGCGTAGAAACAATATTAAAACAGGCAACACCGATGACTAAGATCATAGCTAAGTACATGATACTTCTAACCATTTGAATATCATTGTACATGTAGCCATAATCACCAATCCAACTTTTTACAACAACATGATGCATAGTTTTCAAACCTGCATCATAAACGACTTGATCGGCAATAAATGGGTCTGTGGCTTTGATTTCAAACCCTGTCACACCATCCCCATAGTCGAGGTATTCCTGTGCATCGGCGAGTGGAACAAGAGCCAATTGGTGATCTAGCAGGCCACTAAGTTTAAAAACCCCTGTCACCTGCACACGAATACGCTTAGGCTGCTGAATTTTTAAGCTAGCATCCGTATTTGGGATCATGATTGTCACCCAATCCCCAACCTTCACATTCAATGCATCAGCCACACCTTGGCCTAAAATAATCGATTGTTTACCCGCTTCAAAATGCTGCCAAGCGTCATTGAGAATAAACTGTGGTAATGCGCTGACTTGTGACTGAGTTTCTCGTGAAACTCCCATCACTTGGATTGCTTTTAAATTTGCGCCACGCTCAAGCAACCCAGTAAAATTGATGTAAGGGCTAACGCCTTCTACACCCGGTGTTTTCCGAATAACTTGTTCAGCAAATTCCAAATCTTTATAAGGAGGTTTAACTGCATATATTTGCCCATGGGGAACGACAGATAATACACGGTTATTTAATTCACGCTCAAAGCCGTTCATCGCGCTCAAACCGATAATGAGCACCGCAACCCCGAGAACAATACCCAACGTTGAAACTATCGAGACTAACGAGACCATCCCAGTTCGACGTCGGCCACGGCTGAAACGTAGCGCCGTGAGTAGTGAAAGAGGCAATTTAGACATTACCGAGCCCCCAAGGTAATTTCCTGCTGCAAATGCCCATCACGCATTTCCAATTGGCGAGATAACCGGCGAGCCAGTGTCATATCATGAGTGACCACTAAAAATGCGGTCCGCTGTGTTCGGTTTAATTCCCCCAGCAATTCAAAAATGGCGTCTGCATTACGTAAATCCAGATTACCTGTCGGCTCATCGGCTAAAACCAATGCTGGCTCATTCACTAACGCCCTTGCAATAGCAACACGCTGACGCTCTCCCCCTGATAATTCAGAAGGACGATGCCCTGCCCGATGTGCTAGCCCGACGGCTTCTAGCATTTCGGTCGCTTTCGAAAATGCTGTTTCTTTCGCAACCTTGCCAATTAATAAAGGCATCGCCACATTCTCTAGGGCGGTAAAATCCGGTAAAAGATGATGAAATTGGTAAATAAAACCTAAATCTTTATTACGAATAGCCGCACGTTCATCTGAGGATAATTGATTAATATGCTGCCCACGAAAAATGACATTCCCTTCTGATGGGGTATCTAGGCCACCCAGTAAATGTAATAAGGTACTTTTACCTGAACCAGAACTTCCCACAATGGCCATCATTTCCCCAAGCCCCATGGAGAAACTGACATTTTTCAACACTTGCGTCGACAATGTCCCTTCTTGATATGTTTTACTTAAATTTTCACAGACCAGAAGTGGTTGTTTATTCATAACGTAAAGCCTCAGCAGGTTGAACCGCTGCTGCACGCCAAGAAGGATAAAGCGTTGCCAGCAGAGAAATCAGCATTGCACTCAGTGCAATAATTAAAATACCAGAGTAATCAAGCACAATAGGTAAAGAGACACCTTTGGGTAATAAACCAATCAGCGGCATAATGATATTCAGTTGACTAGACAGTATTGTGCCTAATATTGTGCCGATGAGTGAGCCAATCACCCCCGCCCCTGCACCTTGGATCATAAATATCATTAAAATACGCCAACGTTTGAGACCAAGAGTTTTTAAAATAGCCACTTCACCTTGCTTTTCCATCACTAACAATGATAGCGAGGTAATAATGTTAAATGCCGCCACTGCGATAATTAAGCTGAGCAATAAGCCCATCATATTTTTTTCCATGCGAACGGCTTGGAAAAACTCCCCTTTACGCTCTCGCCAGTCTTTCCACACTAAGCCGTCTGGTAACGTTTGCTGACTCAGAACGTCAACCTTTAAAGGTTCATCCAAATACAAACGCCACCCAGTAATGTGCCCTGTTGGATAACGTAGCATACGTGCAGCATCTTGCTGTGCGACAACCAATTCGCTCGTATCCGCTTCCCCATTCGTTTGGAAAATGCCTGCAACGGTGAATAAGCGCTGACTTGGAATACGCCCCATCGGTGTTAACTGACTCACCCCAGGAATAATTAAGCGAACTTCATCACCACGTTTTACGCCAAGCGTTTCAGCCAGTTTGTTTCCCAGAAAAACATTATAACTGCCTTCTTTAAGATCACTACGTTGCCCAACAACCAGTTTATCCAATAACAGCGAAGGTTCTTCGGGTTCAATCCCCCCCATGACACCAACGCCAACATTGGTTCGGCTTTGTAGTACCACATCAGATTGCACAATAGGTGCGACATGGCTAACACCGTTTAAATGCTGTAGATCGGTTATTGGATATTTTGCTGGGTCTATGTTTCCAGAGGCAGAGGTTAAAATTGCCTGCGGCATATAAGCAAGTATGCTATCTTGTAAAGATCGCTCGAACCCATTCATCACTGAAGTGACGGTTATCAATGCCGTCACGCCCAGTGTGATGCCAATAGCAGATAAACTGGAAACGAAACGCCCAAATTTATCTGCAGCGCGCCCACGTAAATAACGTAGGCCTATAAATAATGAGACAGATTGGTGCATGAAATCTATGATGCCCCTGTTGCCAAAGCGAAGTGTTCAGCGATAATAAAGGGTACGATTGATGAATGGAACCACTCGATGGTTTTTTTTCTGCTTTGGATGCCTTTTTGTCTGACTTTCAGACGAATTACGGGTTAAAACTGATTGTTTTGTTCCGAATTTTGTAGTTTAACTATTCATTGATTAACTTAACTATTTTTCGTACAAAATTTGGCTATGTTTGTGCTAACTCTTGTTTAACCGCTTACTAATCGCTGTGAGATACCGAAGATTTCTATGTTGTCAAAATTTCGTTATGAACTCCCTAGTCGTAGTGGCGATGTTCGCCATTTAGGTTGCCTTATCGGGGCGGCTGGTGCACTTGAATGTGGAGAAATAATACAACGTCATCAAGGGCCTGTTATCATCGTGACACGTGACATGCAAAATGCATTACGTTTAAAAGATGAAATTCAACAGTTTACACAACACCCTATAGAGACACTTTCTGATTGGGAAACATTGCCATATGACAATTTCTCCCCCCACCAGGAAATTATTTCTCATCGTTTATCGACTTTGTACCGCTTGTCCAGTTTACAAAAAGGCGCGTTAATTCTTCCCGTCAATACACTGATGCAAAAAGTCTGCCCTGCTGACTTTTTAACCAGTCATGCCTTGGTGATGGCAAAAGGTGATAAACTTTCCCGTGATAACTTACGCAATGAGCTCGATAACGCGGGTTACCGTCATGTAGAACAAGTTTTAGAACATGGCGAATATGCAACACGCGGAGCGCTGCTCGATTTATTTCCAATGGGAAGTTCATTACCGTTTCGTATTGATTTCTTTGATGATGAAATTGATAGCTTGCGAACTTTTGACGTTGACTCGCAAAGAACCCTCGAGGAAGTCGAGCAAATTAATTTACTCCCAGCGCATGAGTTCCCGACCGATAAAGACGCGATTGAACGTTTCCGCAGCCAATGGCGCGAGCGTTTTGAAGTTCGCCGTGACCCAGAACATATTTACCAACAAGTCAGTAAAAACACCTTACCAACGGGTATCGAGTATTGGCAGCCTTTATTCTTCGCACAGCCATTGCCCTCTTTATTTGAGTATTTACCGCCATCAAGCTTAATTGTTTCGCAAAGCTTACAAGAGGCCGCTGAACGCTTTCAGGTTGACACCCAGCAGCGGTATGAAAGCCGCGGTGTCGACCCAATGCGCCCATTGCTCCCGCCATCTGAACTCTGGCTAACCGTTGAACAACTTAATCAATCGTTAAAAAACTGGCCACGTATTCAGTTATCTCCCGAGTCTCTGCCCAAAAAAGCGGCAAATACCAATTTAGATTATCTGCCATTGCCTGATATCAGCACACAAGGGCAAAGCAAAACGCCACTCGAAAAATTGCGGCAGTTTACTGAACAGTTCGATGGAACTATCGTCTTTTCTGTCGAAAGCGAAGGCCGACGTGAAACCGTTACCGAACTATTAGCTCGTTTAAAAATTCGCCCTGAAATTATTCAAAGCTATACTAGCCCTGCGGACAACCGGTTTGCCATCACCATTGGGGCCGCTGAACATGGCTTTATTCAGTCTGATATCCATAAAGCACTAATTTGTGAAAGCGATTTACTTGGAGAGCGTGTTGTTCGCCGTCGGTCAGACAATCGCCGCGCCATTAATACCGATACCCTCATTCGTAATTTAGCTGAGTTACGCACTGGGCAACCTGTTGTGCATATTGAGCATGGTGTGGGTCGTTACCAAGGGCTCATTACCTTAGAAGCGGGCGGAATTAAAGCTGAATATTTAATTTTAACCTATGCGGGTAATGATAAACTGTATGTTCCTGTTTCTTCACTCCATTTAATTAGTCGTTATGCCGGTGGTGCGGATGAAAATGCCCCATTGCATAAATTAGGCAGTGATAGCTGGGGACGCGCACGTCAGAAAGCCGCAGAAAAAGTACGTGATGTTGCGGCCGAACTTCTTGATATCTATGCACAACGAGCCGCTAAGGCTGGCTTTGCATTTAAGCATGATAAACAGCAATACCAAGAGTTTTGTCAAGGTTTTCCATTCGAAACAACACCTGACCAAGAAGCCGCCATCAATGCTGTTCTCAGTGACATGTGCCAGCCATTAGCGATGGATCGTCTCGTTTGTGGCGATGTGGGCTTTGGTAAAACCGAAGTGGCAATGCGAGCCGCATTCCTTGCGATTAATAATAACAAGCAAGTTGCCGTGTTAGTCCCCACGACACTACTTGCACAGCAGCACTATGATAACTTTAAAGATAGGTTTGCTAACTGGCCTGTTCGCATCGAAATGTTGTCACGCTTTAAAACAGCGAAAGAGCAACAACAAATTATTACCCAGACCGCTGAAGGCAAAGTGGATATTCTGATTGGTACCCACAAGTTGCTACAAAGTGACTTGGTATGGAAAGATTTAGGCTTACTTGTCGTCGATGAAGAGCACCGCTTTGGTGTCCGTCATAAAGAACGGATCAAAGCCATGCGTGCAGACGTTGATATCTTAACACTCACTGCCACACCTATCCCTCGTACGCTCAATATGGCCATGAGTGGTATGCGTGATTTATCTATCATCGCCACACCACCCGCGCGCCGCTTGGCCGTAAAAACCTTTGTACGCCAATATGATGACTTAGTTGTCCGTGAAGCAATTTTACGTGAAACCTTGCGTGGTGGCCAAGTTTATTACCTTTACAATGATGTTGAAAATATTGAAAAAGCAAAAGCACGCCTTGAAGAGTTAGTCCCTGAAGCGCGTTTTGTTGTTGGCCATGGTCAAATGCGTGAGCGTGAATTAGAACGCGTAATGACAGATTTCCATCATCAACGTTTTAATGTATTGATATGCACAACAATTATTGAAACGGGTATTGATATACCGACGGCTAATACCATTATTATTGAACGTGCTGACCATTTCGGGTTAGCGCAACTCCATCAACTACGTGGCCGAGTGGGTCGTTCTCACCATCAAGCCTATGCATACTTGCTCACCCCGCATCCAAAAGCCATGACCACCGATGCACATAAACGCCTTGAAGCCATTTCTTCACTGGAAGATTTAGGTGCTGGGTTTGCTTTGGCAACTCATGATTTAGAAATTCGTGGCGCTGGCGAATTACTCGGTGAAGATCAAAGTGGGCAAATGACCACAATTGGTTTTACCCTCTATATGGAGCTTTTAGAAAGTGCTGTTGATGCGCTAAAAGAAGGTCGTGAGCCTTCACTAGAAGATTTAACTAGCCAACAAACAGAGGTTGAGTTACGTATGCCTGTTCTGTTGCCTGACGACTATATTCACGATGTGAATATTCGCTTATCTTTCTATAAGCGAATAGCTAGTGCAAAAGACAGCCAAGAACTCGACGACTTACGTACAGAGCTAATCGATCGTTTTGGTAGCTTACCTGATGCAGGTAAATTCTTATTAACGAATGCAGCTATTCGATTACAAGCTCAAGCCCTTGGTATTAAACGGATTGAAGCCCATGAAAACGGTGGGTTTATTGAGTTTAGTGATAAAAATAAAGTCGACCCAAGTTTCTTAATAAGCTTATTACAAAACCAGCCACAAACTTATCGGTTAGATGGCCCTGTTCGACTAAAATTTTTCCATGATTTAACCGAAAGAGTCTATCGATTAGAGTTTATTAAGCAATTACTCACTGGGTTTGAAGAACATCAAATCATCTAGATTTAACACTGTAAAATGATAAAGGCGACACTCATGTCGCCTTTATCATTTTAATATTTATATAAAAAGGTTATTCCATAAAGCCAAATGTATTTTTGTTCGGTTGCAATTCTAAGACGACTGATGCGTTTCTTGTGACTGGTAATTCATTTTGCTGTAGACAATAAAATGGTAATAATCCTTTTATATCACTGCGAATGGTTTCACATACTGAATTAGATGATGTTAGCACTAAGCGCCCTTTATCATCTAAAGGAATAAACATTGATGGTTCATAGGATGTTCTAACTTTCCCAATGGTTTTACCAATTTGGTACACGACATCATATCCAACAACAACTAATTCCATTTTTTGTGTCTTAACACAAGTTTGATTTTGCATATCAAACAGAGATGGAAAGCCTTTCCCTTGTAGCGCTTCAATCATGAAAATCATTTTGCATTCGCTTTGCGCAGGATGAAAACGAGAAAGAGACTGTTGGTTAAAAGAGCCTAAAACCCCTGTTACTGTACAATTTTCATACTCAACAAGACGATTGGATTGAATTGGTTCAACAGATAAAACCGTAGCCAATTTAGTTTCGGGGCCTCGGTTGAATAAAGTCACGAGCAAGACAATAAGGAGTGCCACTACAGTTGCTAATAACAACTTAAATTTTAGCTTCATCGTGTTAACCCTTATTAAAATATGCTGTATCTATTGTAACCACTACTCAGAATAATTCGATAATTACGTACTAATCGTATTGTTTTTTAGAATTATCTTAAGCCATCATCAAAAAACGGTTTATTATAACTGTTTTAGAAAGTAGAAACTTTACTATTAGTGTACTTTCTTATATCCATTTAATTAAATCAATTTAATTATTAATAATCAAGCAGATACAAATAAAACTAATTCATTTTTAACTTTTCGTTATATAAACAAATTTATACCTTAATTATTTACACTTAAGGTATTCAATATTCTAATCACTCATTCAATATTAATTACTCGGTTTATGTTTCATTTGGATATAATATATGCATAAGTGATAATGACAATATAATCGATATTTAATATATTACTTTTGATCTAAATAGTTTTTCTAAGCAATATTTAATACAGATAAGTCTTGACAGATTTAGTTAATATATTTTATTAAAAGAGTATTTATCATTATAAATATAAAAAATAATGCACCTGTTATACGAATATACAGGTGCATGTCGATAATAAAACCAGATTAAACAAGTGGTTATTAGCAGATTAGTGCAATTTCAACTTCGGTCGAATAATTCTGTTAATACTGCCAACAAGCATCATTAGCCCAGTTTTAATATAACCGTGCAATGCGATTTGGTGCATACGGTATAAAGAGATGTACACAAAACGCGCAATGCGCCCTTCTACCATCATATCCCCACGCATTAAGTTGCCCATCAAGCTACCAACAGTACTGAAGCGCGAGAGTGAAACTAATGAGCCATGGTCTTTATAAACATATTCTTTTAAAGGTTTATCTTTCATTAACGCGACAATATTGTCATAACATAGACTAGCCATTTGATGGGCTGACTGAGCCCTTGGCGGTACGAAGCCCCCTTCTGGCTTAGCGCAAGACGCACAATCGCCAATGGCAAAAATCATATCATCACGAGATGTTTGTAACGTTGGTTTTACCACCAATTGGTTGATACGATTTGTTTCTAACCCAGCGATATCTTTCATGAAATCAGGTGCTTTGATCCCAGCAGCCCAAACCATGAGATCCGCATGAATTTTACCATCCTCTTTCGTATTCAAACCATCTGCATCAGCGCTGGTTACCATGGTTTTCGTCAATACATTCACACCTAACTTATTAAGTTCTTGATGAGCTGCACTTGAAATTCGAGGGGGTAAAGCCGGCAGAATACGTTCCCCTGCTTCGACTAATGTGACATTCAATGCATCAGTATCTAACCCTTTGAAACCATAACTGGTCAGTTGCTCAACTGCGTTATAGAGTTCTGCTGATAACTCAACGCCCGTTGCACCGCCACCAACAATAGCAATATTAACGCTCTCTTCTGCGTTATCACGGACTGAGTAACGTAAAAACAGATTTAGCATTTCATCGTGAAAACGGTGCGCTTGGTGTGGGTTATCTAAGAAAATACAGTGTTCTTTAACTCCAGGAGTACCGAAATCATTCGAAGTACTGCCTAATGCCATCACTAAAATGTCGTACTCTAATTCACGCAAAGGGACTAATAATTCGCCATGCTTATCATAAAGTTCACCGAGAACCACTTTTTTATTTTCACGGTCAATATTGGTAAGCGAGCCTAATTGGAAATTAAACGCATTATGGCGGGCATGGGCCAAATAGCTTATCGCATCGACGCCATCATCTAACGAGCCTGTCGCAACTTCATGTAACAACGGTTTCCATAAATGACTAGGGTTGCGATCAACCAAGGTAATTTGTGCGCGTTTCTTACGGCCTAGCTTGCGGCCTAAACGTGTTGCCAGTTCTAATCCACCAGCACCACCGCCTACAACGATGATTTTGGGTTGAGATAAGGTCATAAATCCCTCGAAACAAAATATATTAATGTTATTTAAGGTTTCTCATTTAGAAAAACCTTATATAACAATAATTAGCCACAGTTCCTTTCATTCCAATTAGAATATCATGAGTGGTCTATTGGTAATACCAAATATTGATTCATATCAATTTAGTTGATTATTATGACTACGATCACATTCGTCAAATCATTTTTTCTCCAGAACGAATCGAGTCAGCTTTTTAGCATTTATATCAATCAATTGTTTAAATCCGCAAACAGTGTAATGATAATGAGAATTATTATTCTATCATTCTTTAATTTGTGACGCACAATCAATTACCCCCCAATCACTTTCAATATGAACCTAAATAGAGCGCAAAAAAAACTCTAAGGATGATAAACACCCTCAGAGTTTTTTATGAAACATTAAATTTTATTATTTAATTTTCTTGATACGCACATCAGTTGGAACTGAAACTGGTGAGTTATCTTTAAAGTATTGCATTAACGCTTCGTTATCTGGCAGGCTATAAACACGGTCTTTACCTTGATTGAAAGCAGAGAAACGGCTACCACCTGTTGCTAAGAACTCATTCGCAGCAACACGATAGCTTTTGTTCATGTCTAGCGGCTTACCATTTAATTTCATTGATTTTTGAATGACTTTGTCACCCACTGGGCGGCTGTCATCCCACTCGTAATAAAAACCTTTAGAAACAGGCATGACCTGTGGACGAGCACGATCCCATTGCTGTTCAAGCGCTTGCTTAATTTGCGCACCTGTTAGCGACTGTGTGACAACCACGTTAGAGAATGGTTGGACAGTGAAAATATCACCATACGTCAATTCACCTGCTTTCATGTCAGCACGAATACCGCCACTGTTCATAAATGCAATTTGAGCACCGCCCGCTTCTTTGCTAGAGGCCGCATATAATTGACCATCAGCAATAATCTTACCTAAAGTTGAATCACCCGCAGGGAGTAATTTTTTATCCACATTGGCCGTTAAAGACCCCATCACTTGTTGCGAAATAGGTAACGCAATTTTTTCGTATTTTTGTACGAACGTGGTTAACTCAGGGTTCTTCTCATAGCGACTCGTTTCAACAGGGATATTTTTTGCATTGATGCTAACGATATCTTTCGTGTTTTTATCAATCTCAATGTTTAATTGAGACAATAAAGTCCCATTAGATTGGGCAGAAATGACGGTCATCCCATTGATTTCACAATTATAAGCTTGGTGTGTATGACCGCTAATAACAAAGTCTACATTCGCATCTAATTGTTTGACGATATCGACAATTGGGCCTTTGATATTATCACAACGGTTAATATCTTTAACTTTGGTATCAACTTGTTGTGTAGCGCCTTCATGGATCAGAACACCGATACTGTTAATACCTTGTGATTTTAATAATTTCACTTGGTTATTAATAGTTTCAACTTCATTTTTGAATTCTAAGCCTGCGGTTCCACTTGGTGTTACGATAGCCGGCGTACCTTCTAACGTTAAACCAATAAATGCCATTGGAACACCATCAAACTCTTTAATAAAGTAAGATGGGAACAGTGTTTCACCTGTTTCTTTAACAATAACGTTGGCTGCTAAGTAGTTAAAGTCAGCCCCTGCAAAGGAATCTTTACCCACACAACCAGCCGTTGGGTGACAGCCACCATTTTGCTTTCTCAGCAGCTCTTCTTTACCTTTGTCGAACTCATGGTTACCCACTGCACTGGTTTCCATACCAATCGCACTTAGCGCTTCAATAGTGGGTTCATCGTAGAACATTGATGACAATAGCGGACTTGCTCCGACTAAGTCACCTGCGCCCACAACGATGGTTTTATCGTTTTGCGCTCTTAATTGATTAACTAGCGTCGCAATTGACTCAATGCCACCTAGTTTACCATCGCCCGGTGCTTGTAAAGCCCCATGGAAATCATTTATACCAATGACTTGTACTTTTACTGTATCCGTATTTTTGGAAGCACAACCCGCCAAAAGTGCACCGGAAATGAGCAGTGTGAGTAATCCAATTTTATGTTTCATTTATCTTACCTTTTTTAATCCTTTTCAACTATCGACTACATTTTGAAACGATAAGTTGTTGTCATTGAACCAGATAACGAGTGTGCGCGACGTGAGTGGCCATCATATAATTTTGGCGTCGTGTAATCGTTTTCCTGACGATGGTGCCAGCCCAGACCACCACTTAACGAAACAGAAAGATTTTCAGTTGGTTTCCAATAACTAAATAGACCAAATTGACCTTGTTTTAATCTTTCACCTTCATATTTAAATTCTGAATAGTTAGTACGTGCGCCAACAGAAAGCTCTTTACTAATACGATACTCTGCGGCCATAGCGACCATGGTTTCTCCATCACGTACGTAGTCGATATCTGCATAAGCTGGGGAGTTAAAGCGACCACGGGTGTTACCAATTGGGTTACGCGCAAACTGGCCGACACCATTTGCTTTTTTCGCTTGGGTATAAGTTAAACCTGTGCTTAACGTCCAGGGCGACTCAGGAATACGCCATTCTGCCGTTCCTGCATAGTGCCACGCACGTTTGTCAAAATTACGCTTCCCTTTTTGTTTATTGGTTTCAGTACGTTTACCATCACTACCGTATTCATGGTTATAGATTTGTGTACCAAGTGTCACATCTGAAGTCAGCTTATATTTTGCTTCTAAGCCTTGTTGACGGAATAAATCATCCGCTTGCCCATAGAAATAATGCACTTTCAATGGCTTAGTATTGTAGTTAATTCCACCGGTGATGACATGATTGACATTGTGTCGAACGCCATTTGCATCAGTAAAATACATAGCATCAATGTTTGGACTATCACGACGCATGACTTTCTTATCGAGATATAATAAATCCAAACTCCAGTCACTGATCGCAGTATTAGTGTAGTAACCGCTATAACTGTTCAATGATAAACGCTGTGAATTCGTGAAAATACCCGTATTTTTCAGCGTAAACCAACCTGCTTTCGCATTAAATTTTACTGGTTCAAGGTCCAGTTTTACTTTTGCATAACGTTGACCAATTTTGTTATACCCTTTCGCATGGCCATCATCGTTATATAAAATTGCACGGGAGGCGAAGTCTTTACTTGCCCCCAGTTTGATACCGCCGTAATAAGAGGCATCAAAACCAATGACATCCGCGAAATAACCTGATTTGAAATCTGCTTGGAAGTTTTGACCCCAAGCATTTGCGACTTGTTTTCTATAACGGTTTTCGTTTTTATCAAAACGGTTTTCTGTTTTTAAGTATTTCCACATGTTACGGGTTGACAGCTCTAGCTCCGAATCCGCAATGAATGAGTTTTCCTTGATAGAATCTTCCCAGTTGCTGGCATTTGCCATTGCTACCGCTAAATAGCAAGGAGAAAGCATTAATAACGCAATATTTTTAACTTTCATTGGAATAAACCTAGTTAATGATTATTTGAATTAATTTTATGCTGTGCCATGTTTCCATGAACAACAAAACACCATTTTTTATTTTTAGCTTAATAAAACAATTTCACTTAAAGACAAACGGACACATCCATTTCAAACACATAAGTCATTTTAAATATAAAATTCAATACAGTATTTCCCTGTATTTGTGTTTACTTATTACTATGAATAGAAATATTCCTTATAGGAATTCCAAAGTACATTATTGAATCAATAGCGATAAATACTCATATTTGGTGTTTGTTTGGCTTAAGCCTCACATTACGGTACTGTATTTACCGACACCGCATTAATTCATTAAGAAAAAATTTTCACTCTATTTTTTATGACAAAGTGTTCCCCTGATAAATAATCATCTCAAATAAATTTGAATATTTAACTTAAAGTGCAACCATTAAATTGCTGTTTTTTTTAACTGATTACTTATCGCTCTAAATTGTCATAAATCTTTCATAATATGAATGCTATCGTAATTTTATGTCAATTAAAACGATCGCCGTCACAACGCGTTACATCAGTTGCATTAAACTACCTACCAACAGTGATCGCAGTCACACTTCATTTTAGGGGAATTTAAGGTATAAATCTTTATTTTGGATAGGGTTTCAGAATCAATTCATTTATAACCAGTTAAAACATAAATTTAAATGGATATCTGTAAACTGCTTTCTTTATAGATATAAAGAGTAATGAATAAAATATAACCTAATAAAAATTTTCACATGAATACATACTGTTTGTAGATATATATTCAATCCACAATTATTCTATATAGCACATCACAAGAGAAAGTACATTTCCCTACAGGCCAATTGCGATCAAGTAAATCTCGGATAAATGATAAGTATTATTTAGCTATCAAACGTTGTTTTACTTATCTTGTTTTTCATTTATTTAAATTTTCTTTAACTTTTTAAAGTAACCTATTTCATTATTAAATGGCTCAAAGTCATATTGAACACTTTTAATCGCATAAAAAGCAAGCTGTAATGCAAATTATTAGTTAATCATTTCATATAAACTAAAAATATAAATACCAATAAGTCAAACTATCAACAATTTCACTTTTTTATTTCAAACAATGAACCTTAAAATGATTAAATCAATAAAATACTCTCTAATTATTTTAGAGAGCAAAATAAATATTGATTGATTTTTATCTAATACGATTAGATATATTATTGTGATTAACTGTGCAATTATTGATAACGTTACGGGTAACTTTTAATATGAGCAATGATATCACCATCTTCTTTATGCAAAATAGTGTCCCTTTGCTATGCGTATTTATGCAAAAAAGCCAGTAAATAAAATACTGGCTTTTAGATATACTAAATGTAATCGAAATTATTAGCGGTGTTCTTGCCAACGCTCATGTAAATCAACCAGTTGCCGATGACTTTCTTTCCAACGCTCAACGGCTTGTAGTTCTGTCAAACTGTATTGTCGACCACTATGATATAGTTTAGAGGCTTGGCTATCATATTGCTTCGGTAAGTTATCTAAAACACTGACGGCACCTTCACGGTTATTACAGACTAAAATCATGTCACACCCCGCATTCAGTGAGGCCTGTGCTCTCTCAGGGTAACTCCCCATCACTGCCGCGCCTTCCATAGACAAATCATCAGAAAAGATGACCCCCTGGAAACCAAGCTGCTCACGCAATACCGATTTTAACCAAAATGGTGAACCGCTCGCGGGACGATCATCCGCTTGGGTATAAATAACATGGGCAGGCATAACCGCATCGAGTAACTCTCGTTGGATAAAGTCTTTAAAAATTAACATATCTTTACCACGGATCTTCTCCAACGTGCGATCATCCCGTGGCGTTTCTTTATGCGAGTCGGCTTTCACTGCACCATGACCAGGAAAGTGTTTCCCTGTCGTTTTCATACCCGCACTGCGCATACCTTTAATGAAACGCTCCGCCATAACCATCGCAATCTCTGGGTCTTCATGGAATGAGCGTTCACCTATCGCAATACTTTGATGACCAAGATCCAAAACAGGTGCAAAGCTAATATCAATATCCATAGCTATCATCTCTGATGCCATTAACCAGCCAGCCTCTTCAGCAAGCTTAGCGCCATCCATTTCACTATTGAGTGCAGCAAATGCCTGAGCAGAAGGCAATGCGGTGAAACCATCACGAAAACGTTGTACTCGACCACCTTCTTGGTCAACCGCTATCAATAACCGGTGTCTTGATGCATCACGAATTTGGCGAACAAGTTCTCGTAATTGTGCTGCGTCATGAAAGTTACGGGTAAATAATATTAACCCTCCCACGGATGGGTGAGCTAATATTTCGCGCTCTTCGTTGTCCAATTCATAACCCTGAACATCTAGCATTATAGGACCCATAACATGCCTCACTTATTAAACTAATTAACTTAATCCGATACTGTTTTCTGATAGCCCTTGGCCATCAACCTAATAAACCAAAATATTGTCGTAATGACTGTGAGTGTAACAAAAAGTCAGATGACTGGCTTTCATGCCACTGCACTTCATACCACATTAATGTCATATATTTTACCCAAGGTGCCCACAATTGACAGCTTTCGGCCAATTGCTGTTTGTCTCGATAAGCACCGTGAATGTCACAATATTGCGTCAAGAAAAAATCTCGCTGAATATCACTCAGACCATTAAATTGAAAATAGGTTTCTAAAGAGAACGCGATATCTGTATTTGCCGCATATTCCCAATCCAATAGCAGTAATCGCCCTGTTGGTGTGCAAACAATATTTTTAGCATGAATATCCATATGGGCAGGGGCAAGTTTTAGCGTTTTAGGAAAATCAGCAGAGGTGAAATGATGATGTAATTTTTTCCAACGAGGTGAAAAACGTTTTTTATCAATTAAATAGCCATAATGCGATATTTCATCGTGCAGTTGTAAGTGATACCCCAACAGTGGCGCACGATGTAATTGTGTGACTATATTTGCAAGTTCGCACTGAAAGCTAGACTGCAAAAAAACATGATTATCAGGGTGTTGCCCTTCACACCACCCTAATAATAACCATTGTGAATTTCGACCAATCACTTTCGGTGTAAAGGAAAAAGCACGTAATTGCTGTAATATCCGCGCTTCTTTCTTTCGGTTAACATACAACGCGGTTTGTGCATTTCCATCAGCACGTGCGATAAGCTTTACTTGGCTGCCAGGCAAAGAACATTGCAGCAAATAACTTCCACCTGACAGCCCTGCTAGCGGGGTCATTTCCCAATCTCGTACCGAGATTGTAGGAAAGCACGTCACTAACAGTTGAAAAAGTAACTGCGAGTTACTCAATATTGTGCTTTCCAGTCCAAATAATTTCACCTGTTTGCACTTCCATCAATTGCATTTCAAGGCTTCTTTCTTTGTTTGAACCTGACATCACACTGTAAATAACATAATCCGCTTGGACATAGCGACCTAACCCAATTGCTTTGCTACGGGTTACCAAGCTGTCTTCTTGAGATAAACCGAGAGTTTTACGCGCAGAACTCACCACACTGGCAGGAACAACTTTAAAGCGATTTGTATTCTCAACTGCGGTTGTCATGGCTGATGTCACCGCTTGCACAGGTAATGAACCGTTCGTATTATTTTTCACTGAATCAACTAACAGGACTTTGCCACTTTCAACGCCATCCTCAGTCACCATTTGGTTAACTAAAGGCGTAATAGACGCTGACCAATCTGTTGTTTGCTGTTTTGGTGGAGTTGGAACAACATCAATGGGTGGTGGCGTTACTTCAGGTTGCTTTTCCGGCTCTACGGGGACAATCGGTGGCTGAGTACCAGGTTGTTGAGGTGGATATGAAGGGCACCCAGCCAAAATTAATGTAGCGGCAGCAACCATTAAGATGCGTTTCATTATTACTCTCCGGCCTTTGGCGATAAAAATACATGAACACGTACATTTGTTGCACGTGGAGAGGAAGTCACAGCACGAACTTTCGCAACGGAATTCGCTGCAATCGGCTGATACAAGGTATTTGAAGTTTCCACTTTTAACCCTTGCTTATCATACCAATATAAACGATAAGCAATAGTCACCACTTCAGATTGAGTATTACTCATATTAATCGTGGCAATGGTTTGATGGTTTTCACTACCTATCACTGGGTTTTCGACAATGACCCCTTGTGCGAGTACTGCTGGCTCCATAATGATGCGTTGTTGCTCATTAAAAACCAGCCCTTGTGTCTTTTTAAAGATGCAACCACTTAGCAACATTGTTACCAAAGCAAGTAATGCAATACGATTCATTGTCGATCCCTTATCCCTTATTACTCATTACTTAGCCAATAATGGCCCTAATGGACGACCACCCACTAGATGCATGTGGATATGAAAGACTTCTTGCCCCGAGTGTTCATTACAGTTCATTATTAAACGGTAACCATCCTCTGCAATCCCTTCTTCTTTGGCAATTTTAGCCGCAACAGTAAACAAACGGCCTAACGCAAGCTCGTCATCCGCAGTGACATCATTGACAGTCGGAATTAATTTATTAGGAATGATAAGAATGTGTGATGGTGTTTGTGGCGAAATGTCACGAAATGCCGTGACAAGTTCATCTTGATAAACCACATCTGCGGGGATCTCGCGACGGATAATTTTACTGAAAATCGTTTCTTCTGCCATTTCAATTTCCTTAGTCATTTAATCGTTCTTGTGAACTAATTTATACGTTACCTGTACCAACATTTAAATGAAACAAACGATTGAAGTTTTGCGTCGTAATTTCAGCGAGCTGTTCAACACTAACGCCCTTCAGTACTGCCATATATTCAATGACATCACGAACATACGCAGGTTGGTTTTCCCTACCACGGTGAGGAACAGGAGCCAAATAAGGTGAGTCAGTTTCAACTAAAATGCGATCTAAAGGGACAACACGAGCGGCTTCTCTAATTTGTTCTGCGTTACGAAATGTGACGATCCCTGAAAATGAGATATACATGCCTAAATCGAGTAGTTCCACTGCCGTATCTTTATCTTCAGTAAAGCAGTGTAATACCCCGCCACAATCCATCACGTTTTCTTCGCGCAAAATCGATAAGGTATCTTCTCGTGCCGCACGAGTATGCACAATGACTGGCTTATTAACTTCGCGACCAATGCGAATGTGCTGACGAAAAGACTCTTGCTGCAACGCGGCATTTTCTTGCTGGTAATAGTAATCCAGCCCGGTTTCCCCTAACGCAACGACCTCGTTCCCTGCGGCTAATTGTGCTAATCGAGCGAAATCATACCCTTCATCTAAATTAAGAGGATGGATACCACATGAAAAAGCGATATTGTCTCGCATGCCAATCATTTTCTTCATGCTTTCAAAACCATGCAACGTCGTTGCAACAGCTAACATAAAGTGAACATCACGAGCCGAGGCCTTTGCAATAACATCATCGACATTTGTGTGCAATTTTTCATAATCTAAACAGTCGAGATGACAGTGTGAATCAACAACAAACATATTTAACTCTTTTTAAAATGTAGGGACAGCCAGTGAAGCTTCCCATTGTAATAATTGATTTGTCAGGATCAGTTCCTGATTCAGAGCAGGAACTGTCATTAATTGATGACGGCAATATAACCACTTATCATACATATTTATTAACTGAGTACGATTCATAGCACCAGCTAATTGCAGGACTTGAGCTTGCTTATCTTGGTTGATGCAAAAAACCCCAGCCCCTTGTTGAATTTTAATCGCATCCGCAAATAAACTGAGTAACCAATTTAAGGCATCAGGCAGTTCATCGATATTCAAACTAGGCAGCAAACTCAGCATATCACCCGTTTGCAATGCGTGACTTAAACTATGGCACAGCGCATTACGTTTTTGCCAACGTTGTTCGTCCAGTAAGGCCAGCGCAGAAATTGGCGCACCTTGGCATATTTTTAATGCTGTTATCGCATTTTCAGTCGCAATACCTGGTTTTTGCTTTTGAAGCCAATAGAGCGCAATTTGTGAGTCGGGTGCTGGCAAGAAATGACTTAAACAGCGGCTGCGAATAGTCGCTAGCAAATTCTCTTGTTTATCACTTCCTAATAAAAAATAAGTATCCTTTGCAGGCTCTTCCAATGTTTTCAATAAGGCATTTGCTGCTGCATCTGTCAATGCTTCAACCTGTGGGATATACACCACTTTGTTGCCACCTTGCTGTGCATGGCGACTTAAGGTTTCAATTAATTTCCTAACCGCATCAACACTAACAGTAGATTTTCCTTTTTCTACTTCAATAATATGATAATCAGGATGATGACCTGCGAGCATCAAACGGCAACTATGGCATTGCCCACAGCTTTTTAAGCCGTCTCTTTCTTGGCAAATAAGCCAACGACTCACGCCATAACACAGCGCTTGCGCCCCATTTCCCGGTATAGAATGAAGCAGTAACGCGTGGTGGCCTCGACCGCTTTGGTACGCAGTAATGATTTGTCGGTAAGGTTCATTTAACCAAGGATACCAATTCATGGGATTAATACCTTATGTGGTTTATCAGGCACGCGCGAGCCATTCTGTCAGCGTTTGCCGAATATCTTGCTGTACTTGCTCAATGTTTTGGCTTGCATCAATAGTGAGTATCGTTTTGTCGCCAGCAGCAAGTTCAAGATAACGGCTGCGTGTTCTTTCAAAAAAGGCTAACGATTCTTTTTCAATTCTATCTAATTCACCTCGTGACCTTGCACGCTGCAAACCTAATTCAGGTGGTAAATCAAGGTATAACGTTAATGAAGGTTTGAATTCACCTAGCACCAAGTCACGTAATGATTTCATTAAGTCGCGGTCAATCTCACGTCCGCCGCCCTGATAAGCTTGGGAAGATAAATCATGGCGATCACCCACCACCCATTTACCTGCTGCTAATGCAGGTTGGATCACTGTATCGACCAGTTGTACACGGGCAGCATATAGCATTAGCAACTCCGCCTTATCAGTAACTTTATCACCCGCAATACCTTGTTTTATCAGCTCGCGTAATTTCTCTGCTAATGGCGTGCCTCCCGGTTCACGGGTGAAAACAATATCCGTGATCCCTGCTTGGTTCAACGTTTCCACAACTGTATTGATTGCGGTCGTTTTACCAGCGCCTTCAAGTCCTTCAATAACAATAAATTGGTTTTTCATTTTTATCAGTTTTGCTGTTCAAATTGGCGGTAAACTTTAACGGCACGATTGTGGTCGTTTAAATTACGACTAAAAGTATGCCCACCTTTACCATCTGCGACAAAGAATATGTAATCCGTCTTAGCCGGATGCGCTGCTGCCTTCAGTGATGCAAGGCTTGGCATTGCAATCGGTGTTGGTGGCAAACCATCAATCTTATAGGTATTGTACGGTGTGTAATTATCTAAATCACTACGATAAATTTTACCACGATACTTTTCACCTAAACCATAGATGACTGTTGGGTCAGTTTGCAGACGCATATTTTTCTTTAGGCGATTAACAAACACCGAAGCGACTTGAGATCTTTCACTATCGATACCGGTTTCTTTCTCAATAATCGAAGCCATGATAAGCATTTCATAGGCATTTTTATAGGGTAAATCCCTATCACGCCCTTTCCACTCTTCATCAAGGCTATTTTGCATACGTTTATAGGCACGTTTCAAAATTTCAGCATCGGTTGTCCCTGCTGTGTATAAATAAGTGTCAGGATATAGCCACCCTTCTAAAGTGCCTTCCCCGTTAAAGCCAATGAGGGAATGCAGTTCAGTCGGGGTTAAGTTGGTAGTTTTAGGCTCTAAGTAAGGAGCGTCTCGTAAAATATTACCCCAATCACTTAAACGATTACCTTCGATAAAACGGATCGAAAACTGGGCTTCTTTTCCACTCACAATTAATTGTAATAGCTGTTCAACATTCATCCCCGGCTGCAAACGGTAAGTTCCCGCTTTTAGCTGAGCCAGTTCAGGTCGTAGTTTGAGTAACCATTGAAATTCATTCCCTTTTTCAAGAATGTTATCTTCAATAAGTAGCCCTTCAAACGCAACACGTCCAGTCCCCGCAGGCACCGTGAAGATTTTTTCTTGTGTGATGTTGATAGGCGTTTTGGCATAGTCCAATACTTGACGGTATTGCCAATAGACCGCAGCTGCGACAATAGCAGCCAAGGTAACGGCGATTAGAATGATTTTTTTGGCTAATTTCATTTATTGACCATTTCAATGCGTGTGTTGGTAATAATTAATTCATTTATAAAAACTAAATTTTGCAACGCAAAAATAAATACTCAAACAACTCGCGGGACGCAAATTGCAATGGTGGACACTGTTTATTCATTTGAATACTTTGTACCGGCAAAACAGGCATCAACGTATTACAAATGATCACTTCATCACAATGATTTAAAACATTAGCAAAGCGTTCGACCTGTTGAAGATGGTACTGGCTATCCTCTAACAGTGATATGATCTTTTGTCTCATTAATCCATTCACACCACTGTGAGATAAAATTGGAGTATACACAGTTTGCCCAACTCGCCAGAAAACATTCGCACTACAGCATTCAATAATAATGCCGTCGGTATCTAGCACAATCGCTTCATCTGCACCAAGTTCATCAACCTCTTGTCTAATAAGAACTTGTTCTAGGCGGTTGAGGTGTTTCATACCAGCTAACAATGGGTTACGAGCTAATGGAATTTGGCTAAGAACTAAGCGCGCTCCTTTGCACTGCAGTTGAACATAGTTATTTGTAAAGGGAGAAACGCTCACTATCACCGTCGGTGAAGTAAAACCTTTAGCACTATATCCCCGGCCTCCGACACCACGGCTCAGGATCACTTTAATCACAAACTCGTCTTGAGTTTGTTCTGTACAAATCTGCTTTAAGTGCTCTGCCAAGCTTTCCCAATCTGGCTGTGCAATTTTCAACATCTGGCTATCATGTTTTAACCGAGCAATATGCTCATCTAGCATTTTAGCTTGCTGATTAACACCGTGTATGGTCGTAAAGCAGCCGTCCCCAAAAGAGACTGCGCGATCGGTAACACTTATTTGCTGGCAAAGCTGCCCATTAACCCAATATGACATTGATATTACTTATAATAAAAGCTGATAAATCAGACAGTAATCAAGTGGGATCATCATAAACTAAAGCGAAGAACTGTGCAAAGAACTGAAAAAAATAAAGCCCCAGCCACAATTAAGTGACTAGGGCTAATTAATAACGGTAGTAGATTAATTACTCGCCGTGATAACGACGGAAAATTAATGAACCGTTGGTACCACCAAAACCAAATGAATTACACAGAGCAAACTCCATGTTGTCCACTTTACGGGCTTCACCTGGAACAAAATCCAGTTTGCACGCTTCATCTGGGTTATCCAGATTGATGGTTGGTGGAACAATTTGTTCGCGCAATGACAAAATGGTGAAGATTGACTCAATAGCACCCGCTGCACCAAGTAAGTGCCCCGTCATTGATTTAGTTGAGCTGACTAATACGTCAGTACCTTCACCAAATACATTAATAACCGCTTGCGCTTCTGCCAAATCACCAGCAGGGGTTGAAGTACCGTGAGCATTGATATACCCCACGTCACTCGCTTTAATTCCTGCGTCATTCAGTGCGTTTTCCATTGCAAGTGCTGCACCCGCACCATTTTCAGGTGGTGATGTCATATGATAAGCATCACTGCTCATCCCAAAACCTGCAATTTCTGCATAAATTTTTGCACCACGCGCTTTGGCATGCTCATATTCTTCAAGAATAATGATACCTGCGCCGTCTCCCAGAACAAAGCCATCACGGTCTTTATCCCATGGGCGACTTGCCGCTTGCGGGTCATCGTTACGTGTTGATAATGCTCTTGCTGCACCGAAACCAGCTACACCGAGTGGTGTTGTCGCTTTTTCAGCGCCGCCTGCAACCATTACATCCGCGTCACCGTAAGCAATCATACGTGCAGCATGGCCAATATTATGCACACCTGATGTACAGGCGGTTGCAATTGAAATACTTGGGCCACGGAAACCGTACATAATACTTAAATGACCAGCCACCATATTAATGATGGTTGATGGTACGAAGAATGGGCTTACCTTACGAGGTCCACCGTGCAGTAATGACTCACAGTTGTCCTGAATTAAGACTAACCCACCAATACCAGAACCAATCGCTGCACCAATTCGGGTAGCATTGGCTTCTGTTACTTCCAATCCAGCATCTTTGAAGGCTTGAAAGCCAGCCGCGATACCATATTGGATAAATGGATCCATTTTCTTTGCATCTTTACGGGAGATGCCAAATTCTTCGTAATTGAAATCTTTTACTAAGCCAGCAAATTTAGTTGCGTGGTTAGTAGTATCAAAATGATCGATTAGGCTGATACCACTCTGTCCGTCACAAACAGCTTTCCATGATGACTCAACTGTGTTGCCGACAGGAGATAACATGCCCAGTCCGGTTACGACTACACGACGCTTAGACACGTATTTCCTCCAAGGAGGGAAAAGTTACAAAAGAAACATAGGCGATCGAGTGATCGCCTAGATAAGTTTTCGTACAATTATTTAGATGCGTTCTCGACGTAGTCAATCGCAGCCTGTACTGTTGTGATCTTTTCAGCTTCTTCGTCAGGGATTTCGCAATCGAACTCTTCTTCCAGAGCCATAACCAGCTCAACTGTGTCAAGAGAATCAGCGCCCAAGTCATCAACAAATGAAGCTGTATTTACAACTTCTTCCTCTTTAACACCCAGTTGTTCAACGATGATTTTCTTAACGCGTTCTTCGATAGTGCTCATACTATTAAAATTCCTATCAAAACTCGCTTTCGCGATGGTTTTCGTAGTTTATGAAATACAGGAAAAGATACAACCCAATCCCGGCTGTTGGAACTATTATTTTGCATTATTTAGCGTTGGATAACATTAAAAATGCAAATAGTTCCATCATTTCTTTAGATCATGTACATGCCACCATTGACATGCAATGTTTCACCTGTGATGTAAGCAGCTTCATCAGAAGCTAAAAACGCTACAGCACTGGCAATTTCTTGTGCATCACCCAGTCTATCCGCAGGAACCTGAGATAAAATGCCTGCACGCTGTTCATCTGTCAATGCTTTAGTCATATCAGTTTCGATAAAACCAGGTGCAACGACGTTGACAGTAATACCACGAGAAGCGACTTCACGAGCCAATGATTTGCTAAAACCAATCAACCCTGCTTTCGCTGCTGCATAGTTAGTTTGCCCCGCATTTCCCATTACACCAACAACGGATGCAATTGAAATAATACGTCCACAACGTTTTTTCATCATGGCACGCAAAACGGATTTAGACAAACGGTAAACGGATGAAAGATTAGTGTCAATAATATCTTGCCATTCATCTTCTTTCATACGCATCAATAGGTTATCACGAGTGATACCTGCATTATTAATCAAAATATCAATTTCACCAAATTCTTCGCGGATTTTGGTCAAAGTTTCTTCGATTGATGCTGTATCAGTCACGTTTAACGCTAAACCTTTACCTTTACCATCAAGATAAGCGGTAATGGCTTCTGCGCCTTTTTCGCTGGTTGCTGTTCCGATAACAGTAGCACCGCGAGCAATTAGAGTTAAAGCAATCGCTTTACCAATTCCACGACTCGCGCCTGTTACCAGTGCAATTTTTCCTTCAAAGCTCATGTCGTCCTCAGCTATTTTCTAAAGCAGTGCTTAATGATACAGGATCATTGACTGCAACGGCAGTTAATTTAGAGACAATTCGCTTGGTAAGACCAGTCAATACTTTCCCTGGGCCTACTTCAATTAGATGTTCAACACCTTGATCTGCCATCAATTCTACTGTTTCCGTCCAGCGTACTGGATTATACAGTTGACGGACTAAAGCATCACGAATATTTTGTGCCGATTTCTCAATTTTAACATCAACATTGTTAATAACTGGATAGCCTGGCTCACAAAAATCAATTTTTTCTAACGCTTCGGCTAATTTATCAGCAGCTGGCTTCATTAATGCACAATGTGAAGGTACGCTAACGGATAATGGCAATGCACGTTTTGCACCCGCTTCTTTACATGCGACACCCGCACGTTCAACGGCCGCTTTTTCACCCGCAATCACAACTTGGCCCGGTGAATTAAAATTAACCGGTGAAACCACTTGACCTTGAGAGGCTTCTTGGCAGGCTTTTTCAATTGATTCGTTATCTAAACCAATGATGGCATACATTGCACCAGTGCCTTCAGGAACCGCTTCTTGCATGAGTTTCCCGCGCAATTCGACCAATTTAATCGCTTGTTTAAAGTCGATAACACCGGCACAAACTAAAGCTGAATACTCCCCAAGGCTGTGGCCTGCCATGATTGTAGGCATTACGCCATTTTTTTCTTTCCAAACACGGAAAATCGCCACAGACGCTGCTAATAAAGCAGGCTGTGTTTGCCATGTTTTATTTAATTCTTCTTCTGGCCCATTTTGTACTAACGCCCAGAGATCGTAACCCAATGCTTCCGATGCTTCAGCGAATGTTTGCTCAACCAACTGATTTTCTTCAGCCAGTGCCGCTAACATACCTAAAGACTGAGAACCCTGCCCGGGAAATACCATAGCAAATTGTGTCATGTCTATTTTCTCAGTTAATTAAAAACGAACCAATGCAGAGCCCCAAGTGAAACCACCACCGAAGGCTTCTAAAAGCACAAGTTGACCACGCTGAATACGGCCATCGCGCACCGCTTCATCCAACGCTGTAGGAACTGATGCTGCAGATGTATTACCGTGACGGTCTAATGTGACAACGACTTTATCCATTGTCATATCTAATTTTTTTGCCGTCGCAGAAATAATTCTTAAATTTGCTTGATGTGGAACTAGCCAATCAAGTTCTTCTTTCGCAATGCCGCTCTGTGCTAATGTCTCATCAACAATATGAGCTAATTCGCGCACTGCAACCTTAAAGACTTCGTTACCTGTCATGGTTAAATATGCAGGGTCTTCAGAACAACGGCTACGGTTAGGTAATGTGAGTAAATCCCCATAACGGCCATCGGCATGTAAATGTGTCGAAATAATACCCGGTTCTTCAGATTCACCAATAACAACAGCCCCTGCCGCATCACCAAATAAAATAATCGTGCCACGGTCTGCTGGGTCTAATGTTTTAGATAATGCATCGGCACCAATCACTAATGCTTTTTTGGTCATACCCGTTTTGACGAATTGATCAGCAATACTAATTGCATAGGTAAAACCTGCACATGCGGCTGCAACATCAAATGCGGCACAATCTTGAATGCCAAGCATTTGTTGGATTTGGCAAGCTGCACTAGGAAAAGCGTGAGTTGCTGATGTGGTTGCAACGATAATCAAGCCAATGTCAGTTGCATCAACTTGCGCCATGCTTAAAGCATTCTTCGCCGCATGAAACCCCATCACTGAGACACTTTCGTCTTCGTTGGCAATTCGTCTTTCATGTATGCCAGTGCGTGTCACAATCCATTCATCAGAAGTATCAACCATTTTTTCCAGATCAGCATTGGTACGTACTTGTGCTGGTAAGTAGCTGCCGGTTCCTAAGATTTTACTGTACATAGCCATAGGTTATTGATCACTCCTGGGTAAAACAATATTTAGTCGCGCTGTTATTCTTTCTGGGACTTGTTTTTCAACAGCTTGTACTGCGCGGTCAATAGCCGCTTTAAAAGCGCCTTCATTCGCTGCACCGTGACTCTTGATGACAATACCTTTTAATCCTAACAGAGTCGCACCGTTATACTGGTCGGGGTTCATGTCCCCAAAACGTTTCATTAAACGTTTTTTTAACCATTTTTTCGCTAGTTGCATAAACCAACTGCTTTTTTTATGTTGATCACCGGTCGATTTTATCAATGAAAGAATGACGCGTATTACGCCTTCCATCGTCTTCAATGAGACATTACCTGCGAAGCCGTCACACACTAACACATCGGTTTTACCTGTCAGTAACTCGTTACCTTCTACATAACCAATGTAGTTAATTGATGTCGTTTCTTTTAATACTGAGGCGGCTTCGCGGATATTATCCAACCCTTTACTCTCTTCTTCGCCAATATTCAGTAACGCAACTCTCGGTTTAGAAATGTTAACCACTTCCTCAGCCATCACGGAACCCATTACGGCAAATTGGACTAGCATATCACTACTACAGTTAACATTAGCGCCTAAATCTAGCACTACTGTTTGGCTTTTTTGCTGATTAGGTAAGATTGTCATTAGCGCTGGGCGCTCAATCCCCTCTATAGACTTTAGCATTAATTTCGCTAAGCCCATCAGCGCACCCGTATTCCCTGCACTCACGCACGCTTGTGCCTGCCCTGTCTTCACTAACTCTAAGGCCACTCGCATCGATGTTCCTTTACTTTGCCTTATCGCGTTTGATGGTTTTGCATCGTTTGCGATAATGCCGTCTGCAGGAATAATTTCGACACGCGAAATTTGCTCAGCACTTTGATGTGCAAGCAAAGGTTGAATGGCTTCGGGTTGACCGACAAGCAGTAATTTGAGTGCTGGATTAGATGCCAGTGCCTGCAATGCAGCAGGCACCGTGACGCGGGGACCAACATCCCCGCCCATAGCATCTAACGCAATGGTTAGATTAGCCAAGGTAACAACAAACTACTTGTTGATAACCTTACGGCCACGGTAGTAACCATCTGCAGTCACATGGTGACGCAGGTGAGTTTCACCGGAAGTTTTATCTACAGAAACTAGGGTTGCAGTCAGTGCATCATGTGAACGACGCATACCGCGTTTTGAACGAGTTGGTTTATTCTGTTGTACGGCCATTGACCTTACTCCTTAAGTACTTTTCTTTAAACTGGCTAATACGGCAAATGGGTTTGGTTTTTCTGCCTCAGGAGGCAGTTCACCATACACCATGTCCGCTACGGACACTTCACAGTGTTCAGAATCATGAACCGGAACCACTGGTAAGGATAGAATTATTTCATCTTCTATCATTCCCAGCAAATCTATTTCACCAAATTCATCAATTTGAATCGGTTCGTAGAGCTCCGGTAATGCTTCGGCCTTTTCGTCATTGACGACAGGACTAAAACAATACGATACGTAGGCATGATGCTTGAAATTTTTCCCGCAACGTTGGCATTGGAGGGTGAGATCCACATCGGATTTCCCTTCGATAACCGTGAGTCGTTGTTTATCAATATTAAATGATAATTCGGTTTCTACATCACTGTCTACACTGACTACTGATTCGGCAATTCGTGTAACTTGCTCAGATGTATAACTCCCAACATAGTCGAGGTTTTTCTGAGCTGCACGCTGCGCATCGATAGTCAGGGGTAATTTTACCTTTTGCATAAGGCGCGCATATTAACTTTGTAATGAGCTATAGTCAAAGAAAAAGGCGGGGTAAACTCGCCTTTTCACCAAAAAACCGTAGGTTTTACGTTTTATAGTTTAAAATGAGTTAACCCTTTTGGCTACGAGTTTCGAGAAAAATCATGAAATCGATTATTTTGGCGTCAACTTCGACATACCGACAAGCCCTATTAAAAAAGTTGGGATTACCTTTTTTAGCAGCGGCACCCAATATTGATGAGTCCCCTATATTAAATGAGTCAGCTCAAGCTTTAGTCATGCGTTTATCTCATGCAAAGGCTAGCGCACTCTCTGCTCAATACCCTCAGCATCTGGTAATTGGTTCTGATCAAGTTTGTGTTATTGATAATAAAATTATAGGAAAACCACATAATTTTGATAATGCGTTTCAACAACTTCAATCTGCGTCAGGGAATAAGGTTACTTTTTATACTGGCTTATGTTTACTTGATACTGAAACAGGTAAGTTTAATGTTGAGTGTGAACTATTTCATGTTCATTTCAGGCAACTATCTGATGAGGAAATCACTAATTACTTACTCAAAGATGAGCCTTATCAATGTGCTGGGAGTTTTAAATCAGAGGGGTTAGGGATCAGTTTATTTGAACGTTTAGAAGGACGTGACCCTAATACATTAGTTGGGCTTCCACTTATCTTATTACTCGAGATGTTACGTCAACACCAAGTCAACCCATTACTTAGTCTCTAACTATTTAGTCTCTAGCTATTTATACTGGCAGGAAAAACCTGCCAGTTAATTAAATGACTTACTTTTCTGCTTTACGGCTACGCAGTATTTTTAGGCAGTGATTCAACTGGCTATCTAATGGAGCGTGCAACCGCATCTCTTCACCCGTTTTAGGATGCGTAAATTTCAGTGCGCTCGCATGCAAAAATAAACGATTCAAACCTGTTCCTGTCAGTTGGCTATCAAATTGTTTGTCACCGTAACGGTCATCAAACGCAATTGGATGCCCTGCATAGAGGGTATGTACGCGAATTTGATGGGTACGTCCTGTGACGGGGCTCGCTTTTACTAAGGTTGCATTATCAAAACGTTCTTCCACTTTAAAGCGAGTCTCTGATGGTTTTCCTTCGCTACTCACTTTTACAACGCGCTCACCACTTTGTAGAATATTTTTGAGTAAAGGCGCTTGGACAACTTTCATATGTGACTGCCAGTTGCCTCTTACCAATGCTAAATAATCTTTTTGCATTTGTTTCAGACGCAATTGTTCATGTAGCGCCCGAAGTGCTGAGCGTTTTTTAGCCACCAATAAAATGCCTGAGGTGTCTCTATCAAGACGATGAACCAATTCAAGAAAACGCGCTTCTGGGCGTAATGCTCTCAAGCCTTCGATAACACCAAAGCTTAAACCGCTTCCCCCATGAACGGCTGTACCAGACGGTTTATTCAGCACTAAGAGAACGTCATCTTCAAATAAAATGCAATTCGCTAATGCTGCGACCTTATCCAGCTTAGCAGAAACCGGGGCTGTTTCACGCTCAGCAACCCGAACAGGTGGAACGCGGACTTGGTCCCCTTCTGCCAATTTATATTCAGGCTTTATCCGCCCCTTGTTAACACGCACTTCCCCTTTGCGGATAATGCGATAAATCATACTTTTTGGGACACCCTTTAGTTTAGTGAGCAAAAAGTTATCGATACGTTGCCCAGCTTCGTCATCGCTGATGTCAATAAATTGAACTTGATTTTGTGTATTCATTCGGGAATGCGTTAACTCTAATTGATTAAAATATGCTCTTATTCGCTTTCACTATCATACCGACTCCACAAAATTTTTTATCTTTTTTTTTAATTTGGTTATTTTCTGCATGATTTATCCTATTTCTAAATAAAATTTCCATATAACTTCCGTATCCACTTGCTATAATGGCTATGGCAATGGAATAATATGAAGTTGCTGAGATGTTTAAAAAACGAAAGTTAACGTTTTATAGGATTTCTTATTTGATGGCGTAACAATGCAGCAATGGCGTAAGACATTTAGCAACATCAAATAAATTAGCGAGCAACGAATTTTGGCTTATTGGGTTAGGAACTTCCGTTTTCTTTAATAACTTACGGCATCCTGATTAAGAACGCTGAATTTTTAATCTAAAAATCAGGTTCACCGAATACTGCGCGTCTCTATACGAACGACTGCCGCGAGGCAGACGGTTTTGTAAAAATCACGAGGCCATCGGTTTACAGTAGCTCTTTCTTTCGCTGCTCTTATTTAAAAGAAAATAATGAGTAAGTAATAACATGAAAAGAATGCTAATAAACGCAACTCAACAGGAAGAGTTGCGTGTTGCCCTTGTTGACGGGCAACGCCTCTATGATTTGGATATTGAAAGTCCCGGTCATGAGCAAAAAAAGGCCAATATCTACAAAGGTAAAATCACCCGTATTGAACCTAGTCTTGAAGCCGCTTTTGTTGATTACGGCGCTGAAAGACACGGTTTCCTTCCTATCAAAGAAATCGCTCGTGAATACTTCCCAAGTAACTATCACTCTCAAGGCCGTCCTAACATTAAAGATGTGTTAAAAGAAGGCCAAGAAGTTATTGTTCAAGTGGATAAAGAAGAGCGTGGTAATAAAGGTGCTGCGTTAACGACCTTCATTAGCTTGGCAGGAAGTTACCTCGTTTTAATGCCTAATAACCCACGTGCGGGTGGTATTTCACGCCGTATTGAAGGCGAAGACCGAACGGAATTAAAAGAGGCGCTGTCTTCTTTAGAAATCCCTGATGGCATGGGGTTAATCGTTCGCACCGCAGGTGTAGGTAAATCGGCAGAATCACTGCAACAAGATTTACTCTACCGTTTACGTCATTGGGAAGCTATTCAAAAAGCGGCTGAAAATCGCCCTGCACCGTTCCTAATTCACCAAGAAAGTAACGTTATTGTTCGTGCATTCCGCGATTACCTACGCCCAGATATTGGTGAGATCCTGATCGACAACCCGAAAGTTGTCGAAATGGCTCGTAACCATATCGAAGCTATTGGTCGTGGTGATTTTGCAAGTAAAATCAAACACTACAGTGGTGATGTTCCACTCTTTAGTCACTACCAAATTGAATCACAAATCGAATCTGCGTTCCAACGTGAAGTTCGCTTACCGTCTGGCGGTGCATTAGTTATTGATACCACTGAAGCGTTAACTGCTATCGATATCAACTCTTCACGCTCAACACGTGGTGGTGATATCGAAGAAACGGCGTTCAATACTAACTTAGAAGCAGCCGATGAAATTGCTCGTCAATTACGTCTACGTGACTTAGGTGGTTTGATTGTTATCGACTTTATCGATATGACGCCAGTTAGGCATCAACGTGAAGTTGAAAACCGCTTACGTGAAGCTGTGCGCCAAGACCGTGCTCGCATTCAAATTGCACGTATCTCTCGTTTTGGTTTATTAGAGATGTCACGTCAACGCTTGAGCCCTTCTTTAGGTGAATCAAGCCACCACGTATGCCCTCGCTGTACAGGAACGGGAACCATTCGTGACAACGAATCACTTTCTCTGTCTGTTCTTCGCCTTATTGAAGAAGAAGCGCTGAAAGAAAATACCCATGAGGTACATGCGATTGTTCCCGTACAAATTGCATCTTACCTATTGAATGAAAAACGCAAAGCGGTCAGCGATATCGAACAACGCCAAAGCCATGTTCGTGTTGTAGTTGTTCCTAATGACCAAATGCAAACTCCTCACTTCCACGTGATCCGTATCCGTAAAGGTGAAGAGGTAAATACTCTAAGCTATAACTTAGCTCAATATCACGAGACAGAAACTTTAACGCAAAGTGATGAAACTGCTGCTGAGCGTAAAGTACCTGAGCAACCTGCAATTTCTGCTTTTGCACTGCAAGAGCCTGTTGATGCATCTACAACTGTTAAGTTAAAAGAAGCCTCTACAAAAGCGCCGGTTAAACCAGCAACAGCAGAACCAGCAAAACCAGGTTTATTTAGCAAAATTGCTGCTTTCTTCAAGAACCTATTCGGTGAAGAAGAAAAAGTGGTAGAGAAGCCTGCACCAAAAAATCGTCATAATAATGATCGTCGTCGGAACAATGATCGTCGCAATAATAATCGCCGTAATAATAATCGTCGTGACCGCGATGATAATGAAACACGCGACAATCGTGACAATCGTGACAATCGTGATAACCGCGACAATCGCAATAACCGCAATGCCTCATCGGATGATGCGAATAATCGTAATAAAGGCCGTAATAATAAGAATACGAGCCAACAAGACGAACAAACAACTGAGACTAACAATCGTGACAACCAGCAGCAACGTCGCGAGCAACGGACTGAGCGTCGCCGTCGTCAAGATGAAAAACGTCAACAGCAGGTGGCTAAAACCCAGCAAGATTCTCAGCAAAATAATGTTGAAGATGCAGTGGAAAAGGAAGAAGAACAACGTCCTGTTGCCCCTCGTCGTCAACGTCGTCAATTAGAGCAAAAAATTCGTGTTACTGATAACGAGCAGGTTATTGCTCCAGTTGAAACGACACCTGAAATAGCGCCTGCGCCAATTACTGCATTGCCTGCACCAATTGCCCCAGTGAGCCAAACTGAAGGTGAAGTACAAGCAGAAGAGCGTCAAAGCGCTGTGGCACAAACTGATGACGAAGAAAAGCAAGACACCATCATTCCACGTCGTTCACGTCGTTCACCACGTCATTTACGTGTCAGTGGGCAACGTCGTCGTCGCTACCGTGATGAACGTCATTTAACAAAATCACCAATGCCATTAGTTGCTGCAGTTGCCTCACCTGAGCTCGCATCTGGCAAAGTATTTATTCATTACCCGATTGCCCAGTCTCAACAAGAGAGCATGGCAATCATCACTAATGAAGAAATGCTTGAACAACAAAGTGTTAATGAAGCTTCTGTAACTGAAACTGCAAATGTTACCGCGTCACAAAGTCATGTGACTGTTGCCCCTGTCGTCGCTGAAGACGTTAAACTCGAGTCTCAGGACACGACTGTAGAAACTTCTTTAGTTAACGAACCAACCGCTGTCGAGCACATTGTTGAACCAGCTCCAGTTATTGTCGAAGAGAAAACTGGTGTTTCGCAAGAAGTTGAAACCGTCGAAGCTGTAAAAGAAACTGTAGCAATAGTGGCTGACGTTATTGAGCCACAGGTTGAAATAGCTCAAACAGAAGTGGCTGAAAGCGTTACTATCGCGGACGAACAAACGGCGCCCGTTATTGTTAATGAAAAGATCAATGACGTGGTTGAAGAAGTACAGCATGCTGAAGTTGCTGTCACTACATCAGTTGAGGTTGCCCGTATCGAGGAAGTTATCGAACCTGTTGCAGCGGTTGAGCCTGCTGCGGTAGCAAGCAGCCCAGCGGTCAGCTTACACAAACGCCATGCTTATTCTCCAATGACAAAAGCGCCAGCACCTACAACTGCCGCTGCACCATTTGAGATAACAGAGTATCAGCGTGAAGCCTCTACCTTTGAAGGTAAAGGTGGCGCAGGTGGCCATGTTGCTTCAAACGTCGCAACCTCTGCAATGGCAAAACCATCTAGTCACTAAAACTTAATAGTTTTAAAACACCGAAGCCTTGATAGGAAACTATCAAGGCTTTTTTATTACAATATAATTTAAAAATTTCATCACCTCGTCGTTTTTTTACATTGTATTCTCACCCAATTCATGTTTATATTACTGTGTTTTTGTACAGTTTATTTATAAAGAAAAGGGAAATCCATGTTAAAAGTCATTGCGGAAGATTTTATTAAAACTGAGGCGATTGAAATAGTTATGCCACTATATCGTGAATTAGTCGCTGCAACCAAACAAGAACCATTATGTATCAGTTACGACCTTTACGTTGACCAAAAAGATCCGGGGCACTTTATTTTTATCGAGGAGTGGCCGAATCAAGAAGCACTAGATATTCACTGTGCCAGCGAACATTTTCAGCGCCTTGTTCCACTCATAAATAGCTATAAGCGGTCGGACCCTATTATCAAACTGATGAATGGTGCGTTTGAATAAGCGCATTAGTTAAACGAGATCCTAGGAGCATACATAAGTATGTGACTAGGGTGAGTGCATGACGCCAACAACGCGATAGCCCTAAATAAATACAATTATATTAATCCCCTACTAATCCTAAATAAAATACAACTATATCAATCCTCTAAATAGTTCGGCCTGTCGCTAGGCGGCGAGCTAAACGAAACCCTAGGAGCATACATAAGTATGTGACTAGGGCGAGTGTGCGACGCCAACAACGCGATAGCCCTAAATAAATACAATTATATTAATCCCCTACTAATCCTAAATAAAATACAACTATATCAATCCTCTAAATAGTTCGGCCTGTCGCTAGGCGGCGAGTGTGCGACGCCAACAACGCGACAGGCCGAAATATGACGAGGATTTTTAGAACCAAGGAGCTTGGATCATAACCGCCCCATAAAACAAGGCTCGGCCGGCTAACTCTCCGCTAAACATCGCCAACATTATCAATACAATTAAGACTACGGACGGTCGCTCCTTATATGCTTTCATCACCATAATACATGGCAATAGCATACTCATCACAACTTGCCACCACAGAAAATAACTTCCACCTTGGCTTGCGGGTAACTGTAAGCGAATAACCTGCGCGATTAATACCAATGCAACACCTATCAGCACACCTACTTTAATTGTCGATGGTAATGGTTTGCCTTGACTGATAACAAATAAGGCCACTAGACTAAAACCAAGGACAATTGCACTACCTAGAAACGCAATTTGTGTTGCTGGTGTATGCCATAATGGGTGAGCGACCATCTGGTAATAGACTTGTGCGGTGACAAGTATAGCGGCTAACCCACCGACCCCACTTAGCCAACCTAAAATCGTATTGCGTGTGTTTACCGTGGGTTGTAACCAGCAAGATAGCGCCCACAACGTAACAATTCCATTTAATAGTACAAATGTCACTGCCTCGCGACTTAGCCATGAATGGCCTAGCCCCAGAACGGAACGATAGGCTTCGAGAGGCACACCCAAGTGCCCCATTGACATCGTTGACCCGACAACTTCAATCAGCCATATCAATAACACTGCACGACGTAATACATAACCTGATAATAGGTATTCTTGACTGGCTTTCATTTGGTAAATGGTTAATGCGAGAACAGCACCGACTCCCCATTGGCTCATTACCGTGAAAAATACCAGAGGGAGCTCCATATGTTTAATATCCATGATCAGTCCTCCATCCCAATAATCACAATATTTGGATGACTAATTGTGTGATCGGGCATGTTATAACGTTGCTCCAGCACCGCCCAGTTTGTCGTATGCTTTTTACGTAGTTCAGAAATATCACCAAACTCAATCGCACCTGTCGGACAAGACTCCACACACCTTGGTAGTAGGCCTTCATCTAACCGCTCTGCGCACATATTACACTTACTGGTTTTTCCTTCTGCTGGGTCAAAGACAGGGGCATGATATGGGCAAGCCATGATACACATCTGGCAACCAATACATTTTTCATGGTCTTGAACGACGATGCCATCTGCCCGTTTGGTATAGGTGTCTGCAGGGCAAACTTTTAAACATTGTGGGTCATCACAATGATTACAAGACATCGTAATGAATGCTTGGGTATTCGGTGAGTCATCATTAAATTCGCGAACTCGGCGCCACAACACTCCCGGTGGAGTGACATTTTCAGATTTGCAGGCCATTGAACAAGTGCGGCAACCATAACAATCTTTTGTATTAATTAAAAAACCATATTGTTTAATCATGATTAAGCCTCCCTTCTGACATCAACCAATGTACTGTTACAGCAATGACCAGTGCCTAAATGTTCAACTTGGTCGTTTGTCACATGGCTGCTACTTCCCCCCTGCTGTTCCCACCAGCCGTTATCTAGCGAAATTACGCCTTTTTTAATATGCGTAGTTACCACCGCAATGGCTCTGTGTTCCCCTCGGTCATTAAATGTAACCGCCCATTCTCCATTCTTAATGCCTCTAGACTTAGCATCTTCTGGATGAATTAAAACATTCGGCTGGTTTCGTTGTACTTCAAGGATCCATTCATTCATTCCATGACTTGAATGCACGCTACGCGCTAACTTGCGCTGAACCGCCATCAGCGGGTACTTTTTGGCTAGTTCAGGTGAACCTTTAACAGACTCCGTCACTTGGTAGTAAGCGACAACAGGTGAAAAATTTTTCTTTTGCCAATCTTCAATAAACAGGTGAGCTTTTTGGGTTGATGTCCTAAAAATACCGTCTTTGAATGGTATCCAATCCCCCTCGACTGGACGCACAGGGCCTTTTTCTAACATTTGGCGCGTAATACCAGAGCCGACTAAACAGGCGTCAATATAGTGCTCTATTGGTTTATTGAATACCTCACCAAAACCAAAACGTTCCGCTAATTGGGCAAAAATCCAATAATCGGGTTTTGCTTCACCAGCTGGCTCAACCGCTTTTTCCATTAATTGAACATATTGGCTACGGACACCCGCCATCAAACTGGTATCTTCAAAAATAGTGGTCACCGGTAAGACTAAATCTGCATATAACGCCGTCGAACTCATTAAGTTATCAGCCACAACCACAAATGGCACTTTCTTCAGAGCCTCCCGAACCTTATTCGTGTTCGGTAATTGGGTCATAACTCCCATCGTCATAATCCACCAGAAATTAATTGGATGCGGTTTTTCATTGACGATAAAATCACCAACTTTCGCGACAGGAATAGGCGGAATATTTTTCACATTCGGTGCGGGGGGAACGATTGGACTAAATTTAGCCATTTGCCGAGCACCACCTGCATCACAAACGCCTGCGCCACGCTTACCAATATTTCCAGTGAGTAAAGCGAGGTAGAACTGGCTCGCGGCAACATAAGCCCCATGCTCGGTACGCTGAGCACCGGACATGTTTTGTACAATCATGGAAGGCGTAATGGATGAGTAATCACGAGCAAGGCGAACAATCGTTTCCACTGGTACGTCTGTTTCTTCACTGACGCGAGCCACATCCCAACCTTTAGCTTGCTGATAAATTTGCTCAAATACTGTGGTGTAACCCAAGTTATCGGGAAGTTCATGCTGGAAAAGTGCCGGTTTAATATCCGGTGAATCATGACGAACTAATTGTTTGCTTAATATATCGAAAACTAAATAGCTGTCTTTATCATCTTCATTTTGCCTAACTTGTTTTTGGTCTGTATCAACCAAATAGACAGCACCGGTATGAACCCTGAGAAAATTTTCATCTATCCGGTTTTCTTCAATAATAATTTTAATCATGCCTAGAGCAAGTGCGGTATCTGTCCCTGGAATAATCGGGATCCACTCATCGGCTTTTGCTGCGGTTTCATTAAAGCGCGGGTCAATAACCACTAACCGAGCGCCATTTTTTCTTGCTTGGTTATAATTTTTAAAATAGGCTTGCATCGTAACCGCTGGGTTATTACCCCAACACAGGATATAACGGCTATCTGCTATCGTATCGCGGGTATCAGCATACCTCAGGCCGAGCATCGGGATCATTGCGGCTGTTACAGCAGAACAACACAGTGAGCCTGCTTGTTTCGTTGCCCCACCTAAATAATCAAAAAACGCCTTCCCCATGTCATTTTTAATCGAATCCATATTTCCGGCATGAGTAGAAATGAACAACCCTTCATTTCCATATTTATCGATGGTCTCTCTAATATTTTTTTCAATAAGATCCAGCGCCTCATTCCAACTTATTGGTTTGAATTCTGCTTTACCTTTTTCACCTACTCTCAGTAATGGTGTTTTGACGCGTTGATCATGATAGACCCATTTAGTTCGGCTCATACCTCTCAAGCAGCATTTAACATTAAACCCTTCCGTTGCTTGAATTTTCATCAGCTTACCTTGGTAGGTATATGCGGTTAGGTTGCAATGCAAACACTCCATTGCACAAGTTGAACGAAATGTTTTGTAGTCCGACAGTTTTAGCCGCACTTTGGGTAAGGGTTGATTACTGTTACCCTGTGCATATGAACAGGGTGCAATACTTGCCAGCCCAACAACACCAAGCCCTTTGAGCAGGGTTCGGCGTTTTAAACGTAGTGAATTTATAGTTTTCATTATAGTAAACCTCGACATTGCCTCTATAAGTACACTATATATATACTCCATTCACCAAAGATGAACTTGAGTAGCATCAATAATTCTATCTATTTATAGGTAATAATGTGCTACCGCTTTAGGGTTATCTTTTTTGCTTTATCGGGTCGTTAGCAGCACAAGGCAACTCATGGTAAAATATAACGACTTGTTAAACTGAGGTTTATGTATGTCTACTTTGCAAGGTGTTAATTCTGTTGATATAGCTGTAAGCATTTTAAATTATATTGCTCAAAATGGGGGCATTGCGCGCGCAGCGGATATTTCAAAAGGTTGTGATATATCGAAAAGTCGTCTACATAAATATCTCGTTTCACTATGTCGTACACAAATGCTGTACCAAGATATTCAAACTAGTCGTTATGGATTAGGTCGAAATTTAGCCTTCCTAGCCAACTTTGTTGAATCTGAGGACTCTTATATCGACACCATTAACAATGGTTTGATTCAATTTCGCGATGAACAAAACGTCTCAACGGGCATTGCTACCCGCCTAGGGAAAGCACTTTCTTTAATTAAATATAATCGTAGCTTCAAAAATATTGAAATTGACTTTTTGCCTAACACTCCATTACCTGTCGTGAAAAGTGCGGCTGGGCTAGTGTATTCCGCATTTGATAGCCAATTTGGCTCGAACTCATATTCACAAGACGAGATTAATAAAGTTATCCAACAAGGCTATGCTATCCGTTACCAACCGACAGAAGGTATTCCCGGCGCACAATCTATTGCTTGCCCTGTATTTAACAGCGAAGGCCAGCTTGTTGCAGCTGCAGTGACGATGGGATTTATTGCAGAAAATGAAATGGAAAGGTTGGCAACTTTATTAATCAAACAAGTTAGCCGGCTAAATTTATAATAACTACACCTGGCCGATACTATCGACTCAAGCTATAAACTATAGTTCAAATCAACGGTTCCAAATAAACCAAACAAATAAAGCCGAGGTTATCTCGGCTTTATGAATTCATTACTTCACATCGATACGAGGCAATTCGCCCATTTCTTTGAGTTTTTTAGATATTTCACGACGCTCTTTAGAAAGCTCTGCGTTCTTAATAATATAATCATCGACGCGATCATCATAATCGCTACGCATGTTCGCAATAATTGCCTGAATATCTTCAATCGACATGCCTGGTTTTATATATTCACTCAAGTTATCCAGCAGTAAAACACGCTTCTGGTTATCACGAATTTTTTTCTCATTGTCGGTAATTTCACGACGAATTTTATTTTTGCGACGAAACATACGCACAAATTCCAGAACATTTTGGAAAGACGGCTTGTTAGCGTTGTCCATGTTTAAAACCCTCTAGTCAATATTCAAAACGCATTATCTATTAACACAATACATTCTAATCCTATCGTGTTACAAGCCCGTTTCGCATATTTATCAAATTATTCCGCTGAAAATTGATTTCACTTTATACTTTTACGTCCAAATTTTCGGAGTGACCTTCATAAAATTTATTTATCTGATCTTGCCCTTTGATTTCTGGATCACCAGCGCCATCACCTCTGAGACAAAATGCAGATAATATTGTCGTAATAATCACAAATGTACCCATAACGAGATAGGTATGAGCAAAACCAATTTTATCATACCCCCAGCCTGCTAATGGGGAAAAAAGACTTGCAACGACAGAACTCATGCAACTAAAGCCAACTAAAGCCAACTAAATAAAGTGTCGATGACAAACGCTTATCAAAATGAAGACTGTTATATTTAAAAATTGCGACTAAAAGAATTGGGAGTTCAACGGCATGCAGTAACTTCATTATCGATATCATAATTGCGCCATCAGCTAAGCCTGAACCAATAATCCGTAACGCCATGACTGAACTCGCAAATAATAACCCATTTTTAGCACCGATGCGGTTGACGATAAATGGCGCTATGAACATGCCTCCCGCCTCTAAGAAAACCTGCAATGAATTTAGATAACCGTACATCTCATTACCTAGTTGTTCACTTTGGAACTGATGAACAAAATACACCATAAATTGCTGGTCATAGACGCTGTATATGCAGGTTCCAAATACAAATAATATTAAAGCCCAAAATTGAGGCTGCACAAATAATTGTAAAGCATCTTTCACCGTTATGACGGAAGGCTTACCGTGTTCAAGGCTATTATAAGCATCCGTATTTACTGTTTTTAATTTCAATAAAATAACTAAAAATAATAAACCTGAAACGGTTGCCATAATAAAATTGTAGTCGGGGTTTACGTTAATATTACGTCCAGCAAAAAACGTTGCAGTCGCCCAACCCAATGAGCCCCACATCCTCGCTTTACCATATTCAAAATTGCATAATCGGCTGACCCGCTCAGTATAAGACTCAAGAACACCTATCCCTGCGTGAAATGTCATACCAATAAACAAACCGCCAATAACACTGCCTAAAAATACATTCCATTTTAGCAACGTACCGGAAACCATAAAAAATGGCCCAGATAAAATCAGCAGTACAGCAATAAATAGCAGTAAATTTTTTCGTAATCCTAATTTGTCCTGTATAAATCCATAAAGTGGCTGTGTGCAAAGCGCCACAATTGAAATACAAGAGAAAATAAACCCCGTATCTGCACCATCTAAGCCAACATATTTACGCAGCCAAATTGCGACGACAGAAAATATTGATGACCACGTGAAAAAGAAAAAAAACAATAATGCACTCAAAGAGGCATAATACTGTCTTGACCCACGCTCCATATTTCATCACCTGCCAAAAATTATCCTGATTAAGCAGCTATCAATCTCACTCGCTCAATATCAGATAGCGTTGGTTTAGCTTTCACAGTAGATAAGGTATCATTAATCAACAATGTATAGTGATACCAATAAATTAACCACTATCAACCTATTATATAACCATCAAAATGGTGAAAACGTTGCAAGATAATAAAAAACAACCTTCATTCTTTATTCATGACTATGAAACCTTTGGTAAACGCCCTGCTCTCGATAGGCCTGCACAATTTGCCGGCGTTCGTACCGACCTTGATTTTAATATCATTGAAGAACCTGAGGTTTTTTATTGCGCTCCGGCTGATGATTATTTACCACAGCCTGAAGCCGTCATGATCACAGGGATCACCCCACAGGTGGCATTATCTCAAGGCGTTAATGAAGCCGAGTTTGCTAAACGAATTCATGCAGCTTTTAGTGTCCCTAATACCTGTATTATGGGTTACAACAATATCCGTTTCGATGATGAAGTTACCCGTAATATTTTTTATCGAAATTTTTACGACCCATATGCTTATAGCTGGCAACAAGGAAATTCACGTTGGGATTTACTCGACACTCTGCGTGCCTGTTTTGCACTTCGCCCTGAAGGTATGCAATGGCCAGAAAATGAAGATGGCCTACCAAGTATGCGCTTAGAACATTTGACCAAAGCAAATGGGGTTGCTCATGAAAATGCTCACGATGCAATGTCTGACGTTTTAGCCACTATTAACATGGCAAAACTGTTGAAAGCTGCTCAACCGCGGATGTTCGACTATTTCTATCAGTTAAGAAATAAAAACAAAATAAGCCAACTTATTGATATTGTAGAAATAACGCCATTAGTTCATGTGTCTGGTATGTTTGGCGCATTGCGTTCTTATGTTAGTTTAGTTGCGCCTCTTGCTTGGCACCCTGACAACAAAAATGCCGTCATTATGTGTGATTTATCTGCCGATATCTCACCATTAATTGAGTTAGATGTTCAACAGTTACGTACTCGTTTATATACACCTAAAGCCGAACTGGCTGGCGAGTCCCCTGTTCCTGTAAAATTAGTGCATATTAATAAGTGCCCTATTTTAGCGCCAGAGAAAACTCTGCGGCCAGAAGATGCGCAGCGAACCGGTGTTGACCGTGACTTGTGTATGCGCAATTTGGAAACCTTACGCAAGGCTCCTGACATTCGTAACAAATTAATTGAGTTATTTAGCGAGCCTCAAGTATTCGCAGAGTCAGATGATGTCGATACACAAATTTATAATGGCTTTTTCAGTCCTTCTGACCGCTCAACTATGGATATTATTCGTGAGACATCCCCACAAAACTTGCCTGCATTGGAATTAAGTTTTGAAGATAAACGTATGAAAGAACTGTTCTTTCGCTATAAAGCACGTAATTACCCTGCGACGCTATCTTATGATGAGCAGCAACGCTGGTTACAGCACCGTAGGGATTACTTTAATGAAGAACGTTTAACAGACTATATGCAACAAATACAGCAACTACTTGTAGAACATCAACATGATGAAAAGCGTTGTCAGCAATTAAAAGCATTGATTAATTATGCGAGAGATCTCGCCAGTTAATTTATCAATAAAAAAGGCAGATATTGTACTATTCCCAATATCTGCCTTACTTCATTTATATAGCGAGTTTATTGCTGGTCATGAGTATGACCACAGCCACAATCTCCTTCCCAATTTTTCCGTTTAGTTGTTTTACCTAAACCTGGGTTCATTGTGTTTGTTGGGTCAGATTGCTTATAGAACGATTTCAGTTGTTCAGGGGCTTTATACAAATGCCCTACGTTATGCTCTGCAGGGTATTGAGCGCCTCTTTCATCTAATAACGCTAACATTTTTTCTTTTAGCTCTTTCGGATCTACACCTTTCTTCAATACATAATCCTGATGCATAACATGGCACATAAAGTGACCACAATATAATTTATGAACTAATAGCTTTTCAATTTCTGGTGGTAATGTTTCAAACCAGTTTCTATCATTACGACGTAATGCGATATCAAGGGGTAAAACATCTTCCACATCTTTGTTGTGAACAGCATGATAACGAACCGCAGAACCCGCAGCAGCAAAACGGTGTAAAAATGCTTTCGCACCCTCTTCTGGCGTACATTCAAAATAGCCACCATCTGCGTTTGAAAAATAAGATTTTAGCCAAACTTTAGCTTCATCAATGCCGTCTCCAGCCATTTTCAACATTAAATGGTGTTCGTAACGATCACGGAACTCTTTCATACGAGGCGGTAAGTGGGAAGGCCATAATTTACTGAGAACCTGCATGGTACGGTCAATCAGATTTGATGGTAGGAATGGGACTTTATTTAATACTGCATCAATACGCCCTTTAATAGTGAAAAACATTGGCATTTTGTCAGTGCCGAATTTATCAATCATTAAAAAGGTGTCTTTACCATAAACCTCTGCAATATCGAAGCAACCACGATGCATATATTCCCCCGCTACTGGCAGGTTTTTAAACTCACTCAGAATATAGCGACGTATATCTTCCAAAACATCTGGATTGTTAGAACCAATATAAAATACTTGTGTTTTTTTATCTGCAGGGAAGGTATCTAAGCGAACAGCAAATACCGCTAATTTGCCAGCGCACCCTGACGCTTCAAATAGGCGCCGTTCATCAGCATTGAAACGTGACGGTGTGTCTGCATCAACATCACGAACGCGTTCTGCATATTCATGGTCAGACGCTAGTTTATCGCTCACTTGCACGTCTTCGCTGCTATAACCACGATTTTGTAAATTCGTCAGTATCTCTTCTGGCGTATTCCCCAAATCAATACCGAGGTGATTGACAAGCTCTACTTTGCCATCATCATTCACTCGGCCATAGAGAGCAAGTTCAGTATAGGCAGGGCCTCTGCGCACCAATGAACCACCAGAACTGTTACAAATACCACCAACAACCGAGGCACCAATACATGAAGAGCCAATCAAAGAGTGCGGCTCACGCCCTAATGGTTTTAGAATTTTTTCCAGATCGTACAAAGTACTTCCCGGCATCGCAACAACTTGATTAAACTCCGGTAAAACTTGAATTTGGTTTAGTTTCAAAGTGCTAATGATGACGATATCGCGATCATAATCATAACCACTCGGAGTTGACCCTTCGGTTAACCCTGTATTAGCTGCTTGCATCAGCACAATTTTGTCTGCTTCAACACACGCCTTGAAGACATACCACTGTTCGAGCAATGTTGTTGGAAATACAACTGCGATTGCATCGCCCATACCAGAGCGGAAGCCTTTACGATAACGTTCTGTTTTATGCGGCTCTGTTAAAATATTTTTTTTGCCAACAATATTCCTAAGCGTCAGTAATAACCGTTGATTCTCAGGTTTCTTTGCATCATTCATTTGCGTGCCTTATTAATCGAATACGTAATTATCATAGTTATACATTATGTGTTGTAACAACAATATCACATAATATTATGATGTTAATAGGCTACACGCTTTATCTTAAATAATTCTTAACGGGTAAAAAAATAGCGCCTCAAGGGCGCTATTTTTAAATCTAATTCTGAACATATTCAAAGTCGAATTCTTCAGTATATTCAAAATAGTTCGTGTTGTAGCAAGGCGCCGAGCAAAACGCAGCTACGGCGCGAAATAGGAAGAATTATGAAGAACTATACGTCGCTCATCTGCGGCATAGGCCGCTTAAACATGCGTGTCAGCACCGCCATATAGACCAAACCAACTGCTGTCCAGATCAACCCATAAACCATTGAGTCTTCTTCAATATTCAGCCATAACACACACACTGTTAGCGTACCAATAACAGGCAGGATCAAGTAGTTTAGGATATTTTTGAAGCCTGTCATTCGACGTTCACGAATAAAGAATTGGCTAATGACAGAAATATTCACGAAGGTGAACGCAATTAGCGCACCAAAGTTAATTAATGCTGTCGCAAAATCCATTTCAAACCAGATAGCGCCTAATGCCAAGAAACCAACCAGTAATACGTTGTATGCCGGGGTGCGCCATGTTGGGCTTACGTAGCCAAAGACTTTTTCTGGGAATACCCCATCACGTCCCATCACATACATTAAACGCGCACTACCTGCATGAGCGGCCATGCCTGATGCTAATACGGTAACACATGAGAACACCAGAATGATTGACTGGAAGAATGTACCTGCAACAAAACGCATAATATCTGGTTGTGTTTCATTTATATTCTTAAAGCGTGATACATCAGGGAAGTATTGCTGTAAGAAGAACGAAACAGTAATAAAGATAACCCCACCGATTAACGCAGTTAAGAAAATAGCACGAGGAATAACTTTACCGGCATTCGGTGTTTCTTCTGAGAGTGAACTTAACCCGTCAAAACCTAAGAATGAGAAACAGAGGATTGTTGCCCCAGCAATGAGTGGGATCATTTCCGTTTTTTCATTAGCAAATGGGTTAAAAGTCCAGATTTCTCCCGTTCCTTCACCGTTAGAAACACCGTGGATCACAAGCCCTGTAAACACCACCATGACACCCACTTGAATAATAGCAATGACGGTACTTAAGTTTGCAATCACGTTAATCCCACGTAAGTTGGCTGCAGTCATTAAAATAACCAGCCCAACAACGAAGATTGCAGGTTCTACATTAGGGAAAATATCTTGTAAATAAATTTTAGCCAATAAGATGTTGATCATTGGCATAAAAATATAGGACAACAATGATGTCCAGCCCACCAAGAAGCCAATATGTGGACTCATGGATTTTTGGGCATAAGTGTACGCTGAACCGGCTGATGGGAAACGTTTCACCAATTTACCGTAGCTCAGTGCAGTAAACAGTATCGCAGCAAGTGCAATAATGTATGAAGTTGGAACATGTCCACCGGTTTTATCTGATACCATTCCGAAGGTATCAAATATCGTCATTGGCTGGATATATGCAATACCAATCATTACCACTTGCACCAATGTTAAGGTTTTTGCAAGTTGTACGCGGTTATTCGCACCCGTTTGATTGTGACCGATGTCTAATGGAATTGGCGTATTATTTTGCACGTCTAAGCCCTCCCATAACTTTCGATTGCATACTACTTCGGCTTAATCGACAGTTACTGGGAAGACTTTGCATCTGCCTATAGGCAGAGAAAAACGAAGAAAGGGAGAAAGGCGTGTGAGCGAAGCCACCGAGAGCCCCGTAGTCATCGATACGGCAGCCGCCAGCGCCTGGCCCTGCTGCGAATGCGAAAAAGTAAGCCATAAAAGCATTCCTCAAATCGGTAGCGAAAAATGTTTGCTACACGTAAATATTAAAATTATCTCTCCGGCTCTATGTCCGGCCCCGCTAGAATGAACGTTCCTAAAAACAAAAAAACCGATGCTTTATTTAATTAAGCATCAGTTATTTTTTAGTTCGCGCATTTTGCACGCCATAACTCGAAATAGCAAGCTAAATTGTTAACAAATCACCCTATTTCCCATGAGAAATTTTGATTATTTCTGACTTTTTGCCATATCTGCTTATAAGTTCTTTTTCTTATGATTTTTATCAGGTTTTAATCAACAAAAAACCCTCTGGTGAGAGCCAAAGGGTTTGGGTTAATCGAGATAGTATTTTCGATTAGAAGTTGTAGTTGATACCAAAGTTGTAACGACGGCCATCAAGTACTTTATCATTGGACTCAGCAGTTAAACGCTTATCAAAGATATTGTACATACCGGCTACTAAATTGATATTTTTATCAATATGATAGCTCGCACCGATATCAACAAAAGTATAAGAAGGTCTCTCTTTACTCATACTAGTTCTGGAGAGATAGGAGCTACTTTTTCCATTAAAATTAACACGATTCCACAATTGAAGATCTTCAGTTGTTTGCCAAGTTAAAGAACCATTCGCCATATGTTTCGGTGTACGGCTTAAAGGCTTACCTTTGAACTTACCACTTTTTTGCTCAGAATCAGAATAAGTATAGTTAGCAGCAAATGCGAGATCCGTTGTAATATCCCAGTTAAATGTCAGCTCAGCACCGCGAAGGTTTGCTTTATCAACGTTCTCTCTTTCACTAATAAATTTGTATGCTTTCCCATCATACATACATTCACCACTAGCGATTGTACCTGTATTTCCATCTTTATCTTTTGTGGAGTCCGTGCAGCTACGCACTTCCATGATTTTATCTTTAAATTCAGTATTAAAGAATGTCACACCGACATTCAAGTTATCTTGATTATTCCAGATAAACCCAAGTTCTTGTGTAACACTTTTTTCAGGTTTTAAATCTGGATTACCAATAATAACAGCTGGATCACCCCCCCCCCCTGTTGATTGCCCCCAATTTGGGGCAACTTGTCTTAATTCAGGTGAACGATACCCTGTTGAGATACCACCTTTAATTATCCATTCATCTGAGGTATGCCAAACACCGTATAAACGAGGAGTCCAATGAGAACCAAAGTTTTCATCTTTATCCATACGGACACCACCCGTTAAGGCAAAATCATTGGTCATCATCCATTCATCTTCAGCAAATAATGCCCAACTATAACGAGTTAATTTGTCAACATCTGCAGCAGAAGCTAATTGATTTCCTTTATCACGAAGGTCTTCATAGCGATATTGCCCACCAATACTTAATGTATGGTCACCCAAATTTAACACAGTTTGGTTTTTTACTAATGTATCGTTATATTCCATTTTACGACTTGGGTTTTTAGTTTCATCCCTTTGAACAAAAGTTTCCATCGCACCCCAATCATAAATACCGTTATGCGTAACCGCATAGTTGTTTTTTCGGTATGTTACATTTGAATCATCACATTTTTTAGTAACTTTATTTGCGCCTTTACCCGTAGTACACATCAATGAGCCAGATTTTCCAGCTGTTGTATTTCTTTCTTGTTCATCATGTTTGAAATCAAAATCAAAGGTATTAAATTCATCAGGCGTTAATGTCAGAGTTGTTCCTACTGCACCAATTTTTTGTTCATTAAAACCCCCAACAAACTTATCTTCCCAACGCTTTGAATAAATTCCATTAACTTTCATTCCAAGCAAGCCATCAACTAAAGGTCCAGATGCATAGAAGCTTCCTTGGCCTTCATTTCCTGAATCACGATGAGAATTGATTGTGGTATCCGCACGCAAACTACCGTTCCACTCTTTACCCACTTTCCGGGTAATGATATTAATTACCCCACCCATCGCATCTGAACCGTACAGCGATGACATTGGGCCACGTACTACTTCAATACGCTCAATGGCGGGTAATGGTGGCAACCAGCCTTGTTCAATACCAGAACCATCACTATTAGGGCGTGTACTACGTGAATCAATGCGCTTTCCATCAACCATAATCATGGTGTATTTTGCATCCATACCACGAATACTAATATCTGATTTACTTCCACCACCAGTAACCTGAACGCCAGGTAAATCCTTTAACGCATCGGTGACATCTTTATAAGCTTTGTTCTCAAGTTGTTCGCGAGTTACTACAGAAATAGACGCAGGTGCATCTTCAATTTTCTGTTGATAACCTGATGCGGTTGTAACATAGATTTTATCTTTACTGTCATCAGCAAATGCAGGTGCCGCAGCGATAGCCGCAATTATGCTAATTGCCACTTTTCTTTTATTAAAAACAACCATTCCCAACTCTCCAAGAGATATTTTGTTTTATATATGAATTGATTTGCTCACATTGATTTCATTGAATCAAAAATATCATTTTTATTATTTAGGCATTTAAATACCCATAAGAAATTCATGGTAAAAAACCATTATATAATTCAATTAAATTTCCTGTGGGTAATTACTATTAATTAATATTTAATTTGTTTATTTTTGAATATTGTTTCCTATTATTTTATTTGATGTGCTTGCTGTGTACTGCAAGCACATCATTTTCTTCGTGATATTAACTCGCCAGTTTATCAACCAGCCCATCAATCAGGACTTGTGGAACACCTTGCGAACAACGTTCGATGCGACCGCGTACACCATAAACCTCAGCAAGGCTTTCGGGTGTAATGACCTCTGCAGGTTCGCCTTGTGCAATTAAATTACCCTGCTTCAACATTAATATATGCTCTGCATGTTTAAGCGCAATATTAATATCATGAACTACCACAACCGTGATTATATTTCGGCGTTTGGTTTCTTTCGCCACTAAATCCATCACATGGTATTGGTAATTCAAATCCAATGCACTTAACGGTTCATCTAATAACAATAAGTTGGGTTGACGAATTAAAGATTGAGCCAAACCGACTAATTGTTTTTGCCCACCTGAAAGTTGGTCTAAATAACTTAACGCCAAATGTTCAATACCCAATTGGCGTAATAACCCCATCACTTCGTCTTTACTGTTTTCATTGCTTAAACCGCCTGAAGCACGTTGAGCAACAATAACAGACTCGAGAACATACAGGTGCACACCAGCAGGTAACGTTTGCGGTAAATACACCACATTTTGTGCCCGCTGGGCAAAACTCTGTTGGGTTAAATCCAAACCATCAAGCAACAACTGCCCTGTTGCCTTATTTAGACCCGCCAGCGAACGCAACAACGTGGATTTACCACTGCCATTAGGCCCAAGTAATACCGTGATCTTGCCGCGAGGCAAAATGTCCGTCGATAAATTTTCAATCACCGGGCGTTTTGGGTAGCCTGCATTAAATTGATTAATAATCAGGCCACTCATGATACGTTCCCTCTATGACGTAAAATAATGCTTAAAAAGAACGGTACCCCCACTAATGATGTCACAATCCCAACAGGAATAATCACACCAGGAATAATATTCTTCGACGCAATTGACGCCATTGATAAAATTAACGCCCCAATTAATGCACTTGCTGGTAGATAAAAACGGTGATCTTCACCAAAAATCAACCTTGCAATATGCGGCGCGACTAAACCAATAAAAGCAATAGGGCCAACAAACGCCACCGCTAAAGCCGATAAAATACTAATACGCAATAACGTTGTTAGCCTTAAACGACGCACATCAATACCAAAACTGATTGCCCTGTCCTCGCCCAACCTTAAAGCCGTCAGTTTCCATGAGCTCATCATGGCAATCGGGAAAATAAGTGCGAACACTAGCGCCATCACACCCAGTTTTACCCAAGTTGCTTTTGATAAACTCCCCATCGTCCAAAAGACTAAACCTTGCAAGGTATCTTCCGTCGCGATGAATTGCATCATAGAAACCAATGCATTAAAGGTGAACACGAGAGCAATACCAAACAATACGACACCTGAAGTTGCTACGCGCGTCCAACGGGTTACTGCGTCTAACATCAAAGCGGCTAACAGCGCAAAAATAAAGGCATTCGCTGATATCACCCATTGGTCAGGCACACCTGGAATTGCAATGCCAGAAACAATCGCTAATGCGGCACCAAAAGCCGCTGCATTAGAGACCCCTAACGTAAATGGGCTCGCTAACGGGTTATTGAGGATCGTTTGCATCTCTGCGCCAGCAAGCCCTAATGACATGCCAATCACCACTGCCATCAACGCATATGGCAGACGAATATCCCATACGATGACGCGTGTCCCTGCATCAACGGCCTCTGGGGTCACCAACGTTTGCCATAAACGCTCAAGAGATAAACCTGATGGCCCTAAAGTAAAATCAATAACCAGTGATAATAAAATTGCCGCAACGATGACCGCTAGCCATGTCAACCGACGACGTAACATATTTTGATAATGTATTTTTACATTATCGTCAGCCTGGATCGCGGCTTTTTCAGCCGCAACTATTGGCTCGCTCGTAATACTCATCAATTCTTACCCGTCTTCATTACTTTTCGCTGACCCAATATACACCTGTTGGCTCAATGGCGAGAAACTCTCTATGTAATTGCTCCAGCGTTTTTTGCGGCTCAAGGTCGGTAAATTGTTTTGGATAGAACCACTTAGCGAAAACTTGCGTCGCAATCACATTGTATGGAGAGTTATAGTAATTGTGCCAGATAGCATAATCTTGCTTATCTTTTATGGCTGATAACGCGCTAATTCCTTTACGTTCAGTAATTTTTTTCAGGCTTTCTTTTGCATCAGTTAATGTGCTTTGTGCCCCTAATTGAACGCCTGCATCTTTACTTCCCGGTGCTTTTGCACCAGATGCAATGTAAATACTTGGGTCTGCAGCAATAATTTTCTCTAAATTCATCGTACCAAGTGCACCCGGTAAAACGCCTTTAGCAATATTTTTACCACCAGCTAAATCAATAAAGTTCCCCATATTCCCATCACCAGCGGTACCACAGCAGTCTTCAAAGGCTCCCGCGCGTAATTCGATAAAAACACTGGGTTTTTTATCGTCTGGTATTTTAGAGGTAATATCAGTGACTAATTTTTGGTTTCTTTCATAAAAATCGACATACTTATTTGCTGCCTGTTCACGATTTAACGCTTTGCCGAGTAAACGCATACTTGGCAATGTATTTTCCAGTGGCTTATCACGGAAATCCACGAATACGACAGGCACTCCCGCTTTTTCAAGCTGGTTAACTAATTCGCTATTTTTACCCGGCCCATGGCCTGACAAACCAAAAATCGCGATATCTGGATTTAGGGTTAATACTTTTTCTGAACTGACGCTATCTGCGCTGGTATTACCAATCAGTGGAATATTATCAATTTCAGGAAATTTAGCTTTATAAGCAGCGTAGGTTTGTGGGTCTAGTTTTCGAAGGTCACCTTGCCAACCCACAATTCGGTCAATAGGTTTATCACCTTCCAGCAGAGCTATTGCACTAAATAGGCGTCCCTCACCTAATAAAATGCGATTAACATTATCAGGAACTTCAACTGTACGACCTGCAATATCAGTGACTGTTGCAGCCCAAGCACTCATACTGGCACTTGCTAATAACGCTAAACTTATCCCTTTTACTACCGACCTAGCTACAGACTTCTTGGCTACCGACGACATAGTATTAAGCTCCACTATTAACCTCATTGACTTACCTTTTTTTTATGCGGTAACAATAAAGCAAATAAGAATACTTATCAATACGATTATTAGTTTAATCATGACTTTCATCAATGGAATTTTGTGACCACCATCGTAAAGCCAAGCATTCAGCATATTTTACCGCCAAAATACCACTTTATTACCAGCGCTATATATAAAAAAACAGCACCCTATAAAGAGTACTGTTTTCATGATAAGTATTTTAAAAAATTATTTATCTAAATTTTCGCGGTAACTTGGAAAGCTCATGTCTTTATAGCGAATAAACGTTGTTTTCTTCGCTATCTTATAGCCAAACCAAATCGCTAAAAATAATGGGAGACCAATATAAGTTGCAGTAACCCCTACCCAATCAATTTTATCTTCTAAAAAGGCTTGGTAATTTTGGCCTAATGTAATTGTTAAACACAAAATAAAGGCAAAAATAGGGCCAATTGGGAAGAAACCTGAACGATAAGGTAAGTCATTAAGATCTTTCCCTTGTGCAATATAGCCTCTACGGAAACGATAATGGCTAATTGCAATACCTAACCAAGCAATAAACCCTGTCATCCCGGATGTATTTAATAGCCACAGGTACACCGTCTGGTTTCCAAACATAGAACTTAAGAAACACAATCCCGCAACAACTGTCGTTGCTAACAATGCATAACGCGGTACGCCACCTTTAGATAAACGGGCGAAAATGCGCGGCGCTTTGCCTTCACGCGCTAAGGTATACAACATACGCGTTGATGCGTACATACCCGAGTTACCTGCCGATAATACTGCCGTTAAGATAACCGCATTCATCACTGCTGCTGCGGATAATAGGCCTGCATTTTCAAATACTAAGGTAAATGGACTGACACTAATATCTTTGACATCATTACGCAGTAAACTTGGGTCAGTATAAGGAATGATCAAACTAATAATTAAGATTGCGAAGATATAGAATAACAGTATACGCCAAAATACTTTGCGCACTGCTTTTGGAATATTTTTGGCAGGATCTTTCGACTCACCCGCAGCAATACCAATTAATTCAGTACCTTGGAATGAGAAACCAACGATCATTGCCACACCAATCATCGCTGAGAAACCACCAGCAAAAGGTGCATCACCAATTTCCCAATTATGCCATCCTGCATTCTCTGCACCATTCATGATGCCAAAAATCATTAATACCCCGACGATAATAAAAATAACGACCGTGGTGACTTTTATTAATGAGAACCAGTATTCCGCTTCACCAAACCCTTTAACAGAGATGAAATTCAGTAAGAAAATAATGGCAAGGAAGATCGCGCTCCAAATCCAACCGGGAGTATCTGGGAACCAGTAGGTCATCACCAACTGAGCAGCAACTAAGTCAACGGCAATAGTCACAGCCCAGTTGTACCAGTAGTTCCACCCTAGTGCGAAACCAAAACCTTCATCGACATATTTTGCACCATAGGTTGCAAATGAGCCTGAAACAGGCATATAAGCGGCTAACTCGCCCAAACTGGTCATCAAAAAATAGACCATTAAGCCAATGATAGCATAAGAAAGGAGTGCTCCACCGGGGCCTGCTTGTGCAACCGTTGCACCGGATGCAACGAATAAACCGGTACCGATGGACCCACCGATAGCAATCATCGCAAGATGGCGTGCCTTTAACTCACGGCGTAGTTTTTGTGGGCCGCCCTGCGAGATAGTATTGGTATGTTGTTCTGACATTTGTTCCCTGCATTTTATTATTCAGCTAATATCGCATGGATTCTAGCAAAATAGGCTGTGAGAACTAAGCAACTCTTCACTGTTATAAGATACCTTCATAATTCACATAAAATTATAAGTAAAACGCGTTATTACCCAAGATCGAATATTGTTTCTTTAAAATCTTAGAAAAAACTTAACGTAGTTATTCCTCTGAAGGCTTTAGCCCGTTGCGAGGCGGCAAATGATTGGCATGTGGCTTGGGTAATCGAATGCAGCCAACAACGCAACGGACTAAAAGGTAACGAGAGTTTTTTAGTGACAATATGACAACAAATTAGTAATCGCACTCGAAATATGCTTTTGGCGGTGATAAATCAAATATAGCGTTCTTTCTAAATGAAGTTCGTCTATTTTTAACTCAACTAAAGTCCCATTCTCTAATTGCTCTTCGATCACTCGGCGTGATAAACAGCTTATACCTATTCCATATCGGACGGCATGTTTGATAGCTTCTGAATTTCCAAGCTCCATCAAAATATGAAAGCCGGGAAGATGTGCAAATAATAGTTGGTCAAGGACATCCCGCGTACCAGAGCCCCTTTCACGCAAGATCCAAGGAGCGTCACGTAAATCTTTTAAAGAGACGCTTTTATTCGCTAATGGGTTTTGAGGTGAAACAAAAATAACGAGTTCATCTTTTAACCATGCTTTAGAAATTAACTCAGGGCTATGGCAAACGCCTTCAATTAACCCAACGTCCGCTCTAAACTCCATAACGGATTTAATGATCTCTTCTGTGTTACTGATAAAAAGCTCTAAAGGAATATCTGGGTGGTCATGACGATAACCCGCTAAGACTTCCGGTAAAATATAATTACCAATCGTCGTACTGGCAGCAAGACGCACAGCTCCCATCTCTTTTTTAAATAATTGCTCGACCTCTAGCCCTTGCTCTAATAATGCTAAAGCTTTGGGATAAAGCAGCCTTCCGTGCTCATTCGTAACAAGTCGTTTACCCACACGGTCAAATAATTGAACACCTAGTTGACCTTCTAAATCCGTTAGCGACGCACTGACAGCCGACTGTGAAAGCGCTAATAGCTGAGATGCTTGCGTCGTGGAGCCACTTTTTAATACTTCCGTAAAAACCTCAAGTTGCCTAAGAGTAATTCGCATAAAGGTAAGCCCCAACGTGATTTTTAGTATTTGTAATAATAATGTTAATATTAACGATTTATTCGCAATATTCCAGAAGAAACTTATAATCTATTTTGGTGGTAGATTATATAAAAATAATCAATTTAAATTATTATTGCTTTTGTTATATCCTTATTACTAAATCTTATAAGCGGTAATAAAGAGTATTATCATGAATAAAAGTGACACCAACACCCTTGAGCAAAATAGCCTAAGCCCTATATTCAAACTCATACCAGGCATTATTTTAGCGGGTATTCTAACTGCTATTGCAATTTACCTAGGTGACCAACCCTGGTTTATGGATATCGGTTTAGGTGCATTAACCCTCGCAATATTATTAGGAATTATTGTAGGGAATACTTTTTACCCCGTAGCCAGTCGATCTTGTGATGCTGGTACTAAATTTGCCAAACACTATTTCCTACGCGCTGGTATTATCTTGTATGGCTTTCGCCTTACTTTCCAGCAGATCACTGACGTAGGAGCAACTGGGGTAATTATTGATGCTTTAACATTAACATCGACATTTTTATTAGCATATTGGCTAGGTAAAAAAGTGTTCGGTCTTGATGAAGAAACAACATTGTTAATTGGCGCAGGCAGTAGTATTTGTGGTGCAGCTGCCGTCATGGCAACCGAACCTGTCGTTAAAGCTTCTGCGAGTAAAGTCGCTGTTGCTGTTTCAACCGTTGTTATCTTTGGTACGATTTGTATCTTTGTTTACCCTTGGATTTACCAATTAAATGCGCACTTCGGCTGGTTTCCAGCAACAGAAGAAACTTTTGGGATTTATATTGGTTCAACCGTGCATGAAGTTGCACAGGTTGTTGCAGCAGGCCACACCATTGGTACTGACGCAGAAAATGCCTCTGTCATTGCCAAAATGATCCGTGTCATGATGCTTGCGCCTTTTCTAATTATTTTATCGGCTTTCTTAAGCCGTAAAACAGCGGCTAACCAAACAGCCAATAGCCAAAAAAGCAAAATCACTATTCCTTGGTTCGCTGTATTTTTTATTGTTGTTGCAGGTTTTAATTCACTCAACTTACTGCCTCAAGTGTTAGTGCAACAAATCATTGCGTTAGATACAATTTTACTCGCTATGGCAATGGTGGCTTTAGGACTAACGACCCATGTGAGTGCTATTCGCCAAGCGGGTATTAAACCCTTATTAATGGCGCTGATTCTATTTGTTTGGCTGATTGTTGGCGGGCTTCTAATTAACGTACTGATTCAAAGCATTTTTTAGCATATATTCTCCTCATTTTTAGCCACCTTACTTGGTGGCTTTTTTGTTGATTTCATTTATTTGCTCATTAATGGCATACTCCAAGAAAAAGGAGTCAAAAATGAAATATATTGGAGCACATGTCAGCGCCTCAGGTGGCGTTGACCAAGCCGTTATTCGCGCACATGAAATCAATGCAACCGCTTTTGCTTTATTCACAAAAAATCAGCGCCAATGGAAAGCTGCGCCACTAAGCGAAGACGTGATTAAAAAATTTAAAGATAACTGCAAAAAATATGGGTACGGTAAACACCAGATCCTTCCTCATGACAGCTATTTGATCAATCTAGGTCACCCCGAATTTGAAGCTTTAGAGAAATCTCGTGCCGCTTTTATCGATGAGATGCAACGCTGCGAACAATTAGGTATTGATTTACTTAACTTTCACCCAGGTAGTCATTTAAAGAAAATTGAAATTGACGATTGTTTAGCGCGAATTGCTGAATCTATTAATATTGCCCTTGCTGAGACCGAAGGGGTGATTGCAGTTATTGAAAATACGGCCGGCCAAGGGACTAACTTGGGCTTTGACTTTACACATCTCGCAAAAATTATTGATGGAGTGAAAGATAAAAGCCGTGTAGGCGTTTGTATTGATACTTGCCACGCATTTGCCGCAGGTTATGACTTACGCACAGCCGAAGATTGTGACAAAACATTCAGCCAATTTGCAGAGATTGTTGGGTTTGAATTTCTAAAAGGAATGCACCTGAATGATGCTAAAAGTGAATTTGCCAGCCGCGTTGACCGCCACCATAGTTTAGGTGAAGGGAACATTGGCTTTGCTCCATTTACTTACATTATGCAAGATGACCGCTTTGATGGTATCCCATTGATTTTAGAAACTGTTAACCCCGATATTTGGCCGCAAGAAATTGCATGGCTAAAAGCACAACAAAATAGCTAATTATTTGCTTTCTAATAACCAAAAACCCCTGCATTTATCATGCGGGGGTTTTGGTTGAAACTAATGTACTATAACGACTTCATTTCAATTTTAGCCATCATATCCGCTAATTTGTTTCTATTTTTTAAACCGACATCTGGCTGAGAAACGGATAGCGCGGAAATCGCTGTCGCCATACGTAACGTGTGCTCACTGGATTCACCGTTAAGTAACCCATAAGCTAACCCTGCCACCATGGAATCACCGGCACCAACAGTGCTTATCACTTCACAATGGGGTGGTTTTGCAAGCCAAGAGCCCGAAGCGTTAACCCAAAGGGCCCCTTCCTCCCCTAACGATATGACCACATGGGAAATCCCTTTGTCTCTTAATTCATGCGCTGCGGCCACGACCTCTTGTAAATCAGGAAGTTTTCGGCCAACCCAGCTTTCTAACTCATGACGATTAGGTTTTACTAACCATGGAGATGCTTTTAAACCTGCCTTCAAAGCTTCTCGGCTACTATCAAAAATAATACATGGACATAATTGGCGAAGGCGAGTCATCCAGCGAGTAAATTCTTCTGGGTCAATACCACTCGGTAAACTTCCGCTCACCACAACCATATCGAAATGGCCTAACCAATTGAGCGACTCTGTCGAGAAACGGTTCCAATCTTCTTTACTAACCTCAAAACCTGAAAAATTGAAATCAGTCGATTCCCCGTTATTTTCAGTGAGTTTCACGTTAATTCGTGTACGCCCTGGCACCATACTAAAGCGATTAGCCATACCATTTTCACTGAAAAAATGTTGGAATTCTTCTTGGTTATCCTTTCCCATAAAACCACTAACAGTGATATCAATACCTAAGTCACGGAGCACTTTTGCGACATTGACACCTTTACCACCCGCATTGAGGCTAGCGGTTTTGACTAAATTGACTTCACCAACTTCGATAGTAGAGCATAAGCCCACAAGGTCGTAAGCAGGATTTAATGTAATTGTAGCAACCCGGCGAGTCATAACCACTAATCTCCCTTATCATGATTATCGTGTCTTTAAATTTAATTATAGTTATAACATTAAAGCATATTGTTTTCAGTGATATTTGTACTTTTTCCTGCTTGTTTTTCTACTAGATTATGTCAGGATCAACGCGCTAAAAAAGAAAACAATAAGGAGAATATATGTCTGAGCCTACCAACGTCGTCGTGGGTGTCGGTGTTATAATCACTAACAAATGTGGGCAAATTTTGATGGGCAAACGCAGCAGTAAACATGCGCCCTATTGGTCTATTTTCGGAGGGCATGTTGACCCAGGTGAATCATTTGAAACCTGTGCCATCCGCGAAATAAAAGAAGAGATTGGTATTGATATTCAAACTCCCACCGTTTTTGGCATCAGCAACAATTTACAGACTTATCAACAAGAAGGTAAACATACCGTTTCTATTTGTATGCATGTTGAATATAGCGGTGATGTGGAGCCTCGAATTATGGAAGCAGACAAATGTGAAAACCTAATGTGGGTTTCACCTGATAACCTCCCAGAACCGCATTTTGAAGCTAGCCGCAATGCCGTAGACCTCTGGCTAACACAACGCTTCTATCACCAAAGCGCCTAATTAATCATAAGCGTACAAATATCTTCGCGTTGTACGTTTATTATCCATCTCGTTCTAATTACTCATTTTTCCCTATTTTATTCTATTTGCCATATTTACAATACTTCACGCTTGCCGTATCATTTAGCTAGTACAGTGAAACATTATATTTAGGAGCCACCATGGCTATTGATGGAACAACACAACAAAAAAATCCTTCTATATTGGGAGGTGCTATGATCATCGCCGGTACTGCAGTCGGTGCTGGTATGTTTTCTATTCCTATGGTGACTTCTGGCGTTTGGTTCACAGGTTCCGTCATACTGTTAATTTATACCTTTGTTTGCATGTTACTTTCTGGGCTAATGATTTTAGAAGCTAATATGAATTATCCAGCGGGTGCTAGTTTCCATACGATGGTAAAGGATTTATTAGGTTCGACTTGGAATTCAATTAACGGCTTATCCGTCACTTTTGTGCTTTATATACTCACTTATGCCTATATTTCTGCAGGCAGCTCTATCATCGCAGCAAACTTGTCAGAAAAAATACAGTTACCACAAGCGGGTGCAGGCTTTATTTTTGCCTTTATTGTGGCTTTTTTTGTATGGCTTTCTACGCGTGCTGTCGATAGGTTAAGTACCATTTTAATTGGCGGGATGGTGCTCACCTTTATTATGTCAATCGGTGGAATGATTTCCACTGCATCGCCCGCAATTTTATTTAACCAGACTGAGCAAAGTGAAAGCCAATACCTTCCCTATGCCTTAGCCGCATTACCTTATTTATTAACCTCTTTTGGTTATCACGGTAATGTTCCAGGATTAGTAAAATATTATAATAAAGATAGCCGTAGTGTTGTTAAAAGCCTAGTCTATGGTGCCACCATTACCGTGGTTATCTATATTTTATGGCAGTATGCTATTCAAGGAAATATTCCAAGAACGTCATTTATTGAAATAAGAGAAAACGGTAATAATATTGATGCATTACTGGCTCAAATGAATATTTCCACCAAAAGTAGTTTTATCTCTCAATTTTTGAACCTGTTTTCATATATGGCTCTAGCGAGTTCCTTTTTAGGCGTATCTTTAGGGTTATTTGATTTTATTGCTGACTTTTTCAAATTTGAAGATAATAAGTTTGGCCGCCTTAAATCTGTCGCAGTCACATTTTTACCACCAACAATCCTCGCGTTAATTTTCCCTAATGGGTTTATTTATGCGATTGGTTTTGCCGGGTTAGCAGCCACTATTTGGGCCGTTATTGTCCCTGCACTGATGGCGAAAGCAAGTCGTAAACGTTATCCAAACAACAGCTATAGAGCACCGGGGGGAAGCTTTATCATTGGCTTCGTGATCCTCTTTGGTTTAGTTAATGCTGTTGCTCATTTATTGTCATTGTCTGGCTTACTTCCTATCTATTAATCATTCCAGTATGAATATAGCCCACGGGTTATATTCATACTTATTGCATTATCCAATAACTGCATTATCTAGAATTGTATTATCCAAAAATTTTTCACTGAAAATTGACTTCAGCATCTTGCCTAATTCCTTATCTGCGAGTAATTTTGTCGCACTCTTTTTGACAACCCCAAAGAAGGTTATTTATGGCCAAGGCCAATGAAATCAAACGTGGTTTAGCAATCAACTACAACGGCAAATTATTACTTGTAAAAGACATTGATATTCAAGCACCTAGCGCTCGTGGTGCGAGTACATTATATAAAATGCGTTTTACTGATATCAAAACTGGCCAAAAAGTTGAAGAACGTTTCAAAGGCGATGATATTTTAGACACAATTTCGCTTACGCGCCGTGGAGTCAGTTTTTCTTATATTGATGGTGACGAGTATGTCTTTATGGATAATGAAGACTACACTCCCTACATTTTCAAAAAAGCAGATATTGAAGAAGAATTACTTTTTATTCCTGAAGAAGGGTTACCAGGAATGCAAGTGTTAACGATGGATGGGCAAGTTCTTGCTTTAGAGTTACCACAAACGGTTGATATGGCCATTATTGAGACAACACCTGCAATTAAAGGGGCGTCTGCCAGCGCACGAACTAAACCTGCAACGATGGCTACAGGGTTAACTGTCCAAGTTCCTGAGTATTTAACCAGTGGTGAGAAAATTCGTATTCATATCGCTGAGCGTCGTTATATGGGCCGTTGTGATTAATTTTTGCTTTTAGTTTCGCAGAAATAATGCTTTATATGCCTATGAGTTTATTGTTCATAGGCATATGCCATTAAAATTAAACATTGCACCCTCATCTCATTTTAGTTTGCTATATTCAATTCTTGCTTATCTCAAAATTAATCGTATTTTATCGTATAAATACCTAAGGTTTTATCTTTATTAATCCAGGTAAATTGTTGAGTACCTTTTTGGTTCGGAAGCAACGTTTCTTGATTTTTTAATTTTTGAATATCTGCAGATGCGGTTTCCAATTTGCCATTATCATTCCAGCATTTAGTTTCAACCCTGTGAACATTCGCTTCGACTACACAAGGCGACGCAACAATAGCACCAGTAAATCGAATAACGGCAGTATTACTCCTTCTCACATCACTGTTTTCAGAGGCAAACATTGAAAAATTTGTACTTAATGTCGCTACCGCTAGAAAAGTCATTACTATTTTTTTTACTGAGCTATTCATGAAGAAATCTCCTCCTAAAATTATGTTATCGTCACTTTCTGTCATTTATTTACAGTTAAAGTATTTAATTTGGCTAAATTGCCTGAGAACGACATACTAATTCCAAAAAGAAATTAAAAATTTCATTTATAGTCGTAGTTTTTTATTTTTCCTTTTAATTATTTATCCAAATAAAATAAATGACTTACATCACTCTTAATTAACCACACAAAATGCAACACTTTATAAATAGTATCTATTAGCATTGGTTGTATAATTTATAAAAACCGTCGCAATATCACTTGAGGCTTATCCAATAAATCATTAAAAATAGTGTTTATCATCATGAATAAAAATTTAGATAAAAAAATTTCATTACCCTCTACCAACTTGATCGCATCAGGCCGACAACGTGCTTGTTATCAGCATCCTGAGCATCATGACCTATGTATAAAAGTTCATCTAAATGGGAGAGACGACAAAGAAACCTTAAGAGAGATTCGCTATTACAAGCGTTTATATAGAAAAAACTTCACTACAAAAACAATTTCTCATTACTATGGCACCCAACAAACTGATCAAGGGCTGGGTTATGTATTCCAATTAATCAAAGATAAAACAGGAAATGTTTCACACACTTTAGATTATTACCTAAAAAACAAACAACTTTTTTTAAAACATAAAAAAAATATGAAAGTTGCTTACGAGCAATTTAAAAAAAACATATATAAAGAGGCTATCACCACGATGGCGCTAAAAACTTATAATATCGTTTACCAACTAGGTTATAAACCTTGTGGCCAATTTCTTATTATTGATAACCTGGGGTCTGCTAACTTAATCCCCATTGATTATTTTTCAACTAAAATAGCCCGTTCTACACTAAATCGTCGGTTTACCGATTTCGAACAACGGCTTTATCGTGACTATAATATTAAGGTATAGCACACATACTCTGACTTACACTTTATCCTCACCATTAGTATCTGGTTATATTGATTTATTGTTAGCGTAGATTATTTCACATTATCCGATATCAATATCACACAAAGAATATGATTAACAAAAATACTGATATACATACAGTATATTTATTTTTTGAGTATTTTTCATTCTAATGGTGGTTTTTAAGACAAATTAAACTATTCGTTTTCCCCACAAACAAACCTTCGTTAAATATAAATTTAAACTTCTTTACATTTTGAGCTTAAAAAGGACTTAATTATGTAATTACACTGAAATAGCACACAATAAAACGTGATTCAGATCATATTTTATTAGTGATAAACACCCGTTTTATAAGTGAATATACCTCATTGTAGACGACCATCACATAACCCAATTGCAAATAGGCTCTTTTATCTAATGTTTTGTAAATTTCACCCCTATTAACTCGCCATTTTGCTTTTGTTTATGTATGCTCTTAAAGGTTTGATTTGGTACTAATGCGAAACCAAATCTTCCAAGCAAAAAATGTAAAGAATGTCTTAGTAAATTTAGTAAATATTGATATATATCCTATACTCAATAAGTCATTAAATATGATTAACACATTCGAAGTTTGGTAGTGCTGCAATAAACACTTTCTGCGAAAAACACACTTCTATGATTTATAATGCGTTTTTCACAGGGATAGGTTTAGTTTTTTTGTGTCTTTTTACACAATAAAGTACTAGAAAAATGGTAAGGGATATATATAAGAATGCTAACGTCTGAAAAACTTAAGCGCTATGCTTGGCGCATTGTTCCGGCAATTGCCATTGCCGTAACGCTCACAGCATGTACCACCCCAAAGTCAACTAAGAATACACAATATACTGCCAAATCAGATACACGTATGCTAAATGGCTCTGCTGGCGATTCGTTGACGATGGCATCTCAAGATGAATTCGAAGAGTTAGTACAAAGCGTTGATACTAAGTCTAAAATAATGGACCAATACGCAAGCTGGAAAGGTGTAGCTTATCGCCTTGGCGGCACAACAAAGAAAGGTGTCGATTGCTCAAGTTTCGTTCAGCGCACATTCTTTGAACAATTTGGTGTTGAGCTTCCTCGTACAACATCTGAGCAAGAATCCTCCGGGAAAAGCGTAAAACGTAATAACCTAAAAGTCGGTGATATTGTTTTATTCAAAACAGGCCGCACGATGAAGCATGTTGGTATCTATATTGGTGATGAAAAATTTGTTCATGCATCAACCAGTAGTGGTGTTATCGTTTCTGAAATGACTAACTCTTACTGGAGCAAAAGATATTATGCAAGTAGACGCATTATCAACGGCTCATAAATTTTTGTAGTACCCTATATCCCCTTTCCAATAAAAAAGCTTCCATATGATGGAAGCTTTTTTATTGGAAATCTCTACTGACTAAATTTAGTGGTAGTCATCCGATTTTAAATTAAGAATAACTCAGTCACCAAATTCCACCTCATGATGATACTCATCCAAAAAAACAGTTTTAAATATAGAGCCAAATAAAATCAGTAAGCAAAAACAGTAATAAACAACCGAGCCATCATTACTAAAAAAATATTAAAACATACTCAAAGCTAAGTTCTATAAACTATAGCTCTTAAACTAAGCACTATAAAAACCAGAAGAAAGTTCTGCAATAGCAACACCTGAAGCTTTTAAACGGCACATAGCGGCTAACTCATCATTAGCATGAATGAATAGGCAAATTTCTTTCTGCCACTCTAAGATCGCATTAGCAATTTGCATGTCTGATAATGATTCAGATAATTGCTGCATTGCAATACAGTCTGTCGCACAGTCATGGCTAAGTAATTTCAGCCCCACAAGCTTATCGCTATCGACATCATTCATAGGTACAACTTCAACATCTGTACCTTTTTTGCCTGATAACCAGCGGTAGCTTTGCGGTAGCCTGTGCACCACCGAAAGACCTAATTTTTCCACAAACATATCCTATTGAAACATTTTAGTATTTTGCCAAGTATTGATATTTACTTTCTTACTTGACCTAACACCGGCTTAAGCCAATCATTCATCGTTCAAACCGAACTTTTAGTTATCTAAAAAGTAACATTAATGTTAAATATCGAACCTTAAATATAACATTAAAAAAACAAAATGTCGTTAAATTTTTGTGACACAAATCATTGCATATTCATTTTAATAGTAAATATATTAAAATTTAAACTAATTTTGATCTTCAAGCTCAACATCCAGCTCAAAATACTTAACTTTTTTTTACATTTCTGAAATGAAAATAGTAAAAAAGAGTTTATTCTTGAAGTTAAACCAAATTTTTATTAATGAATAATGTTGCAATGCACATTAAATCATAAAACATAAATTTAACAAATCCAGCCCTAATGATAATTGATTTAGATCATTTTTTAGCAAAAATTTTAAATACCCTGCATTACTACTCGATTTTATCGAGCAATAATCCTCTATCTCTTATAGATAAAATGAATGATATGGAGAAGTAACTAGAACATGCTTTATTTGATTAGATATTAAAGAAGAGAATTACATGTTCTCAGCTTCATCCTTGAAACTTGAAAACATATGACATGACTTACTTTGTTTTTTTGGCCAATAATACAAACAACATTGAAAATGCAACGCAAGCGACCATTGAACCGACCATTGGCCATGCGCTCTGCGCAGGTATTAGTGATAATAACGTTCCAACGAGCGCACCAATCGAAAACCTGATTGTGCCTGCCAATGAAGAAACCGTTCCTGCAATATGTGGATAATTATCTAAGATCACGGCCATTGCATTCGAAGTGATCATCGCTATGCCACTGACATAAATGGCAACACCGATTACCAGTGTCCAAAAATCTAGCGCAAAGGCTGTTGTCATTAGCAACCACAATCCCATCACGAATTGAATAATAATACCAAAGTAAAGCATTTTTTCTGCACCAAAATGCCTAACATAGCGGCTATTTATTGTCGTCATAATAAATAGGAAGATAATATTGATACCAAAATAGTAGCCAAAATTCTGTGGAGACACCCCGTTCAAATCGATATACACAAAAGCGCCTGCATTTAAGAATGAAAACATCCCTGCAAAGGAAAATGAACTCGCTAATATGTAGAACAGTACCTGTCTTGCCCTAAATAAAGTGGCAAACTGCCTTAATGTTGTACCAATATGAAACTTCTGCCTTTTAGCTACGGGCAATGTTTCCCGCACAAAGCAGCTCACTAAAACGACAGCGATAACCGCTGCAATGGCGATACTCCAAAAAATTGCATGCCATGAAAACCAGCGCATTAACTCTCCCCCTAAAATAGGGGCCAGCAACGGTGCTATTGTCATCACTAATACAACAAAAGACATACTTCTTGAAAATTCATCACGGGTAAACATATCCCGCATAAGCGCGTTAATCACAACACTTGCAGCGGCAGCGGCAAAACCATGTAAGAAACGCAACCAAATCAGTGAATCAATCGATTCAGTGATAGCACAGGCCGCTGAAGCGATTGCAAAAACGACGACACCACCTAAAATAACGGGTTTACGCCCAATGCTATCTGCCATCGGACCATAAAATAATTGTCCTATAGCAAAACCAAAAATGTAGCTATTGAGCGTCATCTGAATGCGCCCTTCATCTACATTAAAATAATGCATCATCGTCGGAAAGCTTGGTAGGTACATGTCGATAGCCAATGGCATTAGCATCGATAATAAACCTAGAATTAATATCAGCCCCAAATAGGATGAACGCTGCTGTTGCACTCTTTAAACTCCTGCTGTTTTTTTACGTGGTACATTAATACTGTTGATCTCTTCTTCCGTCAGTGGGCGATATTCTCCTGGTTCAAGCGTCTCATCTAGCCAAATTTCGCCAACGCGCTCACGATGTAGCCCACAAACATGGTTTCCTACTGCAGCAAACATGCGTTTTACTTGATGATAGCGCCCTTCACTAATCGTCAATCGGACATCTCTAGGGCTAATAATTTCCAGTTTCGCCGGTTTAGTTGGGTGTTTTTCCCCGTTAAGCATAACGCCCTGAGCAAACTGCTCGGCAACATCATTGGCGATGTCGTCACTCAATTGAACTCGGTATGTTTTTTCACAATGATGCTTCGGTGAAGTAATGCGATGTGACCATTGACCATCATCAGTCAATAACACAAGACCCGTTGTATCGATATCTAAACGCCCTGCTGAATGCAGTTTTTGTGCAAGAGGCTCATCAATAAAAAAAAGAATTGTTGGATGTGTTGGGTCATCTGTTGAGCAAATATAGCCTTGCGGTTTATGCAACATAAAATAACGCGGCCCAGTAACTTGTACGAGGACATTACCATCATAAGCGACTTCATGGTCAATCGTAACTTGAAAGGCACCTGATTTAACGATTTCATCGTCAACTGTTACAAGCCCTGCACGCAATTCTCGCGCTACCAAACTTCGGCTTATCCCTAATTGCTGGGACAAAAATTTATCCAGTCGCATAGATTCTCTTAACTTGATGGAATGCCAGTGAAGCGTACAATAACGCTCAACTGTCAGAATATAGAGTGAAAGGTTGTTGTGATTGTTATCACATTATTCATTATAACAATAACCCCTGTGAAGTGATAGTTTCACTGAAGCAACAGGCATCTTTAGACAGACTCATCGTTTTAAATTAAATTTAACGTCATTCACCTGACTGAATCACATAATACTGAATAATATGTCTTTTATTTTACGCCCTTACCAACAAGAAGCTGTCGATGCGACAGTGAGTTATTTCCGTAAGCAGACTCACCCTGCCGTGATTGTCTTGCCAACTGGCGCAGGTAAAAGCTTAGTGATTGCCGAATTGGCCCGACTCGCTCGAGGACGAGTACTGGTATTAGCGCATGTAAAAGAATTAGTTGAACAGAACCATGCTAAGTACCTCGCATATGGCCTGCAAGCAGATATTTTTGCTGCAGGATTGAATCGCAAAGAGTCTCAAAGCAAAGTCGTTTTCGGCAGTGTGCAATCCGTTGCTCGCAATCTTAAAGCATTTGACGCACATTTTTCCCTAGTAATTATTGATGAGTGCCACCGTATAAGTTTGAATGATAAGAGCCAATACCAACAGATTATTCAAGTTTTACAAGTAAATAACCCTTCATTACGTATTTTAGGCTTAACAGCCACCCCCTACCGCCTCAATAGTGGCTGGATTTACCAATACCATTACCATGGCATGGTACGCGGTGATGAAAATTGTTTTTTCCGTGAGTGCATCTATGAGTTACCACTACACTATATGATTAAAAACAAGTTCTTAGTCCCACCTGAACGGCTTGATATGCCTGTTTTACAATATGATTTTAGCCAGGTTTCACTTACATCATCGGGTATTTTTAACGAACAAGAACTTAATTTGTCGTTAAAAAAACAACAACGCATTACACCTAAAATTATTGAGCAAGTTATTGAATATGCAGCACCTTTGCAAGGCTGCATGATCTTTGCTGCAACGGTCGAACATGCAAAAGAAATTTTGGGCTATTTACCTCAGGGTCGTGCTGCATTAGTGACAGCTGAAACCCCGGCTGCTGATAGGCAATCAATTATTAAGCAATTTAAAAACAAAGAACTACATTATCTCGTTAACGTTTCAGTGTTAACAACCGGGTTTGATGCTCCTCATGTGGATGTGATTGCTATTTTGCGGCCAACAGAGTCAGTGAGTTTATACCAACAAATTGTTGGTCGAGGATTACGCCTTTCTGAGGGAAAAACACGCTGTTTAATCTTAGATTATGCAGGGAATCCACATGACCTATTTCGACCAGAGGTGGGCTCAAGTAAACCGAATTCAACCAGTGTGCCGGTACAAGTTTTCTGCCCATTGTGCCAATTTGCGAATATTTTTTGGGGAAAATGCACCTCTGATGGCCAAATTATTGAACACTTTGGCCGGCGCTGCCAAGGCTGGGAAGAAGACGAAAATGGGCAAAAACAGCAATGTGAATTCCGTTTTCGCTTTAAGCAATGCCCACACTGTGGCGCTGAAAACGATATAGCCGCTCGGCGCTGCCAAAAATGCCAAGAGGTGCTTACCGACCCTGACGATATGTTAAAAGCCGCATTAAAACTTAAAGATGCATTGATCATTCGTTGCGGGGGAATGCAATTTATCACAGGGAATGATGCCAAAGGCGAATGGATTAAAATCAATTATTATGATGAAGATGGAACCTGTGTTTCAGAACGTTTTCGCCTAGCAACTCCTGCGCAAAAACGCGTGTTTGAATACCGTTTTTTACGGGAGCATCAACGTGCCCCAGGTGTTCCATTTAAGTGGAATAATGCAAATGATATATTATTGCAGCAATCTTTATTACGATATCCCCAATTTATTGTCGCTCGCAAAAAAGAACGTTTCTGGGAAATTCGAGAGAAAATCTTCGATTATCAAGGGCGTTTTCGCGTTGCAGATCCCCTATCGTAAAGCGAAAATGATCATAATGATTGCTGGATGACGGATTTTTCGTTAAAATGCCGCCCGCCTTCCGATATCTTGTTCTCTGAATGAAGTATCCCTAGGCCAAATCTCGAACCTGCTGCTGGGTCGCCTGTAGCAGGAATTTATATTTTCTTTTTATAGAGAAATAGTAATGTTAACTATCAATGCAATTGAACGTAAAGAGCAGGGTAAGGGTGCGAGCCGCCGCCTGCGCAGAGATAACCAGCTTCCAGCTATCGTTTACGGTGGCAACCAAGAAGCAATCTCTGTAACTCTTAACCACGATGAAATCATCAACCAAGAAAGCAAAGCAGAATTTTACGAAGTTCTGAATCTGGTTATCGATGGTAAAGAAACAAAAGTAAAAGTTCAGGCTGTTCAACGTCACCCATTTAAGCCAAAAGTGACGCACATTGACTTCCTGCGCGCTTAATTAAAGCCCACAGCCGAGCTTTAGAATTTTCGGGACGCCGAGTAAATAACGCCGCAATTGCGGCGTTATTTATTTCTAGCGATTCAACACCATAACTTATTTAGTACCACGGCGTTGTAATTGGTCCCGCAAATTAGGTGGTGTGCCGCGAATGGTTAACGTATCAGTGACAGGATCCCAAAAGATACGCTCCCCCATGAGCATCGCATCAAAGCTAATCGTGATCCCTCCACCACTCCCCGAAAACTTCGTTAATTGTTTTAACGTTCCTCTATCGGCAGGGAAACTTTCTTCGAGTTGATAATCATTTTGGCGAGCGAAATCATCGAAGCTTTGTTCTTCCACCATTGGTAACTCTTTTGCCAATGCTTCTAACTCAATTTCTTCACCTGATTGTAATTGCTCCGTGCAATAGCTATGCACTTGCTGGCGATAAGCTTGACGAGTATTTTTATCCATCTGAGCATTGTCACAAAAATCATCAAGTGCTTGAACTAAGCCTTTATTTTGAACTTTTGCATTTAGCCCTTCAGACGCAGCTAAAAAATCCATAAAGAAGTCAGAGACTTTTCGTCCTACTCTACCTTTTAAAAAGGTTAAATAGCGTTTTGACTCTGGATTGGTTTCCCATTCGGTTAAATCAATACGAGCGACAATATCCGCATGAGGAATATCTAAATAATGAGTTGTGCCTAAATCTAATGATTCCGTGACAAACATGCTGTCACAACTATTGAGCACTGCAATTAATAAGTATTCGACTGCAAGGTAACGGTATTGACAGAAAAGAACGACGCCCCCTTCAGCAAAAGGATATTTAGCTAATTCATCTTTCAAGCGAACGGTCATCGCACGACTAAAACCTAAAAATTCTTCCTCACCTTTGCGCAATAGTTTTAATGCATCAGCAAGTTCACTTTCTTCGTTAAACTCACCAAATGCTTTACTTTTTGCACTATAGACGCGGTGTAACTCTGCCATCATGTCTTGTACGACACCATCTGCTGTTAATAAAGAATCCCGCAACATCACCTCGAGGGTTTGTTCATCTCTTTTAATTAACTGGTGTAAAGCTATCTGGTTAATTTCCAGACTCATTGTTGGCTCCTTCGAAATAGCAGAAATAATGTTGCGCGTATTCAAACACTGATATTATTCCTCTGCAATAGAAACTATCATTTGTGCAAATTTTAACCCCACCCTGCTGAACTTATGCACACTTTACGAATCTGAATTAGCATTATTATCACTTAAACAAAAATTTGTTGCGAAGAAAGAAGAAAAACCAACTGTGATACGCTATGATATGTAGCTTTCATTAATTTAGGATGTCTCAATTTATGCCACAATCATCTCGCTATAGTGATGAAAAAGTTGAAGGTTTACTTTCTGACCTTGTTAGTGTGTTAGAAAAAAACCACACCCCTGTTGACCTTTCCCTTATGGTGTTAGGTAACATGGTCACGAATCTGCTAAATACGTCGGTTGCACCTGCACAACGTAAAATGATTGCAGAATCATTCGCAAATGCATTACTTTCTTCTGTTAAAGAAGATAAATCACACTAATTGATTAATGAAATAAACAGTATGGTCACCCACCTGCGCTACCGTGACAAAGTCTCTAACATGATTGGTTGGGGGCACTGGTTTGCACTATTCAATATACTGCTTAGCCTCGCGTTAAGTAGCAGCTACCTGTTTATTTTTGATTGGCCAGACACCCTAACTGGTCGAGTTTATGCCTTCGTCAGTTGGTTAGGTCACTTTAGCTTCGTGGTCTTTGCGGCCTACTTACTAATTATTTTTCCACTGACCTTTATTGTCATGTCTCAGCGGTTGCTGAGGCTACTTTCTGTTGCCCTCGCAACTGCAGGGATAACCCTTTTAATTTTTGATATCCGTGTTTTTAGCCAGTTTGGTTTGCATCTAACACCACAGGTTTGGGATTTAGTCATTAACCCCACAAAAGGCGAAATGGCTCGTGAATGGCAGCTGATGTTTATCAGTATCCCAATTATCTTTCTCGTTGAAATGTTATTTGCAACTTGGAGTTGGCAAAAACTGCGCAGCTTAAGCCGGCAAACCTTTGGTAAACCGCTTGCAGGTATTTTTATTGTGACTTTTATTATGTCACACCTGATGTATGCATGGGCCGATGCGAATTTTTACCGCCCTATCACTATGCAGCGTTATAATTACCCATTATCACAACCGATGACTGCACGGAAACTTCTTGATAGATATGGCTTATTGGATTTAACAGAACATCAAAATCGTGTCTTCCAGCAAGGTAGTCCGACCGCCCTTAAGTTGAATTACCCATTAAAACCATTAAGCTATTATGACCAAGGTTCAGGCTATAATTTATTATTATTAGTGGTTGATGACCTCGGTGATAAGTCACAACAAGATTCGATAAATGCCCTGAATGAGTTTAAATCAATCAGCACACAGTTTACCAACCATTATACAACTGGGTTACGTAACGATACCGCCTTGTTTGGTTTATTCTATGGGATTTCATCGACTTACTTTGATAATATTCTTAATGGCCGCCATCCATCTAGCCTGATTGAAGCCCTTCAACATCAAGGGTATCAGTTTGGTTTATTCTCAACGGATGGCTTTAACTCTCCATTATTCAGGCAAGCTATTTTAGCCGATTACTCTTTGCCTGCCAAAACTGCAGATAACGATAGCTTGACCGTTTCTCAATGGAATAATTGGTTAGATAACCTTAAAAATGGGTCGCCTTGGTTCTCGTTCCTTAACATTACTGGCACACCGGGTAGTGCAAAAACCAACGAGCAGATCAAACGTGTAATGGCGGCATTGCAACGTGATAACCGGTTAGAAAATACCATTGTTATTGTGACTGCCAATTACAATAATCAAGGTAAATCAGAAAACGATTGGTTAGACGGCAAACACTTTAATCGAGATAACATGCAGGTGCCTCTATTTATTTACTGGCCGAATACCCCTGCGCAACAAATAGATAAACTGACTAGTCATCAAGATATAATGACTACACTAATGCAGCGTTTATTACATGTCACAAACCCACCTGATGATTATAGTCAAGGTGAAGACTTATTTAGTATTAAACGTACTTATCCATGGGTGATCACCGGTGATAACGACGATGTTGTGATTACCACTGACAATGCCACCCTTTATATGGATCAAAATGGTCAGTTTAATATCTATGATAAACAAGGTGCTATCGAGAAGAATGAAAAACCTGATTTGGCTGAGTTGTTGAAGATCTTTACTGAATTAAAGCGTTTTAATGAAAATTAAGTGCTTAAATATCAACCAGTCGCATCATGAGTCTATTGCTTTTAGAAGCAAATTGAGTAGTATAAATCAGAGTTCGGCATGTAGCGCAGCTTGGTAGCGCACCGTCATGGGGTGTCGGGGGTCGTAGGTTCAAATCCTATCATGCCGACCAAAATTCCTTAGAGAAACCAACCTGTTAGGGTTGGTTTTTTATTGATGGGGTCGGGGGTGGGTAAAAGTCGGGTAAAAGTCCGACATGGTTACACTGACTTCCCCCTCTTTTTCTTAGGATTTATCATCCAGTGACTGACTTTCCGCAGCTTCCTGCTCCACCCTTTCCGCTTCCTCTGCTGCACGTTTAGCTTCTTCTTGCGCTAATCGCTCTGCTTCTAGCTTAGCGAGTCCCTCTGCTCCCGCTTATTTTTGATTGTAGAGTGAGTTGGATGGCATGTTTACACGAACATCAACCCAGCGCCCCGTAGAAGTATCACAGGGCTTCCCTTGGGAGTATCTTTTGAATTATCCACAAAATTAATTTGTTTCATTGAATTAAAGTTTCTTTTACCGATGCACTTTTTGTTACATCGATTAAAACTTAAGCGACTCTTTTGACAACATCAAAACTTATTGGATTTCTATCTTTTGATGCATGCTGCATAACTTCACCGCAAAAAATAAAGCCACCAGTGATGAGCTGATGGCTATGATGATTTAACTTATGTATATTAATACATATCGAGTTATCAATACCCAAAGGATAGAAATGAACTCAATTGCTGGCCTATATTTTATTCAATTTGTACTGATTATTTCAGTTCTAGTCCACAAGTTTAATATCTAAGCTACGCAATAAATCTAGAGCATCGAGGCGGGAAAACTTCGCTTGAGTTAATTTATTTTGTCGAACATCAATCGTAAAAGAGTGTGTCCCGGTGAAATCGACTGATGTTAAGTTTGTCTGCATAAATAAACTGTTAGATAAATCAGAATCCGTTATTACTGATTTATTTAATTCCGCATTTCTAAAATCAACATCGTGTAAACGACAATCATCAATGTATGTTTCATGGAGTTTAAGTGCAAAAAAATTACTGCTATTTAATATACAACTTTTAAAACTCAACTGAGAATAAAAATCAAAACGTGGCCAATACCCTTTTGTCCAATCGATTCCAACTAATTTACACCCTATAAACTCACAATTCGAAAAACGGGAATTAGGTATGTTAATTAAGCTTAAATTACATTTTGTGAGTGTACTTTCAACAAATCGACAACTCGCAAAATGGCTATTTGTAAATTTTGCTCATAGCTTCATTGAACTGCTTATGGTAAATCGCCAGTATCGTCGGCAAGGCCTTGGCCTCACTTTAATTAATAAACTAAAAATGCAGAGTAAATCCCAAAAGATTTTTACTTCTACAAATCAATCGAATACAGCCACTCAACACCTCTTAATAAAAGCTGGCTTTATTCCTAGTGGCTACATTGAAAATTTAGATGATAATGATCCCGAACTTATCTATTGCTATATACCTGAGTAAAACCATCTACATAATGAACTATAATAGCGTTTTATTCATCACAACCGTTTGTAAGATATGATTAAATTGCTGATACACTTCTTGAGCTATCACTTCTGGATAGCTTAATACGCTAAGCTTATGTGGCTTATTTTTTGGGTAATAACTTGGGTGTGCGTGAGCATATTCGTTTTGCTGAAAACCGCAATGTTGATAAAAAGACCAACGTTTTTGACTCACATCATCAATAATAGGATCGATTTCTAGGATCACTTTGCCTACGTCATGACAAAACTGCTTTAATACCCTTTGCCCATAACCTTGCCCTCTTAATACAGGGGAAATAGCAAAGTGTTCAATGTAATAATAATCTTCGATTTTCCAACACCCAATAAAACCAATGAAAATATCATTTTCTTTGAAATTGAGTAAATAATAGTCACCATGATTTAATATTGCATCTCTTCCTTGATAGCTTCTTTGTTCATACAATGGAAAAGCAGTATCATACAACTGGTTAATCATTGCTATCGCTTGGCTATCTTCACTTGAAACTCTTAAAGCATATAACATTTAATCGTAACTCACCTTCATAGAATATACTTTCTAGGATACCTATTTTAATTTTTCTGACAATTATTTTATCAAGCATCTATAATATTAACCTACTGTTTTAACTTGATATTATTTTTTCACTCTATTCACTGCTAAAAATATTTATGCCTCTATATTGACTTTTTTGCCTAATAGTTCTAAAAATACTGTACATTAATACAGTCTTTGTTAGAGGCTATCATGTTACGTATCGAAGTTTTATTTGATAAGAACGCTCCACAAAAACCGAGTTCAGTTGTTTTGCAAGCACTTGAAACTGAGATTTTACGCAAACTTCAAAACCAATATCCAGATATGGTAACGCGGGTTGGGTTTAGCTCACAACAACGCGTTAATATCTCAGGAACAAAAATAGCGGAGGATAAAACTCGTATTGAAGAAATACTGGAAGAAATATGGATGGATGATGGTTGGATCCCAGAAGAAACAACAGTGGATTAACCAAATACTTAAAGGAATGTTTCCTTATAGTGTAACATTCCTTTTTCTGCACCTAAAATTAGAAATTAAAACAGACACTTGACTCACCACCTCATATCTAAATTTTACTCCCTGTTAATCAGCCAATTTTATGTCGAAGAAAGGCTTTAATCTCTTTCACTGGATTCAACTTTTTATTTTTTGCATTAGTTGCTCTAACCTGAGAAATACAGTTATTAACATCCACACAAGTAGGGATTTCATTCAACGTTATTGTTGATAAACTAACTATCGGCCTATTATTGAAATCTTTTCCAATAAAAATCAAAGCAAGTGCGATTGCTACTATAAATAATGGCACCTCATAGAATGCTTGTTTCATTATCAATGCTCTTATTGTTTGAGTGATGGACTCATAATAAACAGTCTATTTTTTTGTACCTTAAAAAAGGGTTAAACCAACCTTAAGATATGCTTAAATCCGCTTCAAACTTGAATTGTTCGTATTGTCTGACGCTCATTGCCTGCTTATACTTGTTAGTAGAGGTGATAATATGAATATCCTATTAGTCGAAGATGATCTTCAATTGGGAAAAGCGCTATGCCGTGGGTTAGAACTTGCAGGTTTTAACCCTTGTTGGGTCAGGCTACTTGCTGATGCAAAATTACAACTCGCATCTCGCAATTTTGATTTAATGCTTTTAGATTTAGGCTTACCTGATGGCGATGGTCATGATGAACTGATTACTTGGCGTAATATGGGAGAAACGATCCCAATAATAATTCTCACGGCAAGAAATCAAATGGATAACTTAGTTTCTAGCTTAGATTCAGGTGCTGATGACTTTTTAACAAAACCATTTGCTATGCCTGAGCTTATTTCTCGAGTAAAAGCCGTTAGTCGCCGTATGGCGGGTTTCTCATCTGAAATATGGCAATTGGGTAACCTACAATTAAATCCTCTTAATCACCAAGTCACCCTTAATGCGCAATTGTTGCTGCTCTCTGGGAAAGAATATCTATTGCTCTACGAACTAATAAAAAATGCAGATAATGTTGTCAGAAAAACGGATTTAGAGCAGCGCCTATTCGGATTAGATGATGTGGAAAGTAACTCTTTAGAGGTTCACATCCATAATTTACGCCGAAAGATAGGTAAAGACCGCATAATTACTATCCGCGGTATTGGTTATTTATTAAAAAAAGAAGTACCGCTAAGTGAAAGTTAAATCATTTTTTATTTATACCTTTGGGCTACAAATCAGCTCAGTTATTTTCCTTTGGTTATTATTAGTTGGCTGGCTACAGTTTTTTTATTGGCCCTCAATTCATGATGAGCTAAATGAACAACAAAGTGTCATCACCCAAGGGTTTGCTAAGACACTTGATGTGGTTGCTGATAAGCCAGAATATTTCAATAAAATAGCTGATAACCTACAAGAACTTTATTCTACTGCGATGGAAAGTGGCGATGACATTAGTTATCGGCCTTTTATGGTTGTTAGAGATAAACAAGGGAATGTCTATTACCGAAACAGTGACAAATTACATGTTCCATCGCTTAAATCTGTCTCTGAACTCGCAACATTACATAAAGACTGGCATTTTACTTCTGCATGGAATGATCAAGAAACTTTCGAAGTTGTTATTGCAGAGTCTTATAGTGACCGTAAATCCTTATTAGGTAACCCTGCCGAAGGCACAGCCATTCCTCTCGCGTTTATTTTGGGTATTATGTTGTTAGCAATATTAATTACCGCTTATTTTAGTCTGCGGCCTTTAAGACAATCTGCAAAACTCATCTCTAGCCGTCAGCCAGGTAATTTAACTCCAATAGAAACGAAGGAACAATATAAAGAAATTCGCCCTATTATTGATGCAATAAATAGCCTCATGTCTCGTGTTGATGCTGCAAATCAACGTGAAAAGCGCTTTATGGCAGATGCCGCACATGAATTAAGGACCCCCATAGCGGCTGTTATTGCTCAATTACATTTATTGATGCAAATTGATAATCCGAAAGAGAAAGAAGAAATTATTAATGATATGCAAGAGACGTTAAATCGCGCAGCCTCTTTATCGCATCAATTAATTGACCTAGCACGCTTAGAAACTGAAGACTTTTTATTAAATAAAGAGCTAATTGACCTGCCCGTATTAATCAGCCATTTAATATCCTCACACATACCTTACGCTATTAATAAAAATATTGATGTTGAACTACAAAGCCCAAAATCTTTTTATATCCTCACCGATAAACTCGCATTGAGTAATATTTTTACTAATTTGATTGAAAATGCGATTAAATACTGCCCAGAAGAAGGGAAAATAAAAGTCGTTTTAAAAGATCTTACCCCATTTGGTGGGACTATTTCTGTTCAAGATAATGGCCGAGGAATTCCAGAAGAGAGCCGCCAACTTATATTTTCTCGTTTTTATCGCGTTCCAGGAACGATGGAAACCGGAAGTGGTTTAGGTTTATCTATCGCTCAAAATTTAGCCCATAAAATTGGTGCTGTAATTAGAGTTACTGATGGATTAGACAATCAAGGTATCGGCTTTATTATTGACTTACCCTAAATCTAATTATGTTATTGAGTTAACAGCATTTGCTATTTTTTCTAGATAGAATACGCCTTTTATACGTTAATATACTTACACCTAAAAGAGGCAATAATGTCCAAGGCATTAGTAATTATTGATCTCATTGAAGAGATAATTGGTAAAAATGGCTTATCTAATTCGAGTTACCAGCAAACTTGCTCACGTAAAATCGTTGAGAAAGCTAATCGAGCAGCACAATATGCAAGAAACCATCATATTCCAGTGATTTGGGTTAAGGTTGGCTTTTCAGACAATTATCACGATGTTCCTGCTGGCTCCCCTATGTTTCAGCAAGCTAAAAAACTTGGAGCCTTAAAACTAAGTGGCACTGGGTGTAATTGGGCCCATGACCTTGAGGTAGCATTTCGTGATCCGGTAATGATTAAAAAAGGGGTTTCTGCATTTGCAGGAAACCATTTCCATAAATGGCTTACCGATAATGATATTACCGAGTTATTTATTGGCGGAGTTAGTACCGTAAAAGCAATTCAAAGTACTGCACGACAAGCCCATGATTTAGGATATACTGTCACAGTACTTGAGGATTTATGTGCGGCCCCAACGCTAGAACTCCATCAGCAAAGTCTTCAGGCACTAGAAGGCATGGTAACGATTTCTTCAGTTACAGAATTTATGCAATTAAAATAACATTTATATTTCTCATGTGATTATTTCAATTTTTGCAAGTATATCTCCCGTAGCCGGATAGCTAGTTTCCCCGGCTTACCTTCCCCAATTAATTGGTTATTCGCCATAATAACTGGCCAAACTAATGTTGTTGCAGAAGTAATAAAGATTTCTTTTGCTTCTAACATTTCATCAATACTAAATGGCTTTTCAACAATGTCTATTCCTTGTTCCCGAGCAAGTTGTAAAATTGCTTGACGAGTAATGCCTGGTAATATTTCATTATTTAACCCTCGTGTTTGTATTTGGTTCTGATGGTTAATAATAAAACAATTACTGGAACTTCCCTCAGTGACATAGCCATTTTTAACAAATATAGCGTCGTCTGCACCTTGCTGTTTAGCGTATTCTTTTGCCATGGAAGCTGCTAATAAAGCAACTGTTTTAATATCACAACGCTGCCAACGAATATCATCTACAGTTACGACTTTTATTCCATATTTTGAATTCTCATTTTCAACAATCTTCGTCTTTTGTGCAAATAAGACTAATGTTGGCTTCGTTTGTTTATCAGGATATAAAAAACTGCGTTGTTTCGCATTGCCACGTGTCAATTGTAGATATACAAGCCCTTCTTCTATATTATTCTGCTGAACTAATTGAAGATGAATTTGTTTTAATTCTGCTAAATCGTAGGGAAATGATAACTGTAATTCAGCACAAGAACGCTGCAAACGAGCCATATGATGTTCAAAGTCAACTAACTTACCGTTAATTATTGCAGTCACTTCATACACAGCATCCGCAAATAAAAACCCACGGTCAAAAACAGATACTGACGCTTCTTCTTCAGGTAAAAACTGGCCGTTTACATAAGCAATCATGAGCTATATTCCTTTATCAATCAAATCATTACCTAATCTCTTATTAACCATACACCATATTACAAAAATTACCTTTCAATTCTTCACATTTTTTATCTCTATTTGCAGATTCAGGCCCTCTTGTAAGAACCGCGACTAACAAAAAAACAAGCTGTAGCACAGCGACTAAAATATAGTTTAAAATTTAAAATTATTTTTAATATTAACTTGACATTAACATGTGAATAGCTAGAATGCTCTCACGTGATTTGGATCACATTTTAATTTGGAGTTCTCGATGAACAGCATCAAAGAATTTATCAGCAGTGTGCAAGAAGTTGTTGAATTACTATCTAAACGTTTTATGTAAGCAAGTTAATTATCTTTTAGTTAATCAAACCTTTAGTTACCTCATCATTAGCGTTAATTGCATTTATTTTGCACAACGATCTTGAAATCAAGGTCGTTTTTTTTATTCAAAAACATTCTCAATAATTTCAGCGACAACAGCTGTACCTAACGCAACCAAGATAAGGTCTCGGCCACTCATTTTCCATTCATAACCGACATAAACAGGTAATTGTGCTAAAAACGCAGAGGGTAACGTTTTTTTTGCAATACCTGGAGGAAGTGGTTTTCCCCTGCTAACTTGTTTTGCAATACCTGGAGGCAAGCCACGATATCCTGTCAATCCATATTCAATGGCCAAAGGCCTTACATTGCCAAAGCTCACATTAAAACTAACATTTGCTTCCCGATGCTTATCGTAATACTTACTTGATTTGACATGCTTTGCCTCTTGATTATTATTTCCTTTATTTGAGTTATCTTTGTTCTGCTTCCCTTTGTTTCCATGAACTTGTTGATGTCCTTTGCCATTTCCTTGGCCTTGATTACCATTGGGGGATGAATTGGCGAGTAATGGGGTAAAAACAATAATGGGCAATAAGATATACTGCAAAAGAACAGAACAAATCGGCCTTTTAAATCGGTTCATAATAAATTCCTGCAAAGTTAATATAACATTAGGACATTTTGTAGAACATTATGCTTAGTTATAAAGACTCACAATCAGAAAATACTTATCACACGTAATGTTATGTAAATGTTACTTAATCACTCAAATTAGTGAGCGCGCTCCTTTATAATAGCTCTTATTGCCATTAATATTATTTTCATATATTAGACAATACTTAGAACTAGTAATAAGAATTAAGACGGAGTTTAATGTTGCTCCCCATGAATTTTCGTTGTAAATATGATAAGGTCATTCAGCCTATGATATTTTTATAAACAATTGTTCCTAACACTCTAAAGAAGGAGAAACCATGCAGCAGCAACTGCTAGACTGGGTACGTCAATTCAACCAAGATTACGCTGACCTTGCCTCTTTACTTATGGTGCTCGGTTTAATCCTTATCGTCGCCTGCGTATTACACTTAATTCTACATAAAATATTCCTTCCACAACTCGAAAAACGTGGGCAAAAAAGTGCAGGAACTTGGGTGCATTTAATCACTCAACATAATCTTTTTAATCGCTTCGCATTCGTGATCCAAGGTGTTGTAGTCAATATCCAAGCAACGCTATGGTTACATTCAGGCTCGACTGCACAAGCCGTTTTAAAGGTTGGCTCACAGGCATGGTGCCTATTATTTGGCTTACTCACCCTTTATTCCGTTCTTGATATTATACTTGGTGTACTTCAACGTGCGGCCAAAACCGCGCATTTACCTCTTAGAGGAATATTTCAAAGTCTTAAACTGATTGCCACAATTCTAATTGGCATCATGATTATTGCACTATTAATAGGTAAATCGCCTCTGATTATTCTCAGCGGTCTTGGTGCAATGACAGCGGTCATGATGCTAGTGTTCAAAGACCCTATTATGGGGTTAGTTGCTGGGATACAACTTTCAGCCAACAACATGGTTAACATTGGCGATTGGTTAGAAATGCCTAAATACGGTGCTGATGGCGCTGTGGTTGATATTGGTTTAACTACGGTAAAAGTGCGTAACTGGGACAACACCGTTACGACCATTCCGACTTATGCGCTTATTTCTGATTCATTCAAAAACTGGAAAGGAATGACAGAATCAGGTGGACGCAGAATAAAGCGTAGTGTCCGCTTAGATGCCAGCAGTGTGCATTTTTTAACTTCTGAAGAAATCGCACAATGTATTAAGGCAAATTTACTTGAGCCCTACATCGAACAGAAAATATCTGAGATCCAAGTCTTTAATTCTAGCCTACCGGATGACAAAGCGGTGCCTTTGAATCAGCGTCGTTTGACAAATATAGGGACCTTCCGAGCTTATATTGAAGCTTATTTAAAATCACACCCTAATATTCACAAAAATATGACGATTATGGTCAGACAGCTAGAATCTGACTCAAATGGTATTCCAATCGAAATATATGCATTTACGAATACAACCGTGTGGGTGGAGTATGAAAGAATACAATCTGACATTTTTGACCATATCTTTTCCATCCTTCCGCAATTTAATCTGATGGTACATCAATCACCTACCGGAAATGATGTTAGAATGATAGGCCATTTCCCAGAAAAATAACTAATACTAAGTGATTAGTTAAATTTCCTTATCCATCTACATCTAAAGTAGTATCGAAAGAGGGAGATATCCCTCTTTACGCTTACTTTTCCACCCAGCGTTATATAAAGAATAACATTTCGATAGTTAACAAAAACAAAACTGATCGATGCTCTAACAAACAAAAAACCCTTATAAATTAAATAAATACATTTCCTTTATCGTGGATAACATTGATGTAAGTCATGTAACTCTACAGGATCTTTTTTTAACATATAAAACAAGATAGTAATGTTGTTATTTACATATAGGCAATGTCAATGCATAAAAATAAAATAAATACTCAATTTGGAAAACTGAGCAGGAGGGAGTTTATACAAACCTCTGCAACCGTTGCGGGTGTCGCTGCTGTTGCTGGCTCAATCACTCTACCTTTTGCTGTACAAGCAAAAACGCCAGCAATCATGCCTGACGAAGTCAGCGAAAAAATTAGCTATAGCGCATGCTTAGTAAACTGTGGCAGCCGCTGCCCATTAAAAGTTCATGTGAAAGATGGTGTTATCAGCCGTATTTCCAATGAAACGATGTATGACGACTCAACGTTAGGCGAACACCAAATTCGTCCATGTTTACGTGGCCGTTCAGTGCGTTGGAAAACCTACAATCCAGACCGTTTAAAATACCCAATGGTTCGTGTTGGTAAACGTGGTGAAGGTAAGTTTAAAAAGATTTCATGGGATGAAGCAACAACCATTATCGCTGAAAAATTAAAGTATACGATTGATAAATATGGAAGTGATGCCATTTATTATCAGTATGGCTCTGGGTCAACGGGTGCTAACTTACACGGCCGTGCAGCTTGTAAACGTTTATTAAGCTTAACTGGTGGTTTCTTGGGTGACTATGGTACATATTCATATGCTCAATTAATGGAAATCACACCTTATGTCTATGGTAGTGTAGAAGAATCCTATTTATCTGAAATCCAAAACTCTGACTTAGTTGTCATGTTTGGCCACAACCTTGCAGAAACGCGCATGTCTGGCGGCGGTCAATTCTACGAGACCCTCAATGCGTTAGATAAAAGCAAGGCAAAAGTGATTATCATTGACCCGCGTCGCACTGATAGCGTCACAACGCTTGGCGCTGAATGGATACCAATTTACCCCGGTACTGACGCTGCATTAGTTGCTGCTCTCGGTTATGTCATGATCGAAGAAGGCCTGACTGACGAAGAATTCCTGAACAACTATTGTGTTGGTTGGGATGAGTCTACCTTACCTGCTTCTGCACCACGCAATGCATCATATAAAGATTATATTTTAGGTAATGGGCCTGATGGCATCGCAAAAACCCCAGAGTGGGCGAGTAAATTAACGGGGATCTCCGTCGCACGCATTAAGCAACTTGCACGTGAAATTGGTAATGCCAATAGAGCATGGATCTCACAAGGCTGGGGCTTGCAACGTACCGAAAATGGTGAGCAAGCTTGTCGTTCAATCATGATGCTACCGTTAATGTCTGGGAACATTGGTCGTGCAGGAACGAACACAGGCCTGTGGGGTAATAGCTATGCTTATCCTGTTGCGGGATTTGCTTTACCTAACCCAGTCAAAGCCCTGATCCCAACTTATATGTGGTCAGAAGCTATTGTTCGTGGGAAAGAATTAACCGCAGAGAACGGTGGTATTAAAGGTGTCGATAAACTCAATAACGACATCAAATTTATGTGGTGTTACTCCAGTAATGTCATTGGTAACCAACATGGTGATTTAAACAAAACCCATGAAATACTTGCTGATGAGTCAAAATGTGAGTTCATTTTGGTGTGGGATAACCATGATACTCCATCCGCAAAATATGCAGATTTATTGTTACCGGATGTCACTACCGTTGAAACCAATGATTTAATCAATAACTCCTATGCAAGTGGTGCATACCACTATTTAGTTCGCCTACAAAATGCCATTGAGCCACTGTGGGAAAACCGCCCTAACTATGATGTATTAGCAGAAGTTGCTGAGAAAATGGGGGTAAAAGAACAATTCACAGAAGGCCGTACCTACGCCGAATGGATTGAGTTCTGTTATAACAAAACACGTGAAAAAATGCCTCATTTACCTGAATTCAGCGAAACTGACGGTGCGGGTATTATCGACCGTAAGTTCTTGAACAGTTCAGAAAATATTGCATTGAAGAAATTCCGTGATGACCCAATCAATAACCCATTGAAAACGCCGTCAGGTAAAGTGGAAATCTATTCGGAACAACTGGCTGAGCGTGTTAAAAATTGGGAGTTACCAGAAGGCCAACGTATCCCTGCTCTTCCTGAATATTGCGTCAATAAAGAAGGCGTTGAAGCCCAAGCAAGCCAACAGAAGCATCCGCTATTAATGACGGGCTTTCATGATAAAGGCCATGTGCATTCATCTTATTACAATGTTGCCATGCTCCGTGAAGCCATTCCGCATCAATTTTGGCTCAACCCAATTGATGCCCAGCAACGCGGCTTGAACAATGGTGACATGGCTGAAATATTTAATGATCGTGGCCGTATTCAAATTAAAGTGAAAGTGACAGAGCGTGTATTACCTGGTGTTATCGCTGTTCCACAAGGTGCATGGCGTACTCTCAATGAAGATGGGCTGGATATTGGTGGTTGTATCAACACACTGACCTCTCATGTTCCTTCGCCATTGGCTAAAGGTACCCCACAACATACTAACCTTGTTGAAGTTAAACGCGCTTAAGGAGTTGAATGATGAAACAATATGGCTTTTACTTTGACTCCACAAAATGCACTGGCTGTAAAACGTGTCAAGTCAGTTGTAAGGATGAAAAAGATTTAGATTTAGGTCCAAAATTCCGTCGTGTCTACGAGTTTGGTGGCGGAAGTTGGCAAAAGCAAGATGGTATTTGGCAGCAAAACGTCTTTAATTACTATCTTTCGATTTCATGTAACCATTGCTCAAACCCGACTTGTGTCGCAGGTTGCCCAACCGGTGCAATGCACAAACGTGAAGAGGATGGTTTAGTCGTAGTTGACCAATCTATTTGTGTGGGTTGCCGTTACTGTGAACTACGTTGCCCATATGGCGCACCACAGTTTGATGAGAAGAAAAAACTCATGACTAAATGTGACGGCTGTTATGAACGCGTCGCAAAAGGAATGAAACCAGTTTGTGTTGAATCTTGCCCGCAGCGTGCTTTAGATTTTGATGATATTAATGTTCTTCGTGAGTTACACGGGACAGAGTGTGGTATTGCGCCAATGCCAGACCCAAGCCTGACAAACCCAAATATTGTCATCAAACCACATAAAGATGCGAAGCCATTTGGCGATAAAAGTGGCGAATTAAAAAACCCTGCGGAGGTGTAAGATGCATGAATTACCACTCGTTTTTTTCACCGTCTTAGGACAGTCAGCTGCTGGGCTTTTTTTACTCGCTTATATCAGCCGTAAAATGGGGTCTATTGACGATAAACAGCTAAAAACTGCCAATATCGTTGCCTTTATTATTATGATAATTGGTTTGGGTATCGGTGGGTTACACGTTGGTCAACCACTACGCTTCTTCAATATGCTACTGGGTGTAGGCCGTTCGCCAATGAGTAATGAAGCGTTCTTAAGTGGCGTATTTGTTGGATGCGCTGCGGCAACGTTATTTTTCACTCTATTTTTCAAGCATACGTTATTGCGTGAACTGGCAAATATTGCCGCAGTAGTGTCAGGACTCGCATTTGTTTGGTCAATACCTCAAGTGTACAACATCGCCACTATTGCTAACTGGGACACCGGTTATACCACACTGCAAATGTGGATGACGATGTTAGTCGGTGGCGGTGCGCTCGCTATTGCAATTGGTGCGCGTGGCTTAGGTATTGCTTCGTTCTTAATTGGTACTTTCGCTATTTTTGCAAGCCGTGCTGGTTACCAAGCGTTTTTAGCCGAAACCGGCCCCGCTCTTAGCGGTGAGCAAACAGGCTTCTGGGGCTTCCAAGTTGTCGTCTTAGCCATTGCTTTAGCTGCATTTGTTGGTATGACGTTAAAGCAACGCGTACCAAGAGCAACATTAGCAACGTGTGCGGCAGCTGTTTTATTAGCTGAACTTGCAGGCCGTATCGCATTCTATAACTTGTGGCAGATAACCATGTAAGGCATTGTTCTTACTATGTTATAATTTATTATTAAAGAACCCCGTTTGGGGTTCTTTGTTTAGTAATCCCACATCATCCTGCATCGATACAGTGACAGGAAATCAGATAATGATGTCATGCTTTAACGCGAAATAAGACGGATAAAATAATATGATTGATACGACAATGATCCGCATCCTTGGTGCGTTTTTCTACTACCCTCCGCAATCGGACACGTTACGAAACGTCTACCCTGTTTTGGGTGAAATCCCACAGTTACACTCATGGGAAAATCCAGAGCAAATTCAGGCGATTTGTACTTCGTTGTCACAAACACAACCTGATGATATCTCGTATGATTATTCTATCTTATTCGAAGGACAAGGTAGTATGCCAGCGCCTCCATGGGGGTCTGTATATCTGGAACATGACAATTCTGTTATGGGAGAATCAACAGCGGCTTATCGCCATTTTTTGCAAACCAAAGGGTTAGTGACTGACACCGGACTTCGTGAGCCTGAAGACCAATTTGGCTTAATGATGATGGCTGTTTCTGCTTTAGCGGAACAAGAAGACGACAGCGCCATTATAACGCTATTTGAACAACATTTATTACCTTGGGCATATCGTTATTTAGAACTGGTGCAGGAAAGTAAAACTGAGACAGCCTTTTACCCTAACCTTGCGCAGATCACTGAAATTTACCTCAAATCACTACAGTTAGAATTAGCATTATCGCCAATCCATGCTGAGTTATTTCGTTAAATGAAAAGCGAAACCAAATGAGCTTATTAAGTAAGATATGGGCTCATTTGGTTTTAATCTAAAAAGAAGAATTTGGCTCTTGTAAAAATGCAATTTCTTCTTGTGTAGATGGCCGACCTAAAATTTCATTACGGTGCGGATAGCGACCAAATTTGTCAATAATCGCTTTATGTCGCATTTCATAATCTAATGTGCCGTCATCACCCAGCATGCGAAAGAGTTCAACGGCCTGTAAATGAATAAAACTGGATTCAGAATGCATAAATGGCATTAAAACAAACTTGCGCTGTGATAACGTCAGGAGGTTATAATCATGTTGCTTAATCGCCTCTTGCGCTAGTGCTAAAGCCATCCCATCTTGAGCAAAAGACTTTGGCGTATCACGCCATAGGTTACGTGAAAACTGGTCTAGAACAATAATTTCCGCTAAACGGCCTCGAATAGATGCCCGCCAATACGCTAATTCACCCTTAGCTGCGCGTTCACAAACATGAGCAAATCGTTGTGCTATCGTCAAATCAAATTTAGCATTTTTTTCAAACCATTGTTTTGGTGTCGATTCCTCAAACCAAAATGAAAACACTTCTTCCATGGAAGTCATGATTTATTCCTATCAATTTTCTTATTAGAGGTTGTCATAATCCTAGTTAAAAATAGTCTTAATTGACAGGCTTGAGCTCTAACATCGGTTATTTGTAGATAATTATTTTATTTTTTTGCGATCTGACACCAAAAAACACTCGATATCGACAGGGTTATTTTAATAATATACAGCGTTATTTATTATTAAATCATTTAATTTCTACTTATAATAATTCGCAACTTTTTAATTCATAAAGATTTGCTTTTTAGTGTGAATAAGAGAATTCATTATGTCTAAATACATACATTTGGTTAACTCAATGTTAGAATTTAACTTATAATGTGTGTGAATTAGAGAGCTACTTACAGTCATCACTTTTCAGCGGTTCATATTGGTTCTTATTAAGGAAGGCAATGTAAATGGCAGGACATATGGTACTCATTGGGTGGGCATTATGGGTGAGTCCTTGTGGCTCAGATTCATGTGATGCGTTACCTGTGACTGAAACTATTTTCACACAAGAACAATGTATTAGCCGAAAAGACTACCTAGAATCAAAACGGCCAAATCTCTATTTTCTATGTGGTGAAGTCTACCGCGATAGCAATGAAATGACCGCTGAAGAAAAACATGCCATTCCTGCGCCTCATCTTCCTCTAAGAACATTGCCTGAACGACTTTCTCGTTAGTTTGAGCTAATTCCTTTAGCTCAAACTTAAGCCAACCAAACTAAACAATTTCAGCTATTGGGCTCTCTGCTTCAACAAAATCCCCTTTAATCGCACAGTGTTTCAACGTTCCTGCTCGGTGTGCAACAATTTGAACTTCCATTTTCATCGCCTCCATGACACCGATTATATCCCCTTCAGAAACATTATTTCCGTGAGGGATCAGCCAGTTAAATAATAGCCCAGAGATAGGTGCATTGACCGCATCTGGGTTATGAATTATTTGAGGAACTGAATGGGTTGCAGCTGAACTATTGACTGAAAAGCCAGAAAACAGTTGTGTAGGTAAACCCAATTCGCAACGCTTTCCATCGATTTCAATAAAAGTGCGTGTCATTTCAGCAGGCGATAGTGGAATTTGCCGTTTTGCAGGTGGAATTTCCACATTAAATTCGGTCTCTATCCAACGCGTATGAACGCTAAAATTATCACAAAAATCAGTTTGTTCCATTACCGCTCTGTGGAATGGTAATACGGATGCAACGCCTTCAATATTAAATTCAGCCAAAGCACGACGTGCACGCAAAATGGCTTGCTCTCGTGTACTACCCACAACAATTAATTTCGCCATTAACGAATCAAAGGTACCCGGTATTGTTGTTCCCGCTGTTACACCACTATCGACACGAACCCCCGGCCCCGTTGGTGCATCAAAAACCGTAATAGTGCCAGGTGTCGGTAAAAAACCGTTTCCAGCATCTTCGGCATTAATACGAAATTCAAATGCATGCCCCCGAGGAGTCGGCATCTCATTAATACTTAAAGGTAAACCTTCTGCAATTCGCAATTGCTCAATCACTAAGTCAATACCTGCGGTTTCCTCTGTGACTGGGTGCTCAACTTGTAAACGCGTATTCACTTCTAGAAATGACAACGTGCCATCTTGGCTTAGCAAAAACTCAACGGTTCCGGCTCCCACATAGCCCGCTTTGCGGCAAATATCCGTTGAAGCTTGAATGATTTGCTGCTGTTGACTCTGAGATAAAAAAGGGGCTGGCGACTCTTCAACCAGTTTTTGATTACGCCGTTGTAGTGAGCAGTCACGAGTCCCCACCACCAGCACGTTACCATGCGTATCCGCAATAACTTGGGCTTCAATGTGCCGAGGGTTATGTAAAAATTGTTCAATAAAACATTCACCCCGGCCAAATGCAGCGGTCGCTTCGCGTACTGCTGAGTGATAAAGTTCTTCAACTTCATGGAGTTGCCAAGCTACTTTTAGCCCTCGGCCACCACCACCAAATGCCGCTTTAATAGCAATAGGTAAGCCGTGTTGATGAGCAAATTCAAGGACTTCCTGTGCACTATTCACAGGATCTTTTGTGCCAACCACTAGCGGTGCACCGACTTGCATTGCAATATGGCGAGCTTGAACCTTATCCCCTAGTATATCAATGCTATTTGCGCTCGGCCCAATCCAGATTAACCCTGCGGCTTCAACTGCACGCGCAAACTCAGCCCGTTCAGATAAAAAACCATACCCTGGATGCACCATGGTTGAACCTGACTGCTGAGCGATACTAATCAACTTTTCAATATTTAAATAACTTTCTGCTGGCGAGTTTCCCCCAAGCCCGTAGGCTTCATCAGCCATTGTGACGTGGAGAGCGTCAATATCGCTGTCCGCATAAACCGCAACAGACTGGAAACCATAATCACGACATGCACGGATAATACGAACTGCAATTTCGCCTCGATTAGCAATCAATACTTTATGTTTTTTGTTGTTATTCATTTTCATAAGCACAATGGCTCCCTTGTAGTACTTTAAATTCACCGAGTGGATTAAAACGTATTTTGGCATTCACAGGAATTTGCCCTGCTAAATCCAGATGATATTCACATACCGCGCCAATAACGGGATAACCGCCTGTTAAAGGGTGATCATTGAGAAACAAAACAGGCTGGCCATTGGCGGGGACTTGAATAGCACCAATGCAAGTTCCTTCGCTCGGTAGCTCCTGTAATTGTTCACGCTCTAACGGTTTTTCACTAAATAGTCGCAAACCTATTCGGTTTGATGACGCTGTAACTTGCCATAATTGGCTCGTTAGTTGTTCAACTGCTTGTTTTGTAAACCAATCCGCTCGAGGCCCTAATACCACATCCAAAACCACCACGTCGTTTTCTGTTGGGTAATCAAAAACAGGCGCCTCATATAATGAAACGGCTAATGGAGATGAATTACTGTTAACCGTGAGTGTTTGGCCCGCCGTGATTGGAGCTGGACCAACTTGCGCTAATGTATCAAACGAGCAGCTCGATAAAATAGGCTCTATATTGAAACCACCTCGGACAGCGAAATAACTACGAACTCCTTTGCTCGGGCGGCTCAGTTTGATGGTGTCGCCCTTTGCTAAATGAATCGGTTGATAAGTGTCAACTTGATATTGCTGGTCTTCTGCTGTGATAACGTCAATAGTACAAGGCGCTCCAGTCACTGCAACAATGAGGTCTTTGTGAACTTGAGCCTTAAACCCACCTTGCGTTATCTCTAAAACGGCAGAATCTGATTTATTCCCCACAATACGGTTTGCACTACGTAATGCCGATTTATCCATACCGCCTGATTCAGAGATCCCCAATGCCGATTGGCCTATACGCCCTAAATCTTGAAATAAAACCTGTAACCCCGTCGCTAAAACTGTTAAATCAGCACTGACATTCTTAGCATTTTTTTCAATACTTACTTTCGCTGGCAAGCTATAGCTAATTTGGCTTTTCGCGGCATCGATAAAGTTGACCCGCATGCCAGCTTGAACGAGTGCAGGTTCAGGTCGATTGATATCCCACATTAATAGTTCAGTCACACCAATTAGCTGCCATCCCCCTGGGCTAGCTTGTGGGTAAACGCTGCTAAACTCTCCAGCTAAGGCAACCGACCCCGCAGGGATGCGTACTCTTGGCGATTGACGCCTTGGGACGTTCAGCTTAGCTTCTTTCGAAACCATGTAACCAAAACCTGGGGCAAAACCGCTAAATGCAACCTGAAATTCATTTTCTGTATGACGACGTATTACTTCCGCAGTGGATATCCCTAAATGCGCTGCAACATCTGGTAAATCCTCGCCATTGTAGTGAACGGGGATAGTAACCAATTTACTGGCCTTGCCGACGACCGCCGACACATCTCTAAGTGATATCTTTTCAACCAAATCATTCACATTTGTCTTGATCGGGTTATAGTGAATTAAAATTGTCCTCGCTGCTGGCGTTATTTCGTCAATCCCATAAATTGGCATTTCTGTTAAGGAATCAGTCAATGCCATTGTTTGTTCAAGACTTTCCAACTCCACCATAAAGGCACTTAAATTGACGGGTAAAAATCTCAATTGGCACCTCTATATGTGATATGCGGCATCAGGTACATCTGTAATAAACATGTAACCAGGTGCGTGGCTTAATGCGAATGGAACCCCTGATTTCATTACTGCAGCTTGAGGTGTGACACCACAAGCCCAGAAAACGGGAATTTCGCCCTCTTCAATGCGAACCGCATCACCAAAGTCAGGTTGCATAATATCCGTAATACCTAATTGTTCTGGTGCGCCAATATGAACAGGTGTGCCATGCACGGCAGGGAACCTACCCGTAATACTCACTGCATCAGCCACGCGATTTGCAGGTATTGGTCGCATTGAAACCACTAATTCGCCTTGTAAACGCCCTGCTGGGCGACAAAGACGATTAGTCTTATACATCGGAACATTCGATTTATCCGTGATATGCCGTATATCAATACCTGCTTCAATCATTGGCGTTTCGAATGTAAAACTGCAACCAATTAAAAAAGTGACTAAATCAGGATGTTGTTGATAGATTGCTGTCGCATCCGTAATTTCATCAATTAATTGTCCTTTTTCCCACACACGGTAACGTGGGATATCCGTGCGTAAATCGGCACCTTCAGCTAGGACAGTTTGCCAGCTCCCTGCTTCACATACGTCTAAAACAGGGCAGCTCTTTGGGTTACGCTGAGCATATAATAAGAAGTCAAATGCCCAGTCACGTGGCAACGCAATCATGTTGGCTTGAGTCATACCCGGGGCAAGGCCTGCTGTTGGTTTGTCATATCCTTCGCGGATAGCTTGCCGTGCAAGGCGAGCAGCTTCGATGGCCTGCAGTGATGCTTTCATTAGCTGTGTCATTCATGATCTCCTTTATGGGCAAAACCATAAATTTCAATACCTTGTTGTTCTAATACGGCTCGCACCTGTTTCGCCATTTCAAGGGCGCCAGGGCTATCCCCATGAACACAAATCGACCCAGCGTCAACAGGTGTAAATTTTCCATCAATCGACATCACTCCGCCTTCCATGACCAACTGCAACATGCGGTCTGCAACTATCTGTGGGTCATGTAATACTGAACCGGCTAATTTTCGGGATACCAATGTGCCATCGCTGTTATATGCGCGATCAGCGAAGGCCTCGGCAACTACATTTAGCCCACTATCTCGTGCCCACTCAATTATCGGGGCTCCAGCTAACGCCACTAATATCAATCGCTTATCAATGGCTAATATCGCATCAATCACAGCCATTGCTTGGCGTTTATCATGAGCAATCGTGTTATACAATGCGCCATGAGGTTTAACATATAAAACTTGTGTCCCTGCTGCGGTTGCTAGCCCTTGTAATGCACCAATTTGGTAAATTACGTCTGCGGTTAATTCATTCGATGCAATATCCATATTACGTCGACCAAAACCCACTAAATCGGGATAGCCCACATGAGCACCAACAGCAACCCCATTTTCTTTTGCGGCTTTAAGGGTTCTTAATATCCCTTCTGGTGAACCCGCATGGAAACCACAAGCAATATTCGCACTGCTAACAACAGGCAGAATGTCGGTATCATTGCCCATTTCCCATTGTCCAAAACTTTCCCCAAGGTCACTGTTTAAATCAATCTGCTTTTTCATGATCACTCCTTGAGTTATTTCAGATAATTAAAAATTGTACCGACAGACATTGCGCCCATATACCAAGTGAGTGCACACGTCACGACACCAGACCATAATAGCCAACGCGGATAATGATAGCCCGACATTAAATCTGAGCGTTTCCAACCGATATAAACAAATAAAGTTAAACCAATAGGTAAAATTAGCCCATTGAAACCACCAGCAAAAACCAATAATGCCGCAGGGGCTGTTCCCATGAATAAATAGACAACCAGAGAAACTGCGATAAATATGATAGTTGCGACATTACGTTGCCTTTCTGTGATAGAAGACTTAAATGCCGTTAAGAAGCTCATAGAGGTATAAGCCGCACCAATTACACTGGTGAGTGCCGCAGCCCATAGAATTAAACCAAAGATACGTAAACCAAAGTTACCTGCGGCAGCCTGAAATGCTTGAGATGCTGGGTTGGCCGCATGACCAGAAATATCAATAGTCACACCACTTGCGACTACACCTAAGATAGCCAAAAACAAAATATAACGCATCAGCCCAACAACTAGGATACCTTTTGTGGCTGCGCTAGAGACAACTTTAATGTTTTCAATACCAACAGCGCCTTTATCCAATAAACGGTGAGCACCTGCATAACAGATATATCCCCCGACAGTGCCCCCAACAATGGTGGTTATCATGGCAAAATCAACTGTGTCAGGTAATACGCTTTGACGTAATGCTTCCCCAACAGGTGGGTTTGATGCAATAGCGACAAATAAAGTTAAGCCGATCATCACTACGCCTAATCCAATAATCAACCGGTCAATAAACGTACTGGCCTTACGGGAGGAAAATATATAAATTGCTAATAATGCGCTAATCAAGCCCCCCCATTTGGGGTCTAAGCCGACTAAGGCATTGAGCCCTAACCCTGCGCCTGCAATATTACCAATATTAAAAATTAGCCCGCCGAAAATAACTAATACCGCTAATAAATAACCACTCCCAGGAATTGTGGCATTCGCAATTTCTGATGAGTGCATTTTAGTCAGGGTAACAACTCGCCATATGTTTTGCTGAACAATGAAGTCAATCACAATAGACGCTAAAATTCCGAAGGCAAAAGCAGCCCCTAATGTCACGGTAAAAGTCGCAGTTTGTGTGATAAACCCAGGCCCAATGGCTGAAGTTGCCATTAGAAAAATTGCGCTTATCAGTGATGAACGACGACTTTTCACATATTCAGCAGTAGTTGGTGCACTTTCATGAGCTGCCATATGCATACTCCTCTAATAGTTATTGTTTTAATTATTGATGTGGTTGTTGATCTAGTTGTTGATGTCACAGTCACTAAGGCAATTATCGTGCCATTGTTCTACTTGTTAGCTGTATTGTTAATTCATTTTTAATAGATTGTTGAACAATTAGTATTGAATGATGAATAAACAATCAATAAAAATCGTAATTGTTCGTTTAAAAATCAAGACGAGATCACTTTTTTAACAATTTTGACTCACAAGCCATATCGATTACCAAGCAAATTGCACCAAATTGGTGCAATAAATTTTAATTTCACTGTTCTTGTGCAAATACAGGGGGTGGAATGTGGTAAAGAGAAATGAAACTTGCTGCTATAATTTGAATATGTGAATATAGCGGCTCATTGCCCCTGAGACTAAAATTAGCCTTTATTATGAAAAAACAACCTGTTGCCCAAACTTTATCTGTTTCTATTGCAGAAGTTATACGTCATAAGATAACAATTGGGGAGATCACACCAGGTCAACGCTTATCTGAAGCGGCATTAAGTGAAGAACTCGATATTTCTCGAAATACATTACGGGAAGTATTTCGTGTACTCACGCAGGAAGGTTTATTAACTTATGCTCCAAATAAGGGCGTATTTGTCTCAGTACCAGATATGGCTGCCATTATCGATATTTATCAAGTTCGCCGACTTATTGAGTGCGATGCACTAACTCATGCATATGCCATGCATCCATCAGTTCAAAAAATGAAAGATGCAGTTCAAGAAGCTAGAGAACATGAAAAGACAGAGAACTGGGTGGGTGTAGGCACTGCAAATATGAAATTTCACACTGCCATTGTCGAACTATCTGACAGCGAACGCCTAATTAAATTATACCGTAATGTGTCTGCTGAATTACGACTAGCCTTTGGTCACCTAAATGACCCTAAAATTTTATATGCCCCCTATATTGATAAAAACCATTCTATTCTTAATTTATTAGATTCTGGCAAAAATATAGATGCAGCCAATATGTTACGTGGTTACTTAGATCTCTCTGAACGCACACTGCTCGCAGCATTTAAACGGAAACAATCTGCCGTTTGAGTTGCTTGACGTTTTCTTTTTCATTATTTAACTCACCCACTTCTAACTAATTTCATTATATAAATTTGAGTGAGAAGCCATTTATAGAAATCCTTTAATATTTCAATATCATCCATTCATCTAGCTATATCTAAGTTAAACTTTAATTAACTAATTAAATCTAACAATTTAAATATAAAATCACATTCAGTCGTATATTCGATAAAAATAAAGAGTTGCAGTCTATTTTTCGCTCAATCTAGTTTTGTTTGCAAAAAACAAACAGTGCAAAAACAATACCATTAACAATTTTGGAATATTTATCAGATTTACTTTTAGAAACACCTTGCAATTAAAAATCACTTATTCATTCACACTACCACCATTTATTTTACATAAATAACCATAATTGCCTTATTTATTAACAAAATAAACACGTTTATATAGATCACTCATTGAAATTACTCAAATTAATCGAGTTATTAGTTGTAGTTTTACCGAATATTCGATATAAAATTTATGATAATAAAAACACATACATAAAAATTATTAATATAAATGAGATTTAATTATGACATTAAACCAAGTGACTAAAAAAAAACCGTTTAAATTTGGCCTAGGATGGCAAATATTACTTGCTCTTATTTTAGGTGTTATTGCTGGAGCGCTTTTACATGATAATTCAGAGTACAAAGATTGGTTGATTTTAAATATTCTTTCCCCGGCGGGTAAAATATTTATTCAGTTAATCAAAATGATTGTTGTTCCTATCGTTATATCAACGTTAATTGTTGGGATAGCAGGAGTTGGTAATACCAAGCAACTCGGTTCTCTTGGTTTCAAGACTATCCTTTATTTTGAAATTATTACTACAATTGCCATTATCGTCGGTATTTCTTTTGCCAATATATTCCAACCAGGTGTTGGTATCGATATGTCGCAATTAACACAAGTCGATATTTCACAATATGAAAAAACCACTCAAGAAGTTGAAAGCCACCCTTCAGGGATCATTAATACGATCCTAACTTTAGTGCCAAGTAATATTTTTGCTGCTATGGCAAGTGGTGACATGCTGCCAGTCATCTTTTTTGCTGTGTTATTTGGTTTGGGGCTTTCTTCTTTACCTTCTGAGAAAAAACAGCCTCTACTCAATGTATTACAGACTTTCTCTGAAACCATGTTCCGTGTAACGAACATGATTATGATGTATGCTCCAATCGGGGTTTTCGCATTAATATCTGTTACCGTCGCTAACTTTGGTTTCTCATCCTTAGTGCCTCTGTTGAAACTTGTTATACTCGTCCATTGTGCAATTCTATTTTTTGCAGTAGTAGTATTAGGATTAGTCGCCCGTTATTGCCGAATAAATATTTTTACTTTAATGAAAATATTGAAAGATGAGTTATTACTCGCTTATTCAACAGCCAGTTCTGAAACCGTACTTCCTCGTATTATGGATAAAATGGAGAAATATGGAGCGCCTAAATCAGTAACAAGCTTTGTTATTCCAATAGGTTATTCATTTAACTTAGATGGCTCAACATTATACCAAAGTATTGCCGCTATTTTTATTGCCCAACTCTATGGTATCGAGCTCTCTATTGGGCAAGAACTTATCCTAGTATTTACGCTCATGATCACGTCTAAAGGTATTGCGGGTGTCCCTGGCGTTTCATTTGTTGTTCTTCTTGCCACACTAGGAAGTGTAGGTATCCCACTAGAAGGGCTTGCATTCATCGCAGGTGTAGACCGTATTCTAGATATGGCACGTACCGCACTTAACGTTGTAGGTAACGCCCTAGCCGCTCTTGTTATTGCCAAATGGGAACATAACTATGACGATAAAAAAGCTCGTGAATATGAAAAAAGCTTTTAGTTTATTCTAACGTAACTCTATATTAGAATAGCCTTCCACTAACATCGTTATTGAAGGCTATTCTATTTTTACGTATTTTACTTAATAAATGACCAGATATTTTATTATTTATTAACCACTCATTAACTTAGTTAATTTTACTTATTAAGTGTAATTTATTTCACATTTTTTTAATTTTTTTAATGGAATTTGGTATTTTATAGTTAGTGTTACTACACTATATAAGACTGTTTAATTAGCCGTTTTTATTAGCCAAGCAGGAAACAATGAATCAAATAAGAAGATTTCTTTTGTTTTTAAAGGTGCTCCAACACCTAATGGTAATTTTTATATTTTCATTATCATATTTTATGCTACACAGCTGGTTATAACGAAAAGCCTTATACTAAAAACAACATAATTCTTTGATAAAACGAGATAAATATATGTTTATCTCGTTTTATATTATGAGTTAGAAAACACTATAAGATAAAAATGGTTATCAATAGAAAGCTTACAAGTTCCTTTTCAACCCTCTATGGCATCTGACACTAAAGATAAAACTAGCGATAAAGTGACACTTCACCTTCAGGCCGGGTTTTAAACCGTCGATGAGCCCAAAGATACTGCTCAGGGGCTTTCATTATTTCGGCCTCTAAAACAGCGTTAATCATTGTTGCATCCTGTAATTCATCAGAGCTTGGATATCCTAGTATTTCTTTGCCCAATACTAAATCATAGTTAACCCCACTCTTATTTCTCAATAATGTTACTGTGAGCGTCGGTGATTTAGATAATTGAGCAAGTATTGATGTCCCCTTTGATGTAGAGCTATTTTTGACAGAAAAAAATGGCGCAAATATCGTGCCTTTTCTTCCAAAATCTTGGTCAGGTGCAAACCAGATGGACTTGCCACTTTTCAATTCTTGAACCATAAATTTTAAATTTTTACGATCAATCATTCCTTTGCCAGAACGGCACCGCCCCTTTGTCTGAATATATTCCATCGCTTTATTATTATGAGGTCGATACATCGCATTAACAGGGAAACAAAGGCCCATAATCCGACCACCTAGCTCAAGTGACATAAAATGGACTCCAACGATAATTACACCTTTATTTTTCCCAATAGCATCTAAATAATTAGACATTCCTTTTACTTGAAATAATTTTTTTACTTTTTTATCACTCCAGAACCAGGCGATCCCCGTTTCAAATAATGCGATGCCTAAAGATTTTAGGTTGTCATTTACCAGAGTATCTATTTCATTTTTGTTTTTATTCGGAAAACACAACTCTAAATTTCGCTTAATTATCGACACTCTTCTCTTAATAAAATACCGTGAATTACTGCCTAGAAAAGCACCAAGCCACATTTGCCATTTATAAGGTAATTGAACCAATAAAAATAAGATAAAAACCCCCACCCATGTTACTAAGTACTTCGGATGGACCAATTTCAGTGAAAATGGGTTTTTGGCGTACATTATATCTCCCAATACTTCGCCTTTGCAGAATGCACGCTATTTTAGACAATATTTAGTCTTTTAAATTCAACATGATTACTACAACAAGATGGGCTTTCGCCCACAACTATCTGAATACCCTTACAATGTATCTTCCATTTGAGTAGATAACAGTCGGATAACCTTTTCCAAGCAGTTAAGTAATATTTAATTTTCAGTGTAGCCAATGAATGAATAGCTCTGTAACTTTATTTACCTTTAATCAGAACTATATGCCAGTTAAGCTAAAAACGTAATCACCTAAACAGTTATGAATGGTCAAAATTATCACATATATGGCTTAATTAATCTCATTATTAATGTGTATTTTTGTCATTTTACGGATTATTTTGCTAGTTTTGTCAATTTAGTAGCTATGTTTATTAGCAGTCAATTCAAGTGACCGCCAATAGTTAAGGAAGGAAAGTAGCCTGGATCGCCCCTGAAAATGCAAAAGGAGAAAAAGCGATAGGTGTTGCCCTAAATAATACCACATACATGGTATTGAAACTCTAAATAGGAAAACACCAGCGCTTTGTATTTGTTCATGCAGCAGCGAATCGCCTCACTGAACATGCCATGAAGGTCGACGAGCTAATTTCACACGATGACACCAATATGGCACAACCACTGCTTAAGGCATTGTCATTATGTACATAAATACAAAGAAAAAACCCGCTACATCTATTAAATGTAACGGGTTCTTATTTGGTGCCGGCTACCGGAGTCGAACTGGTGACCTACTGATTACAAGTCAGTTGCTCTACCAACTGAGCTAAGCCGGCTAATATGGCGGAGAGATAGAGATTCGAACTCTAGGATGGTTACCCATCGGCGGTTTTCAAGACCGCTGCCTTCGACCGCTCGGCCATCTCTCCATGGGGCGCGATTATGGAGGAATCCCACCAACTTGTCTACCCCTGAAAGTAAAAAAATTGATTTTTTTACTTCGTTTGGCTAATCTTCACTCAATTGTTCTCTATTTTCCAATAAAAATGGTAGTATCTGTGCAAAATCGGTGTCTATCCTTTCTCTAGGCGTATGATTTTTAACCTAATAATACTATTGCCGATGGGACGACTTGCTACAGTATGTACAAACAATCATTATTAAAACCAAACACGCTTTTTCGTATTTTCGCAGCATTTATTCTGTTGCTAATTGTGATGCTTTTTTTATCACTCTTTAATTACTATCAAGCATTGGTTCAAAGCCGTCAAACTAGCTTGAACAGCATGGCAAGTCGGTTAGCGTATCAAATCGAAGATTATCGTTATCAAGCGAGCCATATCTACAAAATTGCCAATGACAAATCTTCAGTGCCCCCCACCGATAACCTCGCAGTGACTGGGATCCGCCATGATATTTTTTGGCTAAGTAGTGCAAACCAATCCATTGATGCCATTGTATTTGGTAATAATAAGCAAAGTAATAATGCTTTAGCGTCTAAACTTGCAAATTATATGGAGATTGTGTGGGGAGCCCGTAATGAATATAACTCCATGTATTATCTCAATGGCTTAGACAATACCTTAGTCTTAGTGACCACCCATTCAATCCTTAAACCTGAGCTCCGTTTTAAAGAAAGTTATCTCACATTAACGGCTGAAGAAAAGCGTGCTGATATGTTGACTCAATCAACATTGTTAGATCGACGGGAAATAATTTCAAATATCCCAAAATACTCCCCCGATAACCTTTTTTACTATACTTATCGGTTAATGTTCAATTCACCGGGGCAGTTAACTAGCGTCATATCCTTTGATATTTCTATCAACTCACTTATTCCACCAAGTTTAAATGGGAATTTTTTTACAATTAATGCACGCCCTTCAAGCACGGGCAGCAATGAATCTCATTCAACTTGGTCTGGAACCAACCTCATTTTCTCCCATCCTATTGATGGGACTGGATATCAGCTTTATTACCATGTTTCATTAAAAAGTATTATTTTTAATGTGGTTAGTTATAACTTATGGCTAATGACAGGCATGCTTATTATGATCTTATTCGCTTTACTGATCATGCTCTTTATTCGTAAGCGCCTTATTTCACCAAATACCAATATGTTGCAAGAGCTGAGTTTTAATGCCTCACTGACTAGCGATATTATCAGTCATATTTCATACGGTATTTTAGTTTATGACTTTAACACCAACAAAAAGATCCTGAGCAATGACATTGCTAACCAATTATTACCTTCTATGGACCTTGTTCACATTAAAGAAATGGCGATTGAAAACCATGATGTGATTCAAGTTTCTATCGAGAATATTGTATATGAAGTTATACTTGTCGATAACATGTCAAAATCTAACACTGCCCTCTTTATTATTATGGACAAAGATAAAGAGGCGTTGACCCAAAAACGCCAAGAATTAGCCAATCGCGAATACAAAAAAAATATTCACATGCGTAAAGTCGTATTTGAGAATATGTGCAGTGAAATATTACCTTCACTTATTAAAGTGGATAAGCAACTAACTAAATTATCCGAAATGGCTAATATAAATAACCGTGAGTTTATTTTAAAAATTGAAAGTCAGCTTTTCTATATCAATCGTTGGTTTAAAAATATTAGCTTATTAAATCAGCTAGAATCCCAAGCTGAACCTATAAAAACTGAGAATGTTTCTATCAGTAACCTGGTTAGCCAATTTTTGAAGCAAAATCTATCCCAGTGTAATAACAAAGGGTTAGCGCTTTATTTTCATAATAACGTTAATCCAGATTCGCTTATCGTGGCAAATCCTGATTATTTAAAGCAATTAATGCAACTAATTTGGGATTATTCTATTGCAACAACCTCTTTTGGAAAAATTTCATTCACGCTATCTTATAACCCCAGTAAAAATACAATCTTATTAAATATTAAAGACAGTGGAACTGGAGTAAGTAACCAAGAACTGAGTAATTTGCAAAGCCCCTTTACTGGGCAAATTTTGAACGCCTCTAACTTTACACGTTCAGGTATAACGTTTTATTTATGTAAGTTACTGGTAAAAAAAATGAATGGTGTTTTTTCTATTCGCTCAAGTGATGCAATCGGTACTCATTATGAAGTTACGCTTCCAGCAGCCAAAGAGATGCTTGCCAAAGAGTACCCTGCATTATTGGAGGATATTTGTATTCGTTTAAATATACATAATGCTGATATTTCACGGATTGTGAGGAGCACATTAACAAATTATGGCGCGGAATATTTGGATTTAAGTGAGAGCTCCCCTCATACCAACTGGGATCTCTTAATAACTGATAATAATGAGGAATGTTTTGAAAACATTGTTAAAGTAAATGGTTTCCTATCTGGAATAAATCAATTACAACCTCATTACATCGAAGCTAACTATAATTTTGCTGATGAATTAATTGATGCTATCTCATTACTGATCGAAAACGCAGACGATGAACATGGCCATTCTGATAATTTGATTTCACACCATGTTGATACTCAAGTGCTTTCACAGACCTCGAATGAATCAATAGAAAATGCAATTTTAAGTTATCAATTAGCGCTAGCAAATAGTGGATATCGAGATTTGTTCATCACAACAGTACCGATAGATATTAATAAACTGTATAATAGTGAAAGTGTTGAGGATTTGACCGAATTGAAAAACACTGCACATCGTTTAAAAGGAGTTTTTGCTATGCTCGAGTTTACTTATCTTCATAAGCTTTGTGAAGATTTGGAGCGTTACATAGCAGATGAAAACGGATTGGAAATAAAAAATTGCATTAGCATGCTGGATAATTCAGTCAAAAAACTAATGCCAGAAGGTAACCAATAATATGAATAACCTAAATGTCATTGTTGCCGATGATCACCCTATCGTTCTTTTCGGCATCAGGAAATCACTTGAACAAATTGAATGGGTGAATATCGTAGGGGAATTTGAGGACTCAACTTCTTTGATTAATAACTTAGCGCGTTTAAATGCGGATGTGCTAGTTACTGATTTATCAATGCCAGGTGATAAATATGGTGATGGTATTACTTTAATCAAATACATCAAACGGCATTATCCTGACCTATCAATCATTGTTCTCACAATGAACAATAACCCGGCCATTCTTAGCGCAATTTTAGAGCTGGATATTGAAGGGATTGTGCTCAAACAAGGCGCACCTGCTGATTTACCTAAAGCGTTAGCGGCTTTACAAAAAGGTAAAAAATTCACACCCGAAAGCGTGAGCAAGCTGCTGGAAAAAGTCAATGCAAGCGGCTATGGCGACAAACGTTTATCACCAAAAGAAAGTGAAGTGCTACGTTTGTTTGCTGAAGGTTTTCTGGTCACTGAAATTGCGAAAAAACTTAACCGCAGTATAAAAACAATAAGTAGCCAGAAAAAATCAGCCATGCTGAAATTAGGCGTTGAAAATGATATAGCGCTACTGAATTACCTTTCTTCCGTCAGCATTGATAACTCGCCTTCAGAGTAATTTCATTTCGACTACAAAACTACACCAATAAAAACCCAACTATGGGTTTTTATTTTTGTATCTGTTTTTTAGCTACACTTAACAATAGCGAGTCAAGGTCTCACGTAAAATTGCAATTGTTGTCGGTTTTGATAAACAATCATTCATCCCTGCATTAATACAACGTTGCTTTTCTTCTGCCATTGCATTAGCGGTTAATGCGATAATCGGTAAGTTGAACGCTAAACGTCGCAGTTCTTTGGCCAGCTGGTAACCATCCATATTTGGCATATTTACATCTGTTAAAATAATATCAACATGATGATTATCTAAATATTTCAATGCATCTAGCCCATCTATCGCCGTGCCAGTAGTAAAGCCGATTGTCGCTAATTGCTCACTCAATAATACTCGGTTAATTGGATGATCATCAACAATCAATACATGACATTCACCTAACGAATGGTCAACGACTAATGGTTGATTTGCCATACTATTTTTTTGTGATTGTTCACTTGTTTTCATGATGGCTTTATCAATTAACATGGGTAATTTATCTAATTGATATGTATTATAAATCCATTGATTCTGTTTTACTTCATGGAGCTCGCCTGCATAACCACTTGATAGCTGGATATGATGTTCGTAGGCTATCTCCTCAACATGCTCATAATCGGTTATTAGCAAATCATATCTTTGTGTTTTATCTATTGTGCTATGGCTAACAACTGAAAATTGCTCATGACCTAACAGACGCAAAAGAAAATTCATTAAAAATTCATTTCGACACGAAATAGCAATGCGATAATGTGCACGATATTCTGGAATATTTTTCTTTGTATATTCTTGCCCATATAAAGGAATACGAATAGTAAATGAGCTACCAAGTCCAATCTGTGAAGTTACTTCAATATCACCATCCATGAGGTTAACCAGTTTTTCACAAATAGCTAAACCTAGGCCTGTTCCTTTATGACCCAAATTATTTTGCCCATAAACTTGAAAAAATGGATCAAATAACTGCATAACCACTGCCTGGGTCATTCCAATCCCTGAATCACGGATTTCTATCTTTAAATAGTTTTCATCTTTCCAAACATAAAGCAACACAAAACCTGATTCCGTAAACTTAATACTATTATTTACAATATTAGAAATCACTTGTTGTAAACGAACTGGATCATTCAAAATGAGATCTGGGATGCTGGGTTCAATATAGGAATATAATGATATTTTTTTCTTAGTCACTAATGGCAAGTAGTTCGCTAATACAAACGCAAAAACTTCTCGACAATGAAACAATTTGCTTTCTATTTTCAATTGTTTAGATTCAATTTTTGAAAAGTCTAAAATATCACTAATAATCTGTAATAAAAGCGATGATGAATTATCCATAGTTGAAACTAAGCGTGTTGCTTTCTCTGATAATTCATAACGTTGTAGTAACTCTATATTACCAATAATTCCATATAATGGTGTTCTTAATTCATGGCTAACAGTCGCCAAAAACATTGATTTAGCATGGTTAGCTTGTTCAGCTGCATCGGCTACATCCTGCAGTGATTTTTCCATTTGCACACGAATGCTGATGTCAATTAATACACAAATAGCGACATCTTCATTTTGATATCGTGAGTTTACAAAGCTAATTTGCAAGTGTGTGCCGTTGGTTGTCACTACATCGATATAATTGCTCGTTTTCTGGCGGATGATTGTCAATATTCGCTGTTTATCATCATCATTTAATAACCGAAAATAGTCATGGGCTAATTCATTACTGAGAATATTACCGCCATCAGTCAATCTTAAAATAATGATACCAACAGGTGCTGATGCTACAATTTTATGGTTGAATTGCTCATGTTCCTCGAGCCGTATCGCGGTGTTTTCTGCAGGTTCAAGCATTTTCCGTTCAAGTAACCAAATTAAAAAGAAAATCAATCCCCCTGTAAAAATATTTAGGACAATACCGTAAAAGATAGCATTTTCTAAACTCGCTAATATTTCAGACGTCGCAATTGAAAAAATGACGGTAATTTGAGAAGGTGCTAACCGTTTTTTGAAAATTAATTTTGAATAATCTGAGTTAAAACCAAAAAATGAAGGCTCAGAAATATTGAGCAGCGCTGAGCCTTTAGGATTGATATCTATAGGAGAATATAAAACAGGTTGGTTATAATCGTTAATTATCAATATTTCGATAGCTTTATTTCGGCGTATGTTAAATTGATTCAAATTAATTGTACGCTCTAACCCAATAAATGCAGGCAGCATATTGTCGTGCTTGATTGCCTGAATTAAGTAAAGCTGCCCATAATCTGGCTGTACGCCATGCATAATGGTAAATAATTTACGCTCTTTGCCTTGTAGCCTTAAGCCTTGGTAAGTCCGTACGCTTTCGTAGCTGACTTTTTTTAGTATTTCGATATCCGATATGGTAGATCGAATAGGATAATCCACCAGACAATAACTTTTCGAACCAACTAAAAAGACATGATTTAAAGCTTGAGGGGCAGCAATACTATCTTTCCAAAAATAATTTAATTGCTCAAAAGCTTGCAAATAATTTTCCGCTCTATCCCTAAAATAATCACAATCTGTATTCGATGTTAATTTATAGAAAGAGTAATTAGATGCGTTCGGTAATTCCAGAAACTTACTTGGAAGATTATTTTCATCTGTCGATTCTTGCAACTTTACTCTATATAGCTCAGTCATCGATTGAATCGAATTCAGCGTCGCTCCCGTTTGTTGAATATACGCTTGTATATTTTCATGCCCGGAATAGAACTGTTGACGGATATCAGATTTGTATTCATTAAACTGCGAGTAAAGGAAAAATAGAGTGATAAAAACGCCCATGCCCCACAACATCAAGCCGAGGATACGAAATAAATCCCGAGAAAGTCTAAGTGATGTTTTAAACGAGGGTAAATATCTCAAGCGCTTTCCTGTACATTCGATACTATGACTGCTAATTATACTCGATTATATGATAAAAAAGCGACAAACATGAAAAGTAATAAAACAAAGACATTTAGGCTAGAAACTAAAACGGGCAGCTAATTATGCTGCCCGTTCATTAAATTAAACGTCGTGATTACTCTTGATCGTCGATACTTGCATCATCAACACCATTTTCTTCAGTGTTTTCATTTGCATTTTCATCATCAATGTTTTCATCATCATCCGTTTCAGCAACGCGCTGCAAACCAACAACTTTTTCATCTTCAGCAGTTCTAATCAAGGTAACACCTTGAGTATTACGGCCAACGACGCTCACTTCAGACACGCGTGTACGCACTAATGTCCCTGCGTCTGTGATCATCATGATTTGGTCAGTTTCATCAACCTGAATCGCGCCAACTACATGCCCGTTTCGCTCACTCACTTTAATGGAGATAACCCCTTGAGTTGCACGAGACTTAGTTGGGTACTCAGCTTCTTCAGTACGTTTACCGTATCCGTTTTCTGTCACCGTTAAGATATGCCCTTCACCACGTGGAATAATCAAAGAAACGACTTTGTCGTTATCCATTAATTTAATACCACGCACCCCTGTAGCGGTACGTCCCATTGGACGAACGGCATCTTCAGCGAAGCGCACAACTTTACCTTGAGCTGAAAACAGCATAACTTCGTTTGAACCATCAGTTAAATCAACACCGATCAGCTCATCACCGTCATTCAAGTTAACCGCAATGATACCTGCGCTTCTTGGACGGCTGAATTCTTGTAAAGGTGTTTTCTTAACGGTACCACTCGCAGTTGCCATAAAGACATTGTAACCCTCTTCGTACTCACGCACTGGCAAGATAGCTGTAATTCGCTCATCTTGTTCAAGTGGCAATAAGTTAACGATTGGGCGACCACGAGCACCACGGCTAGCCTCTGGTAATTGGTAAACTTTCATCCAATACAAGCGGCCACGGCTTGAGAAGCACAAAATGGTGTCATGCGTATTGGCCACCAAAAGGCGGTCAATAAAGTCTTCGTCTTTAGTTCGTGCTGCAGATTTACCTTTACCACCACGGCGCTGTGCTTCGTAATCAGACAGAGGCTGATATTTCACATAACCTTGATGCGATAATGTCACCACCACATCTTCTTGGTTGATCAAGTCTTCAATATTGATATCTGCAGTATTTTCAGTAATTTCTGTACGACGAGGGTCGTTATAAGTATCGCGAATAATTTCTAATTCTTCGCGGATCACTTCCATCAAACGTTCAGGACTACGCAAAATAAACAGTAATGCTTCAATTTGTACTAGAAGCTCACGGTACTCTTCCAGTAATTTTTCATGCTCAAGACCCGTTAATTTTTGGAGACGTAAATCCAAAATAGCTTGAGCTTGTTGCTCAGTCAGGAAATATTGCCCTTCATGAACACCAAACTGGGGCTCTAACCACTCAGGACGAGCGGCATCATCACCCGCACGCTCTAACATTGCAGCGACATTGCCCAGATCCCAAGAACGTGCAATCAACCCTGCTTTCGCTTCTGCTGGCGTTGGTGCTTTACGGATCAGTTCAATAATTGGGTCAATATTGGCAAGAGCAATTGCCAGTGCTTCAAGGATATGAGCACGATCACGCGCTTTGCGTAATTCGAAAATCGTACGACGAGTGACGACTTCACGGCGGTGACGCACAAAAGCAGCAATGATATCTTTTAAATTCAGTATTTTCGGCTGCCCTTGGTGTAGAGCTACCATATTGATACCAAAAGAAACTTGCAATTGGGTCAGGGAATATAAGTTGTTCAGTACAACTTCACCCACCGCATCGCGTTTGATTTCAATAACAATACGCATACCGTCTTTATCAGACTCGTCACGCAGTGCACTGATACCTTCAACACGCTTGTCTTTAACTAACTCAGCAATTTTTTCAATCAAGCGAGCTTTATTCACTTGATAAGGGATTTTGCTGACAATAATGGTTTCGCGACCATTTTTCTCATCGACTTCCACTTCAGCGCTTGCACGGATATAGACCTTGCCACGCCCTGTGCGATACGCATCAATAATCCCACGACGGCCATTAATAATAGCTGCGGTTGGGAAATCTGGCCCTGGAATGTATTCCATTAAACCATCAATGCTGATGTCTTCGTCTTCTATATAGGCAAGACAACCATTAATCACCTCCCCTAAATTGTGAGGTGGGATATTGGTTGCCATCCCAACAGCAATACCTGACGACCCATTAACCAAAAGGTTTGGGATTTTCGTTGGCATAACTTCAGGAATGTGCTCTGTTCCGTCATAGTTAGGAACGAAATCAACGGTTTCTTTTTCAAGGTCAGCAAGTAGTTCATGGGCAATTTTCGCCATACGGATTTCCGTATAACGCATTGCCGCTGCGGAGTCTCCGTCAACAGAACCGAAGTTTCCCTGACCATCAACCAGCATGTAACGCATTGAGAAAGGCTGAGCAAGACGAACGATTGTCTCGTAAACAGCGATATCACCATGTGGATGGTATTTACCGATGACATCCCCAACAATACGGGCAGATTTTTTATAGGGTTTATTCCAATCATTTCCCAATACATTCATCGCATACAATACTCTGCGGTGTACTGGCTTCAGTCCATCTCGAACATCTGGAAGTGCACGGCCGACAATAACGGACATTGCATAATCCAAATACGAACTTTTAAGCTCTTCTTCGATATTAACTGGTGTGATTTCTCTGGCAATCTCGCTCATGGAACCACTGTCCCTCATAACTTCGGATTCAAAGAGTAGAACTATACCACAATTCGCCAATTTAATAAAAATAAGAGACGGGTATTTGTCTTCCAAGCTATGTATAATAGCGGAAAATTAAGTTTATGTGTCCGAAACTTGACGGTTTATCAATTAATCACGGCAATAATTACATTATTGTTTATATTTTAGCCATCAATTCTTATCGGGCCACTATTTCCCCCCGACTTAACATAGTTTAAATATCACTATCGTTAATAGGCCTTCGGGTTATAGGTTAAAAATAGGAGCTTCTTTGTATGAATGACACCCAAACCCCAACTTACCTCAACGTCGATAAACAAGAAATTGAAAAATTTGAGTCCATTGCTTCACGTTGGTGGGACTTAGAAGGGGAGTTCGCCCCACTACACCGCATCAATCCATTACGCTTAGGTTATATTATGCAGCGTGTAGACGGCGTTTTCGGTAAAAAAATTCTTGATGTTGGCTGTGGTGGTGGCATTTTGTCCGAAAGTATGGCGCGCGAAGGCGCGGAAGTGACTGGCCTTGATATGGGGGCAGATCCATTAATGGTTGCTCGCTTGCATTCTCTTGAGTCCGGCATTCCGGTTGAATATGTACAAGAAACCGTTGAACAACACGCAGACAAGCACCCACAAGCCTATGATGTTGTGACCTGCATGGAGATGCTTGAACATGTTCCTGATCCTCAATCTGTCGTTAGAGCTTGCGCTAAATTAGTGAAACCTGGCGGACATGTTATTTTTTCTACCATTAATCGCAACAAAAAGGCATGGTTGATGGCAGTAGTCGCTGCTGAATATGTGATGAAAATGGTTCCAAAAGGCACCCATGATGCGAATAAATTTATTCGCCCTTCTGAATTGATTAGCTGGATTGATGGAACACCATTGAAAGATAAACATATCATAGGGTTACACTATAACCCATTAACGGATAAGTTCTGGCTTGGGCCAAATGTTGATGTAAATTATATGTTGCATACAGTCAGTGAATAATCACCTAGTCGTGAAAAGAATAAATCACAAGCAGTACGTTTAAGAAAGCAGCAAACGATCGCATTTTACAAAATTTATTTTAATCCTCATGTCGGAAGCATTTTTTTTATTAATGCCTTTTACCATGCAGCTTACCGACATGATCATTTTTCTTATCCAACCAGTTATCCACAAGAACTCGCTAATTTGTTCACTTGATAAAATCACACATTAACATTATCTTGTTATGGTATTCTAAACAAACTACTACATATAGTGGTACAACAAAACATAACACAACTAGTCTCATTGCATTACACCATGAGCTTTTTTATGTTTATTTTAAACTATTTGTAGTTCAACCAAGGTGTACTTGCTCATGAACCAGAGTCTGTTAGTCACAAAGCGTGATGGACATAAAGAACGCATTGATCTCGATAAAATCCACAAGGTAATCACCTGGGCTGCCGAAGGCCTAAGTAACGTATCCGTTTCTCAAGTGGAGTTACGTTCACAGATTCAGTTTTATGATGGGATCAGAACTTCTGACATTCACGAAACGATGATCAAAGCAGCAGCCGATTTAATTACGGGTGATACACCTGATTACCAATACCTTGCTGCTCGTCTTGCTATTTTTAACTTACGCAAGAAAGCCTATGGTCAGTTTGAGCCGCCTACATTATATAAGCATGTTAAACACCTCGTTGAAATGGGGAAATATGACAAGCATTTGCTGGAAGACTACTCTGAAGCAGAGTTCGAGCAAATGGATAGCTTTATAGACCATTGGCGTGATATGAATTTTTCCTATGCTGCGGTAAAACAGCTTGAAGGGAAATATTTAGTTCAAAACCGCGTTACCGGTGAAATCTATGAAAGCGCACAGTTTTTATACATTTTAGTCGCTGCTTGCCTGTTTTCACACTACCCAAGAGAGACGCGTCTTGATTATATTCGCCGTTTCTATGACGCAGTTTCAACATTCAAAATTTCATTACCTACGCCTATTATGGCGGGGGTACGTACCCCTACACGTCAATTCAGTTCCTGTGTACTGATTGAGTGTGGCGACAGCTTAGATTCTATCAATGCAACTTCAAGCGCAATTGTGAAATATGTCTCACAACGTGCAGGGATTGGGGTAAATGCGGGTCGCATTCGTGCATTAGGCAGCCCAATTCGTGGCGGTGAAGCGTTCCATACTGGCTGTATTCCGTTCTATAAGCACTTCCAAACTGCGGTTAAGTCTTGTTCGCAAGGTGGTGTTCGTGGTGGTGCAGCAACCTTGTTCTACCCGATTTGGCACCTTGAAGTTGAAAGCTTATTGGTACTGAAAAATAACCGTGGGGTTGAAGGTAACCGTGTTCGCCATATGGATTATGGTGTGCAACTAAACAAGTTAATGTACGAACGTTTGATTAAAAACCAAGACATTACATTATTCAGCCCATCCGACGTTCCAGGTCTTTATGACGCCTTTTTCGCAGATCAAGACGAATTTGAACGTTTATATGTGAAATACGAAAAAGATGAAAATATTCGCAAATCAAGTGTTAAAGCGGTTGAGCTATTTTCATTAATGATGCAAGAGCGTGCGTCTACAGGCCGTATTTATATTCAAAACGTTGACCACTGTAATACACATAGCCCATTTGACCCACAGGTTGCCCCTGTTCGTCAGTCTAATTTATGTTTAGAAATTGCGCTGCCAACCAAACCATTAAATAACATTAATGACGAAAACGGTGAAATTGCACTGTGTACGTTATCAGCGTTTAACTTAGGCGCGATTGATAGCCTCGATGAATTAGAAGAGCTGGCAATATTAGCTGTTCGTGCACTCGATGCGCTGCTTGATTACCAAGATTACCCAATCATCGCAGCTAAACAAGGCTCAATGGGACGTCGTACACTCGGTATTGGCGTGATTAACTACGCTTATTATCTCGCGAAGCACGGTGTTCGTTATTCAGATGGTAGCGCGAATAACTTAACGCACAAAACATTTGAAGCTATTCAATATTATCTATTGAAAGCCTCGAATGAGTTAGCGAAAGAGCAAGGTGCGTGCCCATGGTTTAACGAAACAACCTATGCACAAGGCGTTTTACCTATCGATACCTATAAAAAAGAGCTCGATAAGTTAACGAATGAGCCGTTGCATTATGATTGGGAAGCATTACGCCAAGAAATCAAACAGCACGGTCTGCGTAACTCGACGCTGTCTGCATTGATGCCTTCAGAAACATCATCACAGATTTCTAACGCAACCAATGGTATTGAACCACCACGTGGTTATATCAGTATTAAAGCCTCTAAAGATGGTATCTTGCGCCAAGTAGTGCCTGATTACGAAAGTCTGAAAGGCGCTTATGAGCTGCTATGGCAAATGCCTTCAAATAGTGGCTATTTACAACTCGTTGGTATCATGCAGAAATTTATCGACCAGTCGATTTCTGCTAACACAAACTATGACCCGACTCGTTTTGAGAACGGCAAAGTACCAATGAACCAATTGCTAAAAGATTTATTGCTCGCCTATAAGTTTGGTGTGAAAACACTTTACTACCATAACACCCGCGATGGGGCGGAAGATGTTCAAGGCGATCTGGAAGAAGTTGTTGAGTCAGCGGATTCCGATTGCGAAGGCGGCGCGTGTAAAATTTAATAGGAATTGTTATGTCACATACATATACAACGTTTTCACAGAAAAAGAATGACCAAATGTTGGAGCCGATGTTTTTCGGCCAACCCGTTAACGTGGCGCGCTATGATCAGCAAAAGTACCCTATTTTTGAAAAGCTGATTGAAAAACAATTGTCGTTTTTCTGGCGCCCTGAAGAAGTTGACGTGTCGCGCGACCGTATTGACTACAATGCGCTGCCAGATCACGAAAAACATATTTTTATCAGTAATCTGAAATACCAAACGCTGCTGGATTCTATTCAGGGCCGCAGCCCTAACGTGGCGTTATTGCCACTGATTTCGATTCCTGAACTGGAAACTTGGGTTGAAACGTGGGCGTTTTCTGAAACTATCCACTCACGTTCGTATACACATATTATTCGTAATATCGTGAATGACCCTGCTATTATTTTTGACGATATTGTTGAAAATGAAGAAATTTTAAAACGTGCTAAAGATATTTCGGGCTTTTACGATGATCTTATCGAAATGACCAATTACTACCATATGTTTGGTGAAGGCACACATACTTGCAATGGCAAACAAGTCACTGTTTCTCTACGTCAATTGAAGAAGCAACTGTACCTGTGCCTAATGAGCGTTAATGCGCTTGAAGCCATTCGTTTCTATGTTAGTTTTGCCTGTTCGTTTGCGTTTGCTGAACGCGAACTGATGGAAGGAAACGCAAAAATCATCAAACTGATTGCACGTGATGAAGCGTTGCACTTAACGGGTACGCAACACATGTTGAACCTGTTACGCTCAGGGCAAGATGACCCAGAAATGGCCGAAATCGCAGCAGAGTGCGAGCAAGAATGTTATGACTTGTTCGTTCAAGCAGCAGAGCAAGAAAAAGAGTGGGCTGACTACCTATTCAGCGAAGGCTCGATGATTGGTTTAAATAAAGATATTCTATGCCAATATGTTGAATATATTACGAATATCCGCATGCAAGCAGTCGGTCTAAAATTGCCATTTGAAGCACGTTCAAACCCAATTCCATGGATCAACGCATGGTTGGTGTCTGATAACGTACAAGTTGCACCTCAAGAGGTTGAAGTCAGTTCTTATTTAGTCGGGCAAATTGACTCTCAAGTCGATACCGACGATTTGAGCGGCTTTGAACTATAAGCATGGCAAGCCATAAAATCACCCTGCGGTTAACGCAGGGTGTTCAAGTCCCCTACCATACCGAAGTTCATTCGTGTTTGCTGGAAGCCTTAGAAGACAGCCGTATTCCTGTAGAGTACCAATGCCGAGAAGGCTACTGTGGTTCATGCCGTGTGACATTATTGCAAGGGAAAGTGGGCTATAAGCAAAAGCCGATTGCATTTGTGCAAGATGGAGAGATCCTGCCTTGTTGTTGCCACCCGCTTTCTGATATTGAAATTGGTTAATCATTAACTTAATGAATGATGGAATTCAAGATCCCTGCAACAAATCCCTGCAACAAAAAGTATAAAACCTGACTTCAAAGCATCTGACTTAGCCCCACAATGCGGCTAAGTCACTTTAATAATAGAAAAATCGACAATATGCATAAACATTATTTTATTGCTGGTATTTTTATATCCAGATCATAAAGCCTTAAAATAGAAGGCTCATCCTCAACCTCTAAAAATTTAAGCCTAACCTTGGATGCCGCATTTTTGGGAACACTGATATCCTCTTGCTTGCCCGATAAATAGGATGTAAAGCCATCTTTATCTAAGATATAAAGGTTATTTTTATCTTCAAGGTTTGTTAAACGAACCGCTGAGTCAGACTTATTTTTAACGGATAGTGTTAATAAATACTCGTTGTCCGCCACTTTTTCAGATGTTAATACCTTTACATCAATATATTTATTTAGGTTTTCTATATCGTAAATTATAATTGCGCCATCAACACTACTTCCAGATGTCCTTCCCTCGTCAATCCCTTCTTTTAACCCTGACAACGCATCTTTACTTGAGCTTGTTATTGAAGATGTTATTGATTTTACGCTACTTTTAATTGTGCTTGAATCGTCAGTATTAGCAAATGCCCAAGCAGATGTAAACAGCAACATATATGCAAATTTTTTCATGTTTATCCCAAAAAGTTTACTTACGTTATTTTTATAGTTTAAGTTAATTACAACGAATAATAGTTAGTCTTAATCTGAGATTAGCTCATAGTCATGAATGAGTATTGGTTGAAATTAATCATTCAAGTAATCAAACAGATACGAAATAATAGCGAGCACAATGGTAGTTCCAATCGTAATATAACTTTCTTATTGTATAGGCTATTTAAGCGATATATTGAACCCTGAACTCACTGTGAATTTAGCGTACTTATTTAGTATGCTTTTATAAGACATTTATTGATAAAACATGGCAATCATTGTGGCCACTAACGCTATTACAAGGTAATAGGTCTTATAATGAACGATTGTAAGACTACCGATAAAACTGTCTTACAATCGTTGTGATAAACCGAGGGTTAAACCTTATAAATAACCGTACATCGCTGCAAATATCCAGCCAAACACACAGGATACACCCACCCCGATTAATCCAGGAAGAATGAAGCTGTGGTTAATAACAAACTTACCAATTCGTGTAGTACCTGAACGGTCAAACTGAATTGCCGCAAGGTCACTTGGGTAAGTTGGTAAAATGTAATACCCATAGCACGCAGGTGCGGAAGCGATAATATAAGCCGGGTCAACACCAATCCCTAACGCAATGGGGACGACAGCGGCCAATGCGGCTGCCTGTGAATTAACAAACTTAGAGACTAATAATAAGATGACGGCATAAGCCCAAGGGAAATCTTTTACTAAAGAACCTAACGTTCCTTTAATTTCATCCATGTGAGCACCGAACATGGTTTCTGCCATCCACGCAATACCATACACTGCGACAATCGCTATCATCCCTGAACGGAATACTTCGTTCTTTGAAATTTGCCCTGGGTTGGTCTTACAGATAATGATTATTAGCGCACCAGCTAATAACATAAACATCTGAATGACTAAAACCATAGATAACGGCTTACCATTAACTAGAGGTCTTAGCTCTGAGAATGCACCAAGTAATGCCACAACTGCGATAGAGGCTAAAAAAATCCACATCGCGACCCAGTTAATTTTCGGTAATTTTGTATTCAACAGTGTCACACTGTCACCATAGACGTAATCATGGTTTTCAGGCACTGAAATAAACTCTTGGAATACAGGGTCTTTATCGAGATCTTTACCTCTAAACCAACTAAAAATACCAATCGCTAAAATACCAATTAATGTCGATGGGATAGTAATTGCCAATAAATCAAGGAATTCAAGTGACTGGCCATTGATTGTCACACCATTTAGCATTGCTACTAATGAAACAACGGCCACTGAAACTGGACTGGCGATAATCCCCATTTGTGCGCCAATACTACTCGCAGCCATTGGCCTTTCAGGGCGAATATTATTTTTAATCGCTGCATCGTAAATGATAGGTAAAATTGTATACACCACATGCCCTGTACCACACAAAATGGTTAAGATACATGTCACAAAAGGTGCCACAATAGAAATGTACTTAGGGTTTTTCCGCAGTAGTCGTTCTGCAATTTGTAGCATGACATCCAAACCGCCTGACGCTTGCAACGTTGCTGATGCGGCAACAACAGCAATGATAACAAGCATAACATCAACAGGCGGTTTTCCAGGCGGTAAACCAAAGCCAAAAACTAAGATAACTAGGCCAACACCACCTAATAGCCCGAGTGCCATTCCCCCTTTTTTTGCCCCATAGAATAAGCAAACAAGGATAATGGCGAGTTGAATCATAAAGTCCATAGTTCCATCCTTTATATATATGTTTACATATATTATCGGGATGATTTTCAAGCATTAATTTGATTTATGATAACTTCAAAATCAATTTACTTTTATTTTTTATGCTTTTATTTTGACCTCATCACATAATTTATATTAAGTAACTGACATACTACCCAGTTACCTACCACTTTCATAAAAATCAATCAATTACCGCACCATTTTTAACAACTTACCCCATATAAATTTACCTTTAGCCACTTTAAATCATCATTTTTTCTTTACTTTATTAACGCTGCTATTGTCTTTCATTTCCTACCTACCTGATTAGAGGTGTAAATAAAAGATTACACCTTCTGTAATTTACATTTGACAGCGAACTTGCGATCGCATAATCTGCATCACTTGTTAATTATTCAAATTCAATTAGAGGAACTTGTGAAGAATCGTACGCTTGGCAGTGTGTTAATCGTTGCAGGGACAACAATAGGTGCAGGGATGTTGGCAATGCCACTTGCCGCTGCAGGAGTCGGTTTCACAAGCATCGTCTGCTTGCTTGTTGGATTATGGATGTTAATGAGTTATACCTCATTACTATTAGTCGAGGTGTATCAACATAACCCTGCGAATATGGGTTTAGGCTCTGTTGCTAAGAAATATCTTGGGCCTGTTGGACAGATAGTAACCGGACTGAGTATGCTGCTATTAATGTACGCGCTAACAACTGCTTATATCGGTGGAGCGGGCGTATTAATTTCAGATAGCCTATCTTCATGGTGGGGAATTAAAATTTCAACCGATACTGCCATTATTGCATTTACTATTATTGGTGGTGCAATTGTCTGTATTGGTACGCATTCAGTCGATTTTATTAACCGAATTTTATTCACGGCCAAAACAATTTTTTTGGTGATCATGTTAGTTGTGATGATGCCGCATGCTGAAGTCGTGAATTTAAGCACTATGCCAATTGAAAAAGGCCTTATCCTTGCTGCCGTTCCCGTTATTTTTACTTCTTTTGGTTTCCATGGCAGCGTGCCTAGTTTAGTTAACTATATGAATGGGGATGTGCGCAAGTTACGCATGATTTTCATTACCGGAAGTGCAATTCCTTTAGTCGCTTATATTCTATGGCAAATCGCAACATTAGGTTCTATTCCATCACAGACTTTTATCGGGATCCTAGCTCAGGAATCAGGCCTTAATGGGTTACTCACAGCCATTCGCGATGTTGTCGCTACGCCTCGAGTCAATATTGCCGTTAGCTTGTTTATGGATTTAGCGTTAGCCACATCCTTCTTAGGCGTTGCATTGGGTTTATTTGATTACCTCGCTGATTTATTCAAACGGAGCAATCATTTTATTGGTCGTGTACAAACCAGCTTGCTGACTTTTGTTCCGCCATTATTGGCCGCCCTATTTTTCAGTAGTTTCGTACAAGCATTAACGTATGCCGCTGTTGCACTCTCGGTCTTAGCGCTAATTATTCCTGCACTACTAACATTCCGTGTTCGCAAATTAGAAACTCAAGGTGGGTATCAAGTTAAAGGCGGTACACCTATTTTAGCCCTAGTGTTGGTATGTGGTATCGCTGTAATTGCTATCCAATTTTCGATTGTTGCCGGTTTTTTACCAAACGTTGGCTAAATATCTTCCATATTAAGTATACGACCAGTCCCCATGCATTGATTTATCAAGATTGGGGGCTTCCCCCCCTTGAAAACTAAATTAATTATCTAAATTTAATCTATTATTTATTACATTTAAAAAACTTCGTTCTGTTATTTCGATACTTATCGGAAAATAATTCTGAACAGACAACCTAATCATTTTACCGTATCTTCGCCATATTGCGGTCTTCATGAGGTGAATTAGGTGAAGAAAAAACAAGTATCCAACATTCATGATGCGGCTTTTAAAGGCATCATGACGAATATCGAAAATGCACGAGATTTTTTTGATATCTATTTGCCTGCACAAATAAAATCATTGTGTGACTTCAATACGTTATCACTTACAAATTCCTCATTTATTGATGAGCAACTCCGCTCGCGATTATCAGATGTGCTATATTCAGTAGAAACAACGCAAGGAAAAGGATACCTCTACCTTTTAGTTGAACACCAATCAACGCCCGATAGACTGATGGCATGGCGTCTGATGCATTATGCTTTTTTAGCCATGAATCAGCATATGCAACAAGGAAATAAGAAATTGCCCCTTGTCGTCCCTATCCTTTTCTACCATGGCGGTCGTTCGCCTTATCCTTATACCCAACTTTGGACTGACTGTTTCCCTTTCCCTGATATCGCTAATAATCTTTACACTCAACCATTTCCTTTAGTCGATATAACTATCATAGATGATAATGAATTAGTTAATCATCGAAAGATTGCAGTAATGGAATTAGCAATGAAACATAAGCACTTACGGGATGAATTTCAACAGGTACTCCCGCTCTTGGCGCAAGCACTCAATAAACACTATAATAGCGATAATGACATCATTACTATTATCAATTATCTGTTCATTGCTTTAGATTCTGCTAATTTCGAACATATCATTCAGGCATTGAGCGAAAAAACAGAAAAACATAAGGGAGCTATTATGAATATCGCACTGCGTTTACAGAACAAAGGCCGCCAAGAAGGCAGAGTAGAAGGTCGCCAAGAAGCCCAAATAACAATGGCACGCCACCTTCTTAAGAATGGTATTAGTTTGGATATTATCGTTGAATGCACTGGACTAAGCCGCGAAATACTCATGTCTTTAAATAATACTAAACAAGGTTAGTTTCTGGTGGATACCTCTTTGAGTTATTTTCTGTTGGACTAAAGGCATCACAGCCAGCTCCTAGCCATGCAACGACTAGGAACTGTAGATATATCACAACAACTTAGAAAGATAGCCCTGCACCAACATACCAGCCATCGGCAAGTTTATCGCTACTATTACCATGCGTCCCTTTCATTTCAATCAAGCGATATCCTGCATCAATAGATAAAGGCTTGAATACCGTATAGCGCGCACCAGCTTTAGCTTCGACATACGATTTGCTGCCAGAAGTCAGTTGTTCTGGAGCACCGTAAGCTTCACCGTAAATATTCAGTGAAGGCAGTGCCTGCCAATTTAACCCACCACCAACAGCTAATGCAGCACCGCTACTATTATGATCGGGAGATAAATATAACCCCTTACCACCAACGAATGCAGAGAAAGGCCCTACAGGTAAGCCAAATGTGGCACCAATACTTCCCGTTTGTCCATCATGGTCACTACGAGCCCAAGAACCATTAAATGCTAACCCTGCATTTTGGTTACCTAACCCCGCAGACAGCTCAGTAAAATGTTCACCTGCTTGTACACTGACTGAAACTGCATGTGCCGTACCTACGAATAATGGTGACATCGCTGCTGCCAATAATAATAATTTGCGCATTATTTTATCCTCTTGATATTATTACCTATGAATATTACGCGAATCTCACCCTATTTTCAGCCATTCTTACCTAGATTTACGCTATAGCCTCGATAAAAGCCCACTTTATTCATTACAAAATTTCACGTATCAAAAAATTTAGTGCAAAAAAGTGCGATAAATACGCATTTTTCTACTTGTAATCACAGTAATTGGTTATATTAATTAGATAATCAATTCCATAATAACTATACTGAATTACAAGTTTATTGTAGTAGTGTTTTTTATTTTTTACAAAATATTAACTTATTAGTTAGGTTTGTGTAGTCATTTAATCCAAACAAAGGAGCATTGTGATGAAAAAGAAAGGCCTTACTACCGCCTCAGGCGCCCCGGTCGCCAATAATAATAATGTGATGACAGCAGGTAAACGTGGCCCAATGTTATTACAGGATGTTTGGTTTTTAGAAAAGCTTGCCCATTTTGACCGTGAAGTGATCCCTGAAAGACGCATGCATGCAAAAGGTTCTGGTGCTTTCGGTACGTTTACCGTAACCCATGATATTAGCCGCTATACTCGTGCAAAAATTTTCTCTGAGGTGGGCAAAAAAACAGAAATGTTTGCTCGCTTCTCTACCGTTGCAGGTGAACGTGGTGCTGCCGACGCAGAGCGTGACATTCGTGGTTTCGCATTAAAATTTTATACTGAAGAAGGTAACTGGGATATGGTGGGTAACAACACCCCTGTATTCTATTTCCGCGACCCATTAAAATTCCCTGATTTAAACCACGTAGTGAAGCGTGACCCTCGCTCTAACCTGCGTACAATGGAACATAAATGGGCCTTTTTCTCTCAGTTACCTGAATCTTTACACCAATTAACCATTGATGCGAGTGACCGTGGTATTCCACAAAGTTATCGTCATATGCATGGATTTGGTAGCCATACATACAGTTTCATTAACAGTAATAATGAACGTTTCTGGGTCAAATTCCATTTCCGTTGCCAACAAGGCATTGAGAATTTGTCTGATGAACAAGCTGAGCAATTAGTTGGTAAAGACAGAGAAAGTTCACAGCGCGATCTGTTTGAATCAATTGAAAAAGGGGATTTCCCACGCTGGAATTTGCAAGTACAAATTATGCCAGAGAAAGAAGCCTCTCAAGTTCCTTATAACCCTTTTGACTTAACTAAAGTTTGGCCACATAAAGATTATCCATTAATTGATGTCGGTTATTTTGAACTTAATCGTAATCCAGATAACTATTTTGCAGATGTAGAACAAGCAGCTTTTAGCCCTGCTAACGTCGTTCCGGGTATTGGTTTCTCACCGGATAGAATGTTACAAGGTCGCCTGTTCTCATATGGGGATGCCCATCGTTATCGCCTTGGTGTCAACCATCATCAAATCCCAGTGAATGCCCCACGTTGCCCATTCCATAATTACCACCGCGATGGTGCAATGCGCGTTGACGGTAATAGTGGCAACCACGTAACCTATGAGCCAAATGAAGCAGGTCTATTCCAAGAACAGCCTGACTTTAGCGAACCGCCATTATCTATTGAAGGTGCAGCTGACCATTGGGATCACCGTGAAGACCAAGACTATTTCAGCCAACCACGTGCATTATATGAGTTATTAGATGATGCAGAACACCAACGTATGTTTAAACGTATTGCAGGTGAACTCATTGACGCGACAGAAGCCACGCAAGTGCGCCAAATCGAGTTATTTAAACAAGTTCATCCTGAATATGGCGCGGGTGTTGAAAAAGCGTTGAAAGCACTAAAATAGTGTAATTCATTAAGTGGTGGGGGTAACCCCGCCACTATTTTGTCCTATACTTTTATTTTCGCTAACAACCACTTTTTCACTTGTTGCCTAGAGACTTTTATTCCCCCCGCTTTCAGTTCGGGGTCTAAATAATAAAATGCTATAGGATATTGGTATGGAGCGAGTTTATCTTTTAACCAATCCGCCAGCTGATTCAAATCCACTGACTTATTTACTTCAACAACCGCGACAGGACGTTGCCCAAACTGCACATCCTCAATGGGTATAATAAAACTTTGGCTTACATCAGGGTATGAATTGATTACTGACTCGATATCTTCGGGTTGAACACATTCCCCACCACTGATAAATAAATTGTCTAGACGACCAATGATTTGATATTCACCATCAATAAATACCCCTTTATCATTCGTTTTGAACCAGCCATCAATACAATTTAAAGGCTTGATATTCCCATCAAACCAATACCCCAGCGCTTGACTATTTGATTGGATCTGAATTTCATCATCCAAGATACGAATTTGCTTACCTTTTAAGGGTAAACCCACACCTTTCTTACCATCTGCGCGTTTAGCACAAACTGTAGAAGCCATTTCTGTCATGCCATAGCCGCTCCAACAAGCAATACCGTGTTGTTGAGCAAGATCCGTTAACGTTGAAGGAATACTGGCTCCCCCCAATAAAACAGCTTTTAGCGTAAGCTCCGCCACCCGTTTATCATTTAATAACCGCCATAACTGGGTCGGTACCAAAGAGGCATGAGTAACTTCATGTAATGCTTGAGCCAAAGGAAGATTTTTGACCGCAAGTGAGCCCCCCTTAAGAAGCCAGCGCCAAACAATACCTTGCCCAGATACATGAAATAACGGCAGCGATAGTAACCAACAATCTCCTTGCTGGTAATTCATCAAATTAACAACACCTGCTGCACTATTTAAGTGCGCAGCGACACTGTGAACAGCGGCTTTAGGTAAGCCTGTCGACCCCGATGTTAAAATCAATGTGGCAGGCTGCTGAATAACCTCTTGAAAAACAGTCGGAGCAACCTCTTCATCACCAATAAAATGATAATAGAGTTGATAATCTAAATTACGATAATTTGCTAATGAATTTGATTCATCAGTAAAATCGATGACCGCACTAACATTCAGATGAGGCAATAATTCTGCTAACAACCGTTCAGGGAGACGGGGGTTTAACGGCAAAACACGAGCACCACACGCAATAAGAGCTAGCTGACTCAGTAATAACTCAACTGAATTTTTCCCACGCAGAACGATACACTGCCCCTGCTCTACACCTTGCATTGAAAAGTAAGTACTGAGGTCAGTAATTTGTTGGCTGACACTTTCCCAAGTTAGGCGTTCGGAGTCGGTCACTAAGGCAATTGAGTTAGGATGAAGATTGGCCCAATGCTGCCAAGGCCAATCTTTAAAGTCATCTAGTTCTGCCATACAAGCGTTAAATCATCTAACTGCTGAAGCGGAATATCACATTGTGGCCAAGGCCGTACCAATTGAGATTGAATAAGCGATACAGTGTCTAAACCAGGAATGGTATTTGGGGTTAACCAGTGTGCTATACGAGCAAGTTGTGTTAAACCAAAGCTACTTTCAATGGATGAGCTGATCACTGCTTGTAACCCTAAGCGATGGGCCTCTTCCGCCAAATAGCGGCAATAAGACAAACTGCCTGTCAGGGTCGGTTTAATCACAATCGCAGACACCCCTTCTTGTGCCTCTACCATAAAGCCTTCTTCACGTACACTTTCATCCCAAGCAATGCTAATGCCAGTTTCTGCTGCAAATTGCAGTGACTCTTCACGGGTTTTACACGGCTCTTCCAAAAAAGCGATTCGGTTACGGTAGTCAGGGTTAACATATTTTGCAAAACCGTCGGCTTTTGCTCTAGTCCAACTGCGATTTGCATCCAGACGCAATTTCAGTTCTGGAACGGCCTCGAGTAACAGGTTAACCACCATACCATCACGAACAGCTTCATATAAACCGACTTTAACCTTAGCGACTTTCTCACCTTCCATTGCATCAAGGCTTAGGATTAAATCGTCAGGATCACCACTACATAAAGGCGCTTTGCGGTAGTCCGCTTGTTCAGGAAGCTCCCCTGTTAGCTCCGCGATAGCACAACTACAGCCAAAAGCCACTGAGGGTAATAAACTATTAGAAATTTTGCCTTCTTTCACCCATTCATTCAGTCGTACAATAGTTTCGGCAGTGGCCTCTTCTAATGTTTCACGGCTGAATTCAGGTAGAGGCGAAATTTCTCCCCAACCTTCGTTATCCCCATCTTGTAAACAGACCAAAAGCCCATCACGCGTTTTTAACCGCTGATAACGAAGGATAACGCCTGCCTCCATCGGCAGGCTGAACGAATAAATCTTGGCTTTACGCATTATGGGTTACGCTTATATTTAGAGAAATCAGGCGCACGTTTTTCATTAAAGGCGTTACGGCCTTCTTGCCCTTCGTCTGTCATATAGAACAACATAGTGGCATTACCAGCCAACTCTTGCAGACCTGCTTGTCCATCACAGTCCGCATTTAACGCTGCTTTTAAGCAACGCAGTGCCATCGGGCTATTTTCTAGCATTTCACGGCACCAGCGCACCGTTTCTTTTTCAAGATCTGCATATGGAACAACCGTGTTAACCAAGCCCATATCTAATGCTTCTTGTGCATTGTATTGACGGCATAAAAACCAGATTTCACGTGCCTTTTTCTGCCCAACAATACGAGCCATATAAGATGCGCCCCAGCCGCCATCAAATGAACCGACTTTTGGGCCCGTTTGACCAAAAATTGCGTTATCTGCCGCTATCGTAAGGTCACACATCATATGTAACACATGGCCACCACCGATAGAAAAACCAGCGACCATCGCGACAACAGGTTTTGGACAAGTACGAATTTGGCGTTGGAAATCTAATACGTTTAAGTGGTGCGTGCCGCTTTCATCACGATACCCGCCGTAGTCACCACGAATTTTTTGGTCACCGCCTGCACAAAATGCTTTTTCACCTTCACCGGTTAGGATAATGGTTCCAATATGGTCATCATAACGTGCGTCGGAGAGTGCTTGGATCATTTCTTTCACGGTTTGTGGACGAAAAGCATTGCGCACTTCTGGACGGTTAATCGTAATTTTAGCTATCCCTTCAGGAGACTTATGATAGCGAATATCTTCAAACCCTGTAGAGCAATCTTGCCATTCAATTGGTGCGTATAATTTTTCTTCGCTTGGATAAATCATTATCAGATTCCTTTAACCACAGTGTGATAAAAAATGGTGTAGTGCAGTGGCAAAGCCCATAGGGTTTTCCCGATGTGCATTATGCCCTGCATTTTCAATCAGCGTTAACGGCAAAGCATATTGTTGCGAAACGCTTCGAAACTTTTGGTCTTTTTCGCCACAAAAATAGCGATAAGGACAGGTCAATTTGCGCAATTTATCCGCTAAAAAAGGTTGCTTTGCTAATGATGTGTTTTCTAGCATAGCAGCAATACTTTGCGGGTTATTTTGTCGACGTAATTGAATTAAACGTTGGCGTTGGGTCACCGACAAATCAGCAAATACAGTTTGTTGATACCAGTCATCTAACACTTCTTCAATCGGCTCTGAACGAAAACGCTGCGCCCAAGCCGCATCATTAGCAGCTCGAGCAATTCGTTCTTTTTCATTGACTAACCCCACATTCCCACCTTCAATCACTAAACCTAATAGTCCGTTAGGTTGATAGTAGCAAGCAAAATGCATCGCCAGCCGAGCGCCTAGTGAATAACCAACCAAGTAGTATTCATTAATTTGATGATACTGTAAAAGTGCGCTGAGTTGTTGATCAAAATGTGAAAAACCTAGGCAGGGTTCTGAATGAGAACCCCCATGACCGGGTAAATCGACAGCTAACGATGGAAAAGCGCATGTTTGCTCAATCACCGGTAGCCAATCATCCGCACTGCCTAACAAACCATGTAAGTAGATTATCCAAGGAGCGGATGAAGCAGAATGATGAATCTGTGCGGATAACATTACAGTTCCACAACTTCATTCAATAGTTGTTTTAAAGTACGCGCACCTTCATCACTTGGCACCTGTAATTCCACCAGCAAGGTGCCCTGTGGACGATGCCAAAATTGTTGTACGGTTTCTTTTAGTGTTCCCCAGTCTGTCGGAGCACAATATTGTAAGCCAAACATTTTCGCCGCTGGCTCGAAACTGACATTTTGCGGCATACAGTAATAATTTTGTCTTGCTTCGTCTGGTGTGGGTAGCATAGAAAAAATCTGCCCACCATTATTATTCACAACGATAAGCACTGTTGGCGCTGAAGGTTCTCTCAATAGCGCCAAACTATTCAAATCGTAGAGTGCAGAAATATCCCCAACGATAGCCAATGTTGGCCGTGCGGTTGCCCGCTGAACTCCCGCCATGGTAGAAATCAAACCATCAATACCACTCGCGCCCCGGTTGCTATACACCGGATAACCCAATGGAAGTTGTGCCAACGCATCCACCAAACGGACAATTAGGCTATTGCCAACAAACAGCTGGCCTCGAAGAGGCAGTAGTTCAGGTAATTGGTGTGCCACCGCGGCTTCTGAAAACTGGTCATGTAACTGTTGGTGCACGTGATTTTGGGTTTTTTGCGCTAAAGTCAGCAGCGATTCACACCACAAACTTCTCGGCTGCGCAGGATGGTTATCTAGCCAACCTTTAATTGAGCAAGTTAGCTTTCTACCCATATGATTGGCTGGGTCTAGTCGCTGAGGTATTGAGTCGATAATCCAATACTCTTGTGGCTCACAGTTGGCTTGCCATTGTAGAAGCCGCTTTCCCGTTAAGCTTGAACCAAACTGGACGACTAATTCTGCGTCTTCTAAAATAGACTGGGTTTCTGGATGTTGCAGCCATAAGTCTGCACATGGAAAAGGTTGTCCGGTTTGTGACAGCACATCACCGAGTACTGGCCATCCGAGCTCTTGAGCCCATTTAGCGACGAACTCTCCTTCACTTGCACTCATCCTACCCGCAATCACAACGCCTTTTTTCTGACGCCAGAAATACCAATCAGCAACTAATGCCACCGTATTCGTCAGCGGTTCACTTAACCAAGGATGATTAGAACTCCACCATTCACCCAGCGTTTTTTGCCACTCATATTCCCCATCCATATCACCATACAATGGTTCTGCAAATGGGCAGTTAATATGAAATGCGCCATGGTGTAGTTGATTCATGCCATTATCAATCGCGGTTACCAACCACTTCGCTGAAATATCTTGTGTCGGTCTTGGCAACATTAATGATTGAGCTGGATGGGAAGCAAAAATATGTGCTTGTCGAATAGCTTGATTAGCACCGCAATCAATTAATTCAGGGGGTCTATCTGCTGTAAGAAAAATAACCTTCTCACCGGTTAAACCCGCTTCAATCAATGAGGGGTAAAGGTTCGCGACTGCCGTACCAGAGGTCACTATGACCCCAACAGGCTCACGACTGGCCTTTGCTAAACCTAGAGCTAAATGCCCTAAACCACGCTCATCAAAATGGGTATGACAATGCAATTTCCCATGGCTAATAGCGGCAAGGGTCAACGGTGTCGAGCGCGAGCCGGGCGCAATACAGATATGTTTCATTCCGTGGCGAGATAGCGCTTCGATAATCACTTCAGCCCAACGGAGATTAAAAGCAGAATTCGACATAATATGCTCAGCAAATTATTAGTTATCAATTAGTTTAGACTGGCTGAAATAAATTTCTTGATCTCAGAACAATTTTTGGTGAACTAATTGAAATAAAAAGAAAATAACCATTTTTATTTTATGGTTTTTCGTTATTTCCAAATAAAGACTTTAGCCCAGCGGCTTTATTCTCAATTTCTATCCACTCTTGCTCTGGGTCTGAACCACTGACAATGCCAGCGCCTGAATATAATGAGACATGGGCGCCCTCTATCTGTGCACAACGTAGAGAGACCGCGAATTCACTTTTATCTAAGCTAATAAACCCGCCTGTTCCGGCATACCAACCGCGAGAGAACGGTTCATTTTTTGCTAAAAATTGCCGTGCAACCTTTCGTGGCAAACCGCAGACCGCTGCTGTGGGTTGGAGACGCTGCAAACAATCGCTATCAGAAGGGCTAACTAATGTCGCAACAATTGAACGGTAAAGGTGTTGAATTTTTCTCAAGCGGATCACTTTTGCTGACGATACATCAACCCCCGTCACTGCGCCTTGTAATTGTTGGCAAATATCATCAACAACCACTAAGTTTTCATGTTGGTTCTTTTTATCTTCCATCAACCATTTAGCGTACTCCGCTGCGACCACATCATCAGGGTCATTAGCGACGGTTCCCGCTAAGGCCTCTGAGTTCAGTTGTTCGTCTTGACGTAAGTATAAACGTTCGGGTGTTGACGAAATAAAACCTGAATGCGCGCTGAAGGCCATCATAAAATGGTAACAATGGTGATTCACCTGCTGACTTTGTGCTAAAAACTCAGCAACCGCAATTGGCTTAGACAGGGTCAGTTTTGTTTCCCTAGCCATAACCACTTTTTCCATTTTTCCTGACTTCATGTCATCAATAGCGCAATTTAATAAACGGCACCATTCATCATGCGTAGGAATATGTTCCTGTGCAGTAATATCGGCGTCAAGAGTCAATGTCACTTGAGAAGCGGATTTTAATTGCTGTAAAAAATGGATAGCATTTAACCTATCTTCTTCACCTTCTATATTGACACTAACGCTAATCGTCGAACGTAACCGATGAATTTCAATGCGAGGCAAAAAACAAAAAGTTGCTTGGCGTTTTATCTCTTCAGGGATGCCATCTCCAACTGCATTCCAACCATTAAGCCCCCATAGACGCATCTCTGGCATATCAGGATATTGTGATAAAAAAGCTTGTGCTGTATCTATCGAATCAAAGGACTTCACCATCCCAAGAGCACTGCATTCTTCGGCTCCTGTCCGTTGATACCAGTAAAATTGTGGGTAGCTTTCTTGCACCGACAGCCATGCAAGACCAGGGAAAGCGGTTTGCGCATCTAACTGCCAGACAAAACGAGTATACGCTTTGGTTTTTAGTGTCAATGTAGACAAATGGTCCAAAATTTCAGTTATCAGTTGATCAATTTTTTTATAGTTCACTTTAGATTCCCACTGCTACATCACACAAATTTACTACGCGTTATTATATAGCGCAAAACCATTTTTTAATACATTGATGGCTAACAGTAAATGCTATATCACCCGTTCAGTACTAAAAGCAGATTATCTGCAATAAACAGGTTACTTTCAGTACATCACTATAATTATCGCTTATGACACAAATAACGATAACCAAGAGAAATCACCTCAAGACAAACCTGCTTACATGAATAGAGGCTTCAGGTTGTTGATAGTATAGCTTATTATATATATTAGATGTCATTCTATTCATTTAATTAATGGAAAATGTGATTTTATCCCCCTTTCTTCTTTCCTCTCCCTCAAAATTGCTTCATTTTCATCCAATAAAAATTCCATTTTGAAACATAATTATATTTAAGCTGCAAACCCATATTCCATTACATATTTATTTAGCCTCAAAAAGTAAAATTACCGTAAATTTTAATTATCATCATATTGTTATGGATTATTTAATTTAGTACCACTATAGATTATTTCTAAATACATATAACGCTAAATAATATTTTCAACATATATTAGCTTGTTCAAAATGCTATTTTTTAGCTCTGCTTTTCATTTTTTAGTATAAAACTTTCAGCCAATTTCTAGTAGGTTAACAAATATGAGATTTATATTTTCATTTACAATAAATAGGTAGCTTAACCATACAATAGTGCTAATACAAATTAGTGTTCAATCCTTAACTTAATCAACATGGATTTTAAAATGAATACAAAAGAAAATTACGACAGAATTATTGAAAAAGAGCATATAGGCCATACAACCTTAGCTTTATTAACTAATCAAGATGCTCTTTCAACCCGCGAAGTCGGTATTTTTACATTAGACGATTTAATTAGCATACATCGCCATGTTTACTTCTCTCTTTCTTTGCCTTGGAAAAACGATGATATTCTAAAATGGTTTGGTATTACATCATCAACCACTTTACCAATAGATACAGACGAATTAATTAATACTATTATCAATATTCGTGACCATGCCAATACCTGGGATAATGTCGAGCAACATGTTAAAGAACAGTCTGTCAACCTATCTCTGGCTAGTCGAAACATTATACAGACAGGTAGGCAAATTATTGAATATATTAACCATATGCCTATATTAAAAAGAGTCTCAGACAGTTTGAATGATATTGATGAAAGTGAGCTAGATGAAATATTTTATCAAAGTGATGACCAACAAATAGCGACTGAACTAACTAATATATTGCAATTAATTAAAGATGACATTAAGGACCAATCGCTTAAGACAAGTAATATTAAGAATATCATTTCAGATTTTAGAGTACATATTACAGGAGGGTATCTATCTAATTATCAACACGTTGAATCTTTATTGTTTAATATTAAAGGATTATATAAGCAACTTGAGCCTACTAATAGTGAAAATACAGATGCCCATTTACAAGAATCACTTAAAATGAAAAAACAGGAGCTAAAGCAACTCGACCTAGAGTATTCACACTTTGTGAAACTAAGTTTCACAGGCTTAGCGGGTGGTGTCATCGGTCTCATTATTACGGGCAGTATTTTTGGCTCGAAAGCTGAAAAAATCCGAGCAAGAAAGAATGAGACATTAGCAGAAATAAAATTAATTAACGACCAAATTAACAAAGAAGAAATCATCAAAAAAGTTATCTTTGATATTCAAATAAACCTCCATAAAATCGATGGTTTATTTAAAGATGCACGGTTAGCCGTTGACCATTTAGATTATATGTGGCTTGTCCTCTTAACCGAAATAACCCAATCAATCGAGATGTTTAAACATATCAACAATGCTGATAAACTTATTAAATTCATTACTTATTTCAAACGAATTATTACATCTTGGTATACCATTCAAGAATATTCTACACATTTAATAACGTTATTTGACCAAATTCAACCAAATAACACTCCCCCTCAATAAAAGGTACTCATATGCAAGATAAGCTTGATTTACCGATATTGCCCTCCATTGATATTTATCAGTTAAGGCATATGTCAAATGAAATCTCCGCATTCAATAAAAATATAATACATTATGACTTTATCATACACGGAAAAATACAAAAAATTGCAAGTAAGAGTTTCAATATAAATGAAACAATCAGAAACTCGATACCGAAGCTAAAAATAAAATTAAATTACATTCTAAAAAGTGAATTAAATAGTGAAAACACAAATACACCTGACGGAATTTTAGTCACGAGTTTTATTGAGGATTTAATCGATTTTAAATTAGAGCTAGAAAGAATAATTACTAAATTCAGTTATACCACAGACTCTCTGTCTCTCATTCACGTGGAAGAAAGCAATCAACATAAACTACAGCAATACGCAGAGCAAAAAGAGCTCCTAGTCACATCCAAAAATAGCAAAATGCTAAAAATAAATGAAATCAATCAGCAGCACTCCGTTATTACCGCAGCAGAAGATATCATCTTAAAATCTAAAATCACCGATTTCTTAAAAAAACATTTGTTAAATGATGAGTTAATTGACTCAATTGATATGCCAACAAATAAAAAACAAATATTAAAATCAGCCATTGCCTTTATTAAAAATTTATTATCAGTCATTGATGATGGTTTAGAGTTTGCGCAGCTTGTCGAGGTCAGATTAGATTTAGGAAACCAAATTTTAGAATTAAAAGAAGAGGTTAATCACATTGATAAAACAATATTTAAACTAGCTCAACTCATGTTATTAGCTGACCAAATAACAATCATAGACTCACATAAGCTGTCAATTATTACTCAGATAGGTTTAATTAAAGATTATTGGTCGGAATGGTGTCATTTCATTAATGAAAAATCGTCTGAAAAAACATTGAATATTCAAGAGATCAATATGGCAAGCCAGGTACTCATGTCATTCCTAGACGACATGGAGTATCAATATCAACGCCAGTTACCTGACTAAAAAAAACCGGCTACTCTGAAGTAACCGGTTTATCAACAATAGGAAATTTTCTGCCTACTAATTAAGCACAGCAAGCGCTGTTGATGTCATATCAATAAGGGGTTGTGGCCATACCCCAAAGACGATAACTGCAATGGCGCATATAACAGCAACAACCGTTCCTAACGTTGCTTTTTCAGGGCCTGTATAACGTTCTGCATGTTCCGCATCACGACTATATAGGCTAGCCATAAAGCGCAGGTAGTAATATAAACCAATTGCACTACCGACAACGACAGCACCTGTTAACCACCATAACTCTGCGTTCACCGCGGATGCAATCACATAGAATTTACCAATAAATCCTAATGTAATTGGAATACCCGCCAGTGACAGCATCATCACCGTCATTACCGTTGCGAGAACAGGTTTATGCCAGAACAGACCACGGAATGCACTGAAATCATCTTGGTCATCACCACGGTAAGGGCTTGAAACGATACTCACAACACCAAATGCCCCTAGGCTTGCAAACAAGTAACCCACTAAGTAGATTGCGATAGTGACTTGTGAAGCGACTGGATCGATACGAAGCGCAACCAGAGCAACCAATAAATATCCCATATGCGAGATGGATGAGTAACCCAGCAAGCGTTTTGCACTTTTTTGCGTGATAGCCAGTAAGTTACCAAACAGAATAGAGGCTATCGCAATTACTGAAATGACAATCGACAATGTATTGCTATTGGTGATTGGTGCTTCCAGAAAGATACGCACTAATACGGCAAAGATAGCGATTTTACTGCCCGTTGCTAAGAAGGCTGACACTGGCGCAGGAGCGCCTTGGTAAACGTCTGGTGTCCACAGTTGGAATGGAAACAGAGACAGTTTAAAACCAAAGCCTACAATGAGCATACCGAAGCCAATCATCACCAATGGTGCGTGGATCTGGCTATCAGAAAGGCTTTGACCAACCGCAGCAAAGCTTAAGCTACCCGATTCTGCATACAGTAATGCAATTCCGAATAACAGGAATGAAGACGCTGCTGCAGATAACAGCATGTACTTGATCCCAGCTTCTAATGTGCGACTGCGCTCAAAGGTATAGGCAACTAAGCCAAACAATGGCAATGAAATCAGCTCAATACCGATAAACATTGACGCCATATGATTTGACATAGATAACAGCACCCCACCCGCCACTGCGATAGCAACGAGTAAGTGGAACTCATCTCTATTATCACCAAAACCTTCTAACCAGTGATAAGCAAAGATAGTCGTTCCGATACCTGCAATCAGGACTAATGCACTATAGAACAGCGCAAAGCCATCAACACGGATAAGCGAAGTCACATCCATTAGGTAGCCGTCGGCTACCCAAATGAGTGAAAGCAACGCAATAATAAAGCCAGATACTGTCAGCGCGGCACTGGTAAGGTGATCGCGTCGCCACGCAATGGACAGCATCACAACCACCGCCGTCAACCCGACGATCATCAGTGGCAGTATTGCGATCAGTTCTTGAGGAGTTATTGTCATGGCGAATTACAGCCCTAATGTTGTAAGTGAAGCAGAATACAGGTTATGCAATGTTTCCATCGAACCAATTGATGTATCTAAAATCGGTTGCGGATAGAAGCCAATGATAACCAGTAAAGCAGCCAGAGCCAGCAGCACACCAAACTCACGCGCCGTTAACCCTTTCATTTCTTTTTCTGATTTTGGTGTGCCGTAGTAAGTCTGTTGCATCATCCACAGTGAGTAGATAGACGCAAACACCACACCAAAAACCATAATGCAAGTCACTAACGTGAATTGGCTGAAGCTGCCAAACAGGATCATAAACTCACCAATGAAGTTACCTGTACCTGGCATTCCTAGCGTTGCCGCAGCAAAGAACAGGGACATTCCTGGTAACCATTTAATGCGTTTCCACAATCCACCCATCATGCGCATATCACGAGTTTGCGTACGTTCATACAGTTGGCCACTAATGATAATCAGTGCCGCACCAGACAAACCGTTGGTGATCATTTGGATCACCGCACCTTGGTAAGCCAAGGTTGAACCCGCGTAAATAGCGACTGTCACAAACCCCATGTGGGATAAGCTACTGTACGCCGCCAGACGTTTGATATCCGTTTGTTTGAACGCCAACCATGCACCATAGAAGATACTGATCACACCCAGCGTCATCGCCACTGGCGTGAACTGGATAGAGGCTTCTGGGAATAGAGGCAAAGTAAAGCGTAACAGACCGTATGCTGCGGTTTTTAACATGATACCGGAGATATCTACAGAACCCGCTGTTGGCGATTGTTCTTGAGTATCTGCCATCCAACCATGGAATGGAACCAGAGGCATTTTAACGGCAAAGGCGATAAAGAAGCCTAACATCAACATAAACGCAACGTTGCTAGAGAGCTCTGCTCCCAGCAGTTGGTTATAGTCGAATGTTAATACACCTGAAGTATTGAAGTTTGCTAGTGCCAATCCAATGATGGAGACCAGCATGATCAAACCACTCGCTTGCGTATAAATGAAGAACTTAGTCGCAGCTTTGATATGTTGTCTGTTTTCTGACCCTTTGTGTCCCCAATTGGCAATCAGGAAGTACATTGGGATCAGCATCATCTCCCAGAAGAAGAAGAATAAGAACAGGTCAACCGCGGTAAAAATCCCCATCACCCCTGTGATAATCCACAGCAGGTTAAAGTGGTACGCACCTTGGTTCTTTTGGTTTTCACTCCAAGAGCTCAGAATCGAAAAAGCCCCCATGATAGCCGTTAATACGACCATCAGCAGTGATAAACCGTCAATTGCTAAATGAAAGTCAATTCCCAGTGACGGGATCCACGGCATAAAGAAAACAGATTGCCACTGTGGAATACCTTGTGGATTAACAAGCGAGTAGTTCCCTTGTAACCACAATTGCACGGAAAGTATCAATGTTATTCCCATCGTCGCCAGTGCAATCCAACGCGGTGCGCGATGACTGAACCGGTCAGCCTGCCAGCTTAGCAGGCCTCCGATGAAGGGAATGAGTATTAGCCAGGGTAATAGCATGGCGCAATGTGTCCCTTAATTAAACCAAAAGCAGCAGAGCAAGAATCAGCACTGCACCCAGCCCCAACGAGGCAACATACCAACGGATTTGGCCGTTTTCACTCACTGCAAGCCCTTTATTTGCCCAACGTGAAAGATGTGCAGGGATATTCATCAGAGAGTTAATCGGATCGCTTTCCAGTAGCCATGCAATACCTTTAAACGGTTTTACAAAGACTACGTCATACAGCCAATCGAAGCCCCACGCTTGGTACCACCATGCGCTGAAGAAACGACCCACTGCAGTTTTCGCGATAGCATCGACTATTGAACGTCTAAACAGGTAGAGGAATACCGCAATTAATAGACCAGCGATAGCAAACCCGCCAGAAATCGCTTCGAGTAAGACTTTACCGTCTTCACTGCCAGCCGCTTCTGCAGGGAATACCCCTTCGAGTGGTTGGTGGATTAATGCACCAACAAACGTTGCAAGGATAGCCAAAATACCCAGTGGTAATGTGTGAGTGATGCCTTTAACCTTATGCGCTTTGATTTTTGCTTCACCGTGGAACACGATGAAAATCATACGGAAGGTATAAATTGCGGTCATTAATGCACCGAGGATACCGGCCCACAACAATACAGTTTGTCCATCAAGCTGCGCACCCCACAAAATGGCATCTTTACTGTAGAAACCAGCAGTAAACAGTGGCAATGCTGCCAGTGCGCTTCCGCCAATCAACATCACAGCGTAGATAAATGGAATTTGCTTACGCAACCCACCCATTTTGAAGATATTTTGCTCGTGGTGGCATGCCAAGATGACCGAACCTGCTGACAGGAATAATAGCGCTTTAAAGAAAGCATGCGTCATCAGGTGGAAAATCGCAGCATCCCAAGCTTGCACACCCAGAGCCAAGAACATATAACCGATTTGGCTCATGGTAGAGTATGCAAGAACACGTTTGATATCCGTTTGAACCAGTGCAGCAAACCCAGCCAGTACCAATGTCACCGCACCCACAACGCCAACTAAATGTAAAACTTCTGGCGCTAATAAGAACAGAACGTGGGTACGAGCCACTAAGTACACACCAGCCGTTACCATGGTTGCGGCGTGGATCAATGCTGAAACTGGCGTAGGACCCGCCATCGCATCTGCCAACCACGTTTGCAATGGTAACTGTGCTGATTTACCGACTGCGCCACCTAATAACATCAAGGTTGCCCAATTGATCGCACTTGAACCTTCAGCAAATTTCTGAGGTGCTAACACCGCCATTTCGCTGAAATTCAATGTACCGAGCTCATTCCACAGGATAAACATACCAATGGCGAGGAACACGTCACCGATACGCGTGACAAAGAACGCTTTCATGGCGGCTTTACCGTTTTCTGGATTGGTATAATAGAAACCAATCAACAGATAACTGCACAGCCCTACCCCTTCCCAGCCGAGATACATCAGCATCATGTTATCAGCGAGAACTAAAACCACCATGCTCGCGATAAACAGGTTAGTGTAAGCGAAGAAACGTGAGTAACCTTCCTCGCCACGCATATACCAAGAAGCGTATACGTGAATAAGGAAGCCCACACCCGTTACCACACCTAACATGGTCAGAGATAAACCATCTAACATTAGGGTGAATGGGATATTAAAGGTACCGACCGACATCCAAGTCCAAAGTGGCTGGATGAATACGCTACCTGCGTCTTGAGCTAAAAATTCATTGCCAGCATAGAATGCGACGATGGCCGCTAAGCCGACCGACCCCGCACCAATAATGGCCGAAACGTTTTCTGACCAGCGTCCACGGGAGAAGGCTAACAGTACCGACCCCAGTAAAGGCAACAGAATGGTTAAATAGAGTAGGTTCATCCGCGCATCTCACTGACTTTATCAATATTCAGGTTCTGACGATGACGATGGAGTTGCAGTAACAACGCCAATCCAATACTCGCCTCCGCTGCAGCCAGCGCGATTGCCAAGATATACATAATCTGGCCGTCTGGTTGCCCCCAAAAACTCCCTGCAACCACAAATGCCAGTGCAGTTGAGTTAATCATGATTTCCAGTCCGATCAACATGAAAAGCAAGTTGCGGCGGATAACAAGGCAGCTAAGCCCCATCACAAATAGAATTGCCGCTAAAATCAGACCATGCTCTAGAGGTATCATTTTTGCTCCTCCGCCTTCGCGATGCTCACAAGATCAGCACCGTTTTCTTTACGGTCACGTCCAACGTGGAATGCGACGACTAAACCCGCTAGTAGTAGCAATGACGCCAATTCGACAGCCAGAACATACGGCCCGAACAAGCTAATACCCACTTCTTTCGCCCCAATGATGGTGCCCTCAATGCCATTTTGATATGACAACGAGGTGATGCCGTAAACTAAGATAGCCAATAAAACTGCGGATAACGCCGCAGGGCCAATCCAGTTTTTCGGTGTCAACCAAGCGCGCTCTTGTTCTTGAACAGAACGCCCCAAGTTGAGCATCATCACGACGAACACGAACAGGACCATAATGGCACCTGCATACACGATGATTTCCAATGCCCCAGCAAAATACGCACCGAGGGAGAAAAACACCATTGACAGAGCCAGCAGAGAAACAACCAGATACAACAGTGCATGCACCGGATTTGTATTCGTTATCACCCTTAAAGTTGCTAAAATGGCAACTAGACCGGCGATATAAAATGTAAATTCCATGAATATCGCTCCTTATGGCAACAGGTCTTTGACGTTGATAGGTTTCGCTTCGTTATCCGCTTCACCTTTGTCTTTACCTGCAATCGCCATACCCGATTTACGGTAAAAGTTATAATCAGGATATTTACCTGGGCCTGAAATTAACAGGTCATTTTTCTCGTAAACCAGATCCTGACGTCTCCAATCGGCCATTTCAAAATCAGGTGTTAATTGGATTGCCGTCGTTGGGCAAGCCTCTTCACACAGACCACAGAAAATACAGCGCGAAAAGTTAACGCGGAAAAATTCAGGGTACCAGCGGCCATCTTCGTGCTCGGCTTTTTGCAGTGAAATACACCCCACTGGGCAAGCAACCGCACACAAGTTACACGCAACACAACGCTCTTCACCGTCAGGGTCGCGCGTTAGCACGATACGCCCACGGTAACGGGGTGGCAGATAAACCGGCTCTTCTGGATACATTTGCGTTTCGCGTTTATCGAACGCATGTAGGCCGACCATCCAAATACTACGTACTTGGGTGGCGAAACCGACCAATAACTCTTTCAATGTCATGGTTCAATCACCCCTTACTGAGCGTTGTATAAAATCACTGCTGCAGTACCCAGCAGATTAAGCAGTGTCAATGGCAGGCAAATTTTCCAACCGAAAGACATCACTTGGTCATAACGTGGACGCGGTAAAGAGGCACGGATCAAGATAAACATCATCATGAAGAAGCCAGTTTTGATAGCAAACCACAAGAATGACGGCAGGAATGGACCATGCCAGCCACCAAAGAACAGCGTCACAATCAGGGCAGAAACCGTTACGATACCGATATACTCACCGACGAAGAACAGACCGAACTTCATGCCTGAGTATTCAACGTGGTAACCATCCGCAATCTCTTGTTCTGCTTCTGGTTGGTCAAACGGATGACGGTGACATACCGCAACGCCCGCTATCGCAAAAGTCACAAAACCAAAGAACTGAGGAATGATGTTCCACATGCCTTCTTGGGAGTTCACAATATCAATCAGGTTGAATGAACCTGCTTGTGCAACCACGCCCATTAAAGAAAGGCCTAAGAACACTTCGTAACTCACGGTTTGTGCTGACGCACGCATCGCACCTAATAATGAGTATTTGTTATTACTTGACCAACCCGCAAACAACACCGCATAGACCGCGAGCCCCGCCATCATCAGGAAGAATAAAATCCCAATATTCAGGTCTGCAACGTGCCATGTTGGGCTAACAGGGACGATAGCAAATGCTAAGAACAGTGAACAAAACGCAATTACTGGCGCAAGCGTAAAGATTTTCTTGTCCGCGAACTGTGGGATCCAGTCTTCTTTAAACAGCATTTTGAACATGTCGGCGATTAACTGGCCCATCCCAAACGGACCAACGCGGTTTGGACCATAACGGTTCTGGAACAGACCGAGAATACGGCGCTCTCCCAGACTCATGTAGGCCCCACAAGTCACAACAACCAATAAAATGACGACAGATTTAAGGATGGAAATTAACACTTCCATCACTTCAGGAGAAATCCAATCCATCATGCTCCCCTCCGCAGATTATTGACTGACACGCCAGCCATTGAAGGTGCGATACCTGGCATGCCTAACGGTAAGCCAATTTGACCTGTAGATAAGTGATTGCTGAGACGAACAGTCAAGTTAAACGCTTGACCTGCATGGCTAAATTCAGCTTTTGTTCCTGCAACCAAGCCAAGTGACGCAGCATCTTGCGTGTTCAGCATGATATAGGGCTCTGGCATACGCTCTTGGATCACTTCTGAACGCTGTGACATTTCATCACTACCGAACAGGTGGTAATAAGGTGCGACAACCCACTGAGCTTCGCTGGCTTGATAAGCCGCAGGAATTTCAGTGAAGTAAGCCAATTTACCTTCTGTTGAATTGAACAAACGGATACCCGGGTCACCAAATAACAGGTGTCCCCCCACTTCGGCTTGGAATTTGTTCCAGGCTTGCGGTGAGTTCCAACCCGGTGCCCATGCAAATGGAATTTGCTGGCGTGGCGCGGTTGGGCTGTTGTTCCCTTCCATTGAGAAAGCAAATGGAGAGTCAATATCTTGCGGTTGACGAGGCTCATGGACAGATTGATTTGCTAGCATCGCTGTACGACCACTGTAACGATGTGGTTCACGTGCCAGTTTTTGACCACGAATACGGAAAGACGCTTTCGGAGCGGCATCAACCATACCTGAGAATTGTGGCATTGCGGCAACACAATCAGCGATAACGTGATCCAGTTGAGACCAATCCGCATCACGCTCTTGCGCTTCAGTTTGCAGTGAATGCATCCAGCGCCAGCTTTCGTTCATCACGATAGCTTTGTCGTAATACGTTGGGTCGAAGACTTGGAAGAAACGTTGTGCACGACCTTCTTGGTTAATCAACGTACCGTCTGCTTCAGCAAAACTCGCTGCAGGCAGAACTAATGTTGCTTTATCCATGATGTCTGTTTGCTGATGGTCTGCAACAATCAAGTGGCTCAATTTTGCGAGTGCGCTATTGACCGCATCCACACTGCTGTGACGGTACAAGTCGTTTTCGATGACAACAGCCACATCCGCTTCTTTCGCTTCAATGCGAGCTAAAGCGCTGTCTAGTGGCTGTGCGTTCATCATTGCCAGACCGAAACTATTTGCATGAGACGCTAAGTAAGATAACCCAACATTCGCGCCTTTCGCTTTCAGTGCAAATGCCACGTTAGCAGCCGCTTGGATCATTGCCTCGCTGGCACTATGGCTACCACTGATAATTAATGGTTTTTTCGCACCCGCTAAGGCCTGAGCAATGGTTTCCACTTTGGCTTTTAAGTCTGCTGGTAAATCATTCACCGCAGGGGCTTCACCATTAATCATATTGGCGATAGCAAAACCAAAACGCGCTTGGTCAGCGACTGGAGCACGGTAATTAAAGGCGGCCACATCGTCTAAACGAGTATCATCAACATTGGTAATAAACAGCGGATATTTCGCGTGTTGGCCAATGTTTTGGATAGCGGCGATTTGCCAGTCAGCGACTTTCTGCGCTGCGGCCATTTCACGCGCTTTCCCTTTCACGGCTTGACGAACAGATAACGCCATACGTGCGCCCGTCTGAGTTAAATCTTCACCCAGAACCAGTACCGCATCATAGCCTTCCACTTCACGCAATGTTGGGGTATAGATACCACCATTTTGCAAAATGTTTTGCATCAGCGCTAAGCGACTTTGCTCACCCGCAGAGATACCTGAGTAGAAGTTTTCTGCACCGACTAAAGCGCGCAATGCATAGTTGCTTTCAACGCTAGCACGCGGCGAGCCGATACCAATCACTTTTTTCGCTTGATTGATAATTTGCGCACCGCTTTGCATCGCTTCGATAGCCGAAATCACGTTCTTAACGCCATTTTTATTGAGTACGGCTTGGCGAGGACGGTCTTTACGGTTGACGTAACCATAACCAAAGCGACCACGGTCACACAGGAAATAGTGGTTTACCGAGCCGTTATAACGGTTTTCGATGCGGCGGATTTCACCATAACGCTCACCGGGGCTAGTATTACAACCGATACTGCACTGCTGGCAGATACCCGGTGCAAATTGCATATCCCATTTACGGTTATAGCGCTCAGAGTGAGTTTTGTCGGTGAATACCCCAGTAGGACAAACTTCAACTAAGTTACCGGAGAACTCGCTTTCCAGCGTACCGTCTTCAGTACGACCGAAATACACATAGTTATGTGCGCCATAAACCCCTAAATCGGTGCCATCTGCGTAATCTTTGTAGTAACGAACACAACGATAACACGCGATACAACGGTTCATCTCATGACTAATAAATGGACCGAGGTCTTGGTTAATGTGAGTACGTTTCGTAAAACGATATTTACGCATATTATGACCGGTCATTACCGTCATATCTTGTAGGTGACAGTTCCCACCTTCCTCACAGACTGGGCAGTCATGAGGGTGGTTGGTCATCAGCCATTCCACGACACTTTCACGGAATTGTTTGGCTTCTTCATCATCAATTGAGATGTAAGTCCCTTCCGTTGCGGGTGTCATACAAGACATTACTAGGCGACCGCGAGTGTCATCTGCGTTCTGATACTGCTTAACCGCACACTGGCGGCAAGCGCCAACGCTTCCCAGCGCCGGATGCCAGCAAAAATAAGGAATATCTAGCCCGAGAGAAAGACAGGCTTGTAACAGGTTTTCAGACCCGTTTACGTCATATTCTTTGCCGTCTACATATATTGTAGCCATAGTCAGCATGCTTCCCAAAGGCCCGCATAAAGCAGGCGTTAATCAAAAATACGTTCTTCGTGAAAAATCTCTTTAGCGGTTGCTCAATCGCTAAATAATTACCAGCGCTGCTTCAGCAGGTTGGGCTGGATACCCGCAATCTGCACAATGTTACGCAGATCTTTTTGCGAAATACCCGCTTCGAATTCATCACGGAAATATTTGATGGCACTTTGTAGCGGTTCGACCGCACCCGGTGCGTGAGCGCAGAAAGTTTTACCCGGCCCTAAGAAACGGCAAAGTTGCTCTAGGGTTTCAATATCCCCCGGCTGCCCTTCACCTTTTTCCAGCGCTTGTAAAATTTTCACACTCCATGGCAAACCATCGCGGCACGGTGTACACCAACCACAGGATTCACGGGCAAAGAAGGTTTCTAGGTTACGCACTAACGAAACCATGTTGATCTCATGATCAACCGCCATCGCCAATGCAGTACCAAGACGGCTTCCCGCTTTGGCAATATTTTCGAAATCCATCGGTAAGTCGAGATGGTCGTTGGTCAGGAAGTCTGTCCCTGCGCCACCCGGCTGCCATGCTTTTAATTTTAGTCCATCACGCATACCACCTGCGTAATCTTCCAGCACTTCACGTGCCGTCGTACCAAATGGCAGTTCCCACAGACCCGGGTTTTTCACACGGCCAGAGAACCCCATCAGTTTAGTACCCGCATCTTTACTCTTACCTGCGCTTAAATCGATATACCATTGGTCTCCGTGCTCTAAAATGGCAGGCACGTTACAGATGGTTTCAACGTTATTAACGCAAGTTGGTTTACCCCAAGCACCTGATGTGGCAGGGAATGGTGGCTTAGAACGCGGGTTAGCACGGCGGCCTTCTAAAGAGTTAATCAGTGCGGTTTCTTCACCGCAGATATAACGCCCAGCGCCGGTGTGGACAAATAGTTCAAAATCGAAACCTGAACCGAGGATATTTTTGCCTAATAGACCTGCCGCTTTAGCTTCTTCGATGGCACGACGCAGGTTTTGCGCGGCTTCAACGTATTCACCCCGTAAGAAGATATAACCACGGTAAGCTTTTAGTGCATAAGCGCCCGTGATCATCCCCTCAACTAACAAGTGAGGAAGTTGTTCCATCAATAGACGGTCTTTATAAGTGCCCGGTTCCATTTCATCCGCATTACATAAAAAGTAACGCAGTTTCATGTTTTCGTCTTTTGGCATCAGGCTCCATTTCAGACCTGTTGAGAAGCCCGCACCGCCTCGCCCTTTCAGGCCAGCGTCTTTCACGAGATTCACAACTTCATCCGGTGCCATGCCTTTGAGCGCACGCTCAAGACCTTTGTATCCGTTTTTACTGCGATACTCATCTAACCAAACAGGCTGATTGTCATCACGCAAACGCCATGTTAGGGGATGAGTTTCAGCAGTACGGATCACTGGATTAACAGAATTTGTCATGGATACTGCTCCAGTAATTTTTGAATATTTTCAGGCTGCACGTAGCTGTGAGTGTCATCATCGATCATCATCGTTGGACCCTTGTCACAGTTACCTAAGCAACAGGTCGGCAGCAATGTAAAACGGCCATCAGCTGTTGTTTGACCCGGGCGAATATTAAGCTGTTTAATGATTTCAGCTTCTAAGCCCTGATAACCTGTAATATGGCAAACAACACTGTCGCAATAGCGAATAATGTGGCGACCCACTGGTTGGCGGAAGATTTGGCTATAGAATGTCGCCACCCCTTCAACATCACTAGCTGGGATACCTAAGACGTCAGCGATAGCATGGATCGCACCATCTTCAACCCAACCGCGGTTTTTTTGCACAATTTTCAGTGCTTCAATTGAGGCAGCACGTGCGTCTTCGTAATGGTGTTTCTCACCTTCAATCTCTTCGCGCTCTTTCTCGGTTAAGACAAAGCCATGATTGACTTGCGGTTCAAACACGTTCACGACATTGAGCTCGTTGTGCTTCTCATTTTCGTTATGTTCATTATGCATGGTTAGCGATCCACATCCGACATTACAAAATCGATACTACCCAGATAGACGATTAAGTCTGAAACTAAGCTGCCTCTGATAACCGCAGGAATTTGCTGCAAGTGAGCGTAGCTCGGCGTACGAATACGCGTGCGGTAGCTCATTGTGCTGCCATCACTGGTTAAGTAGTAGCTGTTGATCCCCTTCGTCGCTTCAACCATCTGGAATGACTCATTTGCTGGCATCACCGGACCCCAAGACACTTGTAAGAAGTGGTTGATCAGGGTTTCGATGTGCTGCAACGTACGCTCTTTTGGTGGCGGAGTTGTCAGTGGATGGTCAGCTTTGAAAGGACCTTCTGGCATATTCTTATAGCATTGCTCAAGAATACGGATACTCTGGCGCATCTCTTCCACTTTGATCATCACACGGTCATAACAGTCACCGTTATGCGCGATAGGGATATCAAATTCGAAGTTTTCATAGCCTGAATATGGACGCCATTTACGCACGTCAAAATCAACGCCTGTTGCACGTAATCCAGCCCCTGTCACACCCCATGCCAACGCCTCTTCTTTTGAGTACATTGCGGTACCAATAGAACGGCCTTTTAAGATGGAGTTCTTCAGTGCGGAAGTGACATAAGACTCTAAACGTTTTGGCAGCCAGTCTAATAATTCACGCAGCAGTTTTTCCCAGCCACGTGGTAAGTCGTGAGCGACACCACCGATACGGAACCATGCAGGGTGCATACGGAAACCGGTAATCGCTTCAATGACGTTGTAGACTTTTTGACGGTCAGTAAACGCAAAGAAGACTGGGGTCATCGCACCAACGTCTTGGATATAGGTACTGATGTACAGTAAGTGGCTGTTAATACGGAATAACTCAGATAACATGACACGGATCGTTTTGACGCGATCTGGCACTTCAATGCCTGCCAATTTTTCAACGGCTAAAACATATGGCATTTCATTCACACAACCACCGAGGTACTCGATACGGTCGGTGTAAGGAATGTAACTGTGCCATGACTGGCGTTCACCCATTTTTTCAGCGCCACGGTGGTGGTAGCCGATATCAGGTACGCAGTCGATAATTTCTTCGCCATCCAATTGCAGTACGATACGGAACGCACCGTGTGAGGATGGGTGGTTTGGCCCCAAGTTCAGGAACATGAAATCTTCGTTTTCATTTCCGCGTGCCATGCCCCACTCTTCTGGTTTGAAAGTCAAAGCTTCCATTTCCAGATCTTGTTTCTGCTTAGTCAGCACAAAAGGGTCGAACTCAGTCGCACGCGCAGGGTAATCCTTACGCAGTGGGTGGCCTTCCCAGCTTGGTGACATTAAAAGGCGGCGTAGATTCGGGTGACCTTGGAACGTTATACCGAACATGTCCCACACTTCACGCTCATGCCAATTCGCATTCGGGAACAGTGAAACAATAGAAGGCACGTTTAAGTCTTTCTCATTAAGAGCGACTTTTAACATGATATCGCGGTTACGATCGATGGAGATGATATGATAGAAAACACTAAAATCTGCTTCTGGCAGACCTTGACGGTGAATTCGTTGACGTTCATCTACCCCATGTAAGTCAAATAACATGACATACGGTTTTGGTAATTTCTTTAGGAAATCGACCACTTCCAGTAACTGTTCGCGACGCACCCAAACCACTGGCATGCCAGTGCGAGTTGCTTGAACAGAAAAGGCATCCGGCCCAAATTGATTGCGCAGTTCCAGAAGCACAGGGTCGTTTAAGTGATCCTGTGTCTGCCATCCTGGCTGGTTACTACTCGCTTGCGCTATCTGATCTGTCATCATTCTTCACCATAACGCTTGATCAGGTTTATTATTTCGCAACAACATTGCTCTGTTACGCTGTATGGCTTTAAGCCTTAAATTTCGTCTGGTGTACGCAGATTTGTCACTGCAATACGTTCACCATGCTTTCTTTCTCTTTCTGATTGCATATTGGCACGGTAAACCCCTTGGTCTCCAACGACCCAAGACAGCGGACGACGCTCTTTACCGATAGATTCTTGCAATAGAAGCAGAGCCTGCATATAGGCTTCTGGGCGTGGTGGGCAACCTGGGATATATACATCCACAGGAATAAATTTATCGACGCCTTGTACAACAGAATAAATGTCATACATACCACCAGAGTTGGCACATGAACCCATGGAAATAACCCATTTTGGTTCAAGCATTTGGTCATACAGACGTTGAATAACAGGTGCCATTTTTGTGAAACAAGTACCTGCTACTACCATGAAATCGGCTTGACGAGGTGAAGCACGCAGTACTTCTGCACCAAAGCGGGCGACGTCATGAACAGCCGTGAACGAAGTCACCATTTCTACATAGCAACATGAAAGACCAAAGTTATATGGCCAGAGAGAGTTTTTGCGCCCCCAGTTAACCACATCGTGAAGTGCATGAGAAAGTTTCCCCATGTAAACACTGTTTTCAACTTGCTGCTCCAGTGGATCTGTTACGATTTCCTGGGTTTGCAGTGGGTAACGGTCGTTCTCACCGTTCGGATCTATGCGGGTGAGCGTATAATCCATTGTATAATGCCTCGCTTTTTACTGCGGATGACGATTGCTGATTTTAATAACTTCACTAGGATGCTTTACTTTTCCGCGGGAACGGACTGGAGTCCAATCCAATGCCCCAACGCGGACGAGATAAAACAGTCCCGCCAACAATACCAAAATAAAGATCGCGGCTTCGATGAAACCTACCCAACCGGCTTCGCGGATGGCAACTGACCATGCAAATAAGAACATGGCTTCAACATCGAAGATAACGAAAAACATGGCGACTAAGTAAAACTTAGCGGACATGCGGAGACGTGCACTACCGACCGAGTCGATACCGGACTCATAAGGAACGTGTTTTGTTCTGGCTTTGGCGCGGCTACCTAAAAAGTGACCCGCGACCAACATGAAAGCACAAAGACCGATAGTGCCGATAAGGAATATCGCAAACGCCCAGTTATGGGCTAACGCTAGGATTGATGTAGACATACTCGTTGCTTACTCATTACTTATGGTGTGTTAACTGCTCTTTTTTACATCACGGCAGTATTGCACCACAATTGCCCAGTTAATCGAGAAGAAAGACCAAAATTGATCACAAACTAAAATATCACCAAACTTAAATCAGTCTGTTGACTGCGTTTGGTTTGTCCTCTCTCATTACAATTTACCTTACTTAAATTAAGTAAAATAACCCGTATTTGTTACAAAAACTTCACACTACAAAAACAACGGAACAACAAAAAGTACTCATAATCTGCTAAAACGTGTCAGTGTAATGATACTCAAGTAAACACGCAAACTAGTTTAACTGATTATTCGTTTTTACTACACCATTATCTCAGGAAAAACCTGTCTTAACAGATGAAAAATTGCGCTTTTTATTTGATCTAACGCACACTTTTATTGAAAAAGTACTCAATTTGTTTACATAGCATTCAATTTAACTTTAAGTCTTTGTAACTCTTTTTAACGCATGACTTCAAGTAACTACCTGACATTCCAGCGCTATTTTATCTATTCAATAAAAAAATATTGTTAACAACATAACAAATTGTTAACTAAACAATGAAATTCAGGTTATGCCAGCTACATCACAATTATTTCATGGTCTTTCCTATTTAACCATACTTATTAAGTGGTTAATTGTTTTTTTTATGAGCGGATATCGATAAAAAATTGATAAACTTGAATTTGATAACCTATTAAAAATATCACTGAGGATTATTTAAACACCCACAAGAACAAATTTCTCGATGCCATTTCCCAATATTGAAAATTTTGTTCCACGGTATGAGATAATCGTTTCAGTCATCAGCAGCGATCCACTTTCATCTACCACCAAACGGCTTAACCTACGCGTACGTAAGCCATTCAACCAATGATGCCATCACAATCACAGCCCGAATGTTATTTAGACTGTGATTAACACATTGATTTTATTTGTACATGACCAATAACACATTGATCACAAACAAGTGATTCAGTAATAAACGGACAAAAAAGATATAAAAAAACGGCAATCCCAAGATAATTGGAATTGCCGTCAGTACAATAAATCGATTAAATATTATGCTTAAGATAACCAGTTGAATCGATTAAATTAATTACCTTCTTCGTTGATATCCACCAATTCACTTGCTGGAGTTGCAACATAAGGGATTTTTTTGTTTTCAATCGCATCGAATACAGTCAGAACAAAATCTTTTTGCTCATCTGCATTCTTATACAACCAATACTGAATATCAGGTAAACGAGGCAACCCATCAGCTTCACTCAAAATGCGTAAATCTGCATTTTGCATTTCCATTGGCCTTGCTGTTACCCCAACTTCTGCATTTACGGCTGCACGGACAGCAGGTAAAGAAGCCGCTTCATACGCCACATGCCATGACAAACCTGCATCATCAAGAGCACTAGTACAAAGTTTACGATATGGGTTAGTTTCGTCCATAACCACTAATGGAATGGGCTCATTAGAACGCAATTGAAAATCCGGTGCACTATGCCACAAAACAGGCACAGTTCTTAAAGCCGTTTTGGGATGGTGGCTAATTCTTGCCGTTGTTAAAGCAAGGTCTATCTCATGGTTATCGAGCATTGACTCAATAAACTGTGCCCGTTTAATACGCACTTCAACGGCAATTCTTGGATAGACAGATGCGATACGATTAAGCAAGAAAGGTAATAAGATATCGACGGTGTCATCAGATGCACCAATACGCAATTCACCATCCGCGTCATTATAGGTTAACGATGCCGTTGCATCATCGTTGGCGCGAAGTATTTGCCTTGCGTAGCCAAGCAATTGTAATCCATGCGCAGTGAGCAGTTTATTTCGCCCATGACGAGCAAAAAGCTCACGACCGACTAATTGCTCTAGGCGCTGCATTTGCTGGCTCACAGCAGATTGTGTTCGACAAACGGCTGCAGCTGCAGCTGCGAACGTGTTAAGATCTGCGACAGCGACGAAAGTACGTAGCAAATCAAGATCTAGGTTCATGATGGGACGATTGGAATTTATCATCGTTCATTCTCTTATATAATTTTATGTTACCTGGTGTTTCTGCTCTCCTCCATGAGAATCAGCGAGTTTATAGCGACTACTAAGCGAGTGCATTTCTAATCCATAGATCTGCAATAACTTCTCATTACTTTACTTTTTTGCACCCTGTCCATTATTCATTGACGATAAGGCATGTGTACAAATAGCATACTTCCAAAAATCAAATAATCTTAATAAAAAGGCAATGTTTTCTTAAAAAACAAGCTAAAACATGCTTTCTTGGAAACGCCTAAATAGTAACATATTTAATGTAATCGCAATTATTTTAATGTAAGCACATTATAAAACTCATTTCACTATTTGGTTATAGCCAAAAATATCAATGAGTTATGAATTTAAGGCGCACTTTTCGTTAAAAAAAACACCTCGAAACAATCAATATTACTAACAAAATCACACTAATTATTATGAAAAAAGGCCATTACCGCAAAAAAAACATGTCTGATTTAACCATTCAATGCTTAATATTACATTTTGATACAATTTTTCCTTTTTCACTATTTTTATGCTTTTTTACTATTTATACTCCAAAACATCAAAGAATGTTAAAATTATAATCCAACCAATACCCTATTTTTGGAATAGACAGCTAACCTAAGTAAGATAATAAGATACCAAACATTACATTTACGCGTAAACCAACCTTTTACACCAAAAATAACCTTGCATCTTCAAAAGCTTCTGAGGGAAGAGTACAGTAAAGGAATAACGCCGGCTCGACCAATGTAACCCTTAGGGTAATGAGAGAACTATGAATAATCTAACTAAATCCAGTAAGCTCGATAATGTTTGCTATGACATTCGTGGGCCCGTATTAAAAGAAGCTAAGCGCCTAGAAGAAGAAGGCAACAAAGTCCTCAAACTCAATATTGGTAACCCGGCCCCGTTTGGCTTTGAAGCCCCAGATGAAATCCTAGTCGATGTCTTACGTAATCTGCCGAGCTCTCAAGGTTATTGTGATTCCAAAGGGCTCTATTCTGCACGTAAAGCTATCGTCCAGCACTACCAAGCTCGTGGTATTCACGAAATGACGGTAGAAGATGTTTACATTGGTAATGGTGTATCTGAGCTTATCGTCCAAGCGATGCAAGCACTGCTTAATAATGGCGATGAAATGTTAGTCCCTGCCCCTGATTACCCACTATGGACTGCTGCAGTTTCCCTTTCTGGTGGGAAAGCCGTTCATTATATGTGTGATGAGCAGCAAGGTTGGATGCCTGATATTGAAGATATTCGCAAAAAGATCACCCCAAGAACGCGTGGGATTGTGGTTATCAACCCAAATAACCCAACCGGTGCTGTCTACAGCAAAGATCTATTAATGGAAATTGTCGAGTTGGCTCGTCAGCACAATCTTATTATCTATGCTGATGAAATTTATGACAAAATTCTTTATGATGATGCTGTGCATCACTCGATTGCCGCCCTCGCCCCTGATTTATTAACCATCACCTTTAATGGTTTATCGAAAACGTATCGCGTCGCTGGCTTCCGCCAAGGTTGGATGGTATTAAACGGCCCGAAAAAACATGCTAAAAGCTACATTGAAGGCTTAGAAATGCTAGCCTCTATGCGCCTATGTGCCAACGTGCCAATGCAACATGCTATTCAAACTGCATTGGGCGGCTATCAAAGTATTAGCGAATTCATTCAGCCGGGTGGCCGCTTATATGAGCAACGTAATCGTGCATGGGAATTGATCAACCAAATACCGGGTGTTTCATGTGTCAAACCGCAAGGTGCTCTTTACATGTTCCCGAAAATAGATATTAAACGATTTAATATCTATGACGACCAGAAAATGATTTTAGACCTGTTACTACAAGAAAAAGTACTATTAGTTCAGGGTACCGCATTCAACTGGCCTGAACCCGACCACTTTAGAATTGTTACATTACCTTATGCTGACGACCTTGAAATGGCGATTAATAAATTTGGCCGTTTCCTGGAAGGTTATCGCCAATAGAATTGGGTAAAATATAGAATAAAAGCCTCCAGCTCTGGAGGCTTTTTTATTCTAAATCTAGCCATCACTAATAGACTGTATTATTCTGATAATCAAAGAATGGAAATAAAATAAATTGCCACAAGGAAAAAGCCCAATAATATAAATGGAAAATATTTCATACTGCCTCTTTATTTATGGATTGAATATTCATTATATTTTTTTGATTACATAATTCAACACAATTAAAATATCAGTTAATTTATAATCTAAATTAGATGGTATTATTAAGACGCTCTTAATTTGACAAAAAATATTAAAATAATGTCACTGAGTAGTAACCAATTAAAAAACAATAAATTTATATCACTGTCACTTTATTTCCGTTATAATTTTTGTTGTTTGTAGACACCATAAAAGAGGACTTATGAGCTACTTTTTCGCCCACCTTGCTAGAATGAAGTTAATCCATCGTTGGCCGTTAATGCGTAATGTCCGAACTGAAAACGTTTCGGAACATAGCTTGCAAGTGGCTATGGTTGCCCATGCTCTTGCTATCATCAAGAATCGTCGATTCGGTGGTCAGGTTAATGCAGAACGAATAGCTATGTTAGCCATGTACCATGATGCGAGCGAAGTTATCACTGGGGATTTACCAACTCCGATTAAATATCATAATCAGCAAATTGCTCATGAATATAAAAAAATAGAGAAGTTCGCCCAGCAAAAATTACTCGAAATGCTACCAGAAGAACTGCAAGATGACTTCCGTGAGCTAATTATTGAAGATTTACAAACTGCTGAAGAACATTCATTGGTTAAACAAGCTGATTCACTATGTGCTTATTTGAAATGTTTAGAGGAACTTTCCGCAGGTAATAGTGAATTTAAACTTGCAAAAAAACGTCTAGAGAAAATATTAGAAGAGAGAAAAAGCCCTGAAATGAACTATTTTATGGAAAAATTTGTCCCAGGCTTTAAACTTTCCCTTGATGAAATCAGTAATTAATTTTTTAGTAGGAATAATAAATATTCCTACTCTGCATAAGCAGTTATTAATTATATTTCGTTAAATGCGGTAGAACAGTCAGACGATGACGGGAAATGCACATACAGCCGCTTGGAGTCCCCATTAACCCCCAATACCATTTTTCCTTTATCTTCGAAGGTAATAGAACAATAAAAACTCGATTTTGTACGATATTTTTTGCCACTTTTAGTTGTTATTTCAACAACCCAATAATCATATGAATCATTAACACCGAGCTCATATTTAAATGCAAAAATATCTTTCATAACAGCTTTATTTGCAATATTAGACAACGTTTGTGACCTAGGGTATTTTTTCGCACTGCTATTACTAAGGTTATTAATATAGTGTTCAATGACAACAGAACTTAAATCTTCCCCCCAAAAATTTTCAAATGTTGCCAAGCCCAAATAATATCTTTCTGGTGTAGCAGTTTCTTTATTCATATTAGATATTCCTCACATTAATTTGTCAGAAATAAGCTAGCATTTAGTTTATCAAATGAAAAAACGAATAAATATTAACGCTTACGTTTTTTTAATAGAAACCATCAATAACGATTTACTTTTCATTCGTTATTGATGGTAATTTTGAGATTATAAATAACAAAAATTAATTAAAGGGAAATAATACCGGTACGACCAAAATACTAATAAACATCACAATAATAGTGAATGGCACTCCCACTTTCAAAAAGTCAGAAAATTTATAACCCCCTGGCCCTAATACCAAGGTGTTAACAGGTGATGAAACAGGGGTCATAAACGCAGCTGATGCAGCAATACCAACAACCATAGCAAATGGCAACGGAGAAACCTCCATTTGACGTGCTGCAGCAATGGCAATTGGCGCCATCAATACCGCTGTTGCAGTGTTAGAAATAAACAAACCAATCGTAGCGCAAAGGATAAATAAACACAGCAGCATGACATGCGGACCTAACCCACCCGCTATCTTCATCAAGGCATCAACTGCAAGTGCTATCCCGCCCGTTTCTTGCAATGCGAGCGCAAAAGGCATCATCCCAACAATTAATATGATACTCGGCCAGTGAATTGACTTATACGCACTTTCCATGTCGATACAGCGAAATTTTCCCATTAATAAACAGGCAATCAGCGCCGCAATAAAATTAGGAATTTCATTGGTCACCATCATCGCGACCATTAGTGCCAGACAAAATAAAGCATGAGGAGCTTGAGAGGCGGCAGGGGCAACCGCTTCGACTTCAGCAGCTAGATTCAGGACAATAAAGTTCCGTGGCTTAGTCGATAAAACCCGGATTAATTTCCAATCACCAATGACTAATAAAATATCCCCTAATCTAAGCGGTTCATCAACTAGTTTTCCATCCAATGCCTTGCCATCACGACGAATACCAACCACGTTCAAACCATAGCGAGTACGAAATTTAATATCCTTTAACGATTTACCCAATAGTTCGGAATCTGGGTTCATCGATACTTCAGCCATGCCTACGTCTCGTGATTGCTCTGAAAAATAATCACCTCGTAAAATCATGGGTTCAAGGAGTTGTTCGCTACAAAACTGACGTAAGTCGTCATCACTCACAGAAATATCAATTAATAAGACATCTCGCTCGCGTAACTCCGTTCCCCCCGTCGCGCTCACCATCACACGACGGAATTTACGCCAACGCTCAATCCCTACCACGTTAGCTTCGTAGCGAGAGCGAAGATGCAGTTCATCAAGGGTATGGCCAATAAGCGGGGAACCTTTGCGGATAGCAAGACGGCGAGCTCTGCCTGTCAGCTTGTAATCTCGAATTAAATCACGGAAAGTACGCTGATATTTAACTGGTTGTTTATCAGGTTCGTTACTGCCTAGCCAGCGCCTTGTCAGCCACATGTAGGCGATACCCGCGAATAAAATTAAAATACCAATCGGGGTAATAGAGAAAAATTGAAAGCCTTTGATCCCTTCTCGTACCAATTCACTGTTCACCACCATATTAGGTGGCGTGGCCACCAGTGTCATCATCCCACTGATTAGCCCAGCGAAGCCTAATGGCATCATTAACCGGCTAGGGGACGTTTTCATGCGTGATGCGACACTTAAAACGACGGGGATGAAAATCGCCACCACCCCAGTGGAGCTCATAAAAGCCCCTAACCCAGCGACGGTGAGCATTAAGAAAACCAGCATTTTGCTTTCGCTGCTTCCTGCAACGCGAACAAGCCAGTCTCCCATTTGATAGGCTATCCCTGTGCGAACAAGGCCATCACCGATGACAAATAATGCAGCGATTAGCAAGACGTTAGGGTCAGCAAAACCGGCTGTAGCTTGTTCTAGCGTTAAAGTATCGCTCAATACAAACGCGACAATGACAAGTAACGCTACCACATCCATACGGATCTTATTTGTGGTAAATAAAACTATCGCAATTAATAGGAGGGTCAAGACCCACAGCAATTCTCCGTTCAAAATATCCCCTTTCGACGAAAAAAAACATTGCTAAGAATTTTATTCAGTTAAGCATGTTTTACGGAGAATTTCTTTGATTAAATCACCATTAAGTCAAATTAGACACGAAAAGTTCATAATCACCATTATTGTCAGGCCCCGTAACGGAAATTTGTGCCAGTGAACTCACAATTACTTGGATTTCATCACGACGCGGCATGCCTTCTGGCGCATGGACTGCGACCACTTGGCAGCCTGCTGTTAATGCAGAATGGATGCCTGCCTGCGCATCTTCAAAGGCAATGCAGGATTTTGTAGGAAGAGAAAGTGCTTGTGCCCCAAGTAAAAACGGTTCTGGATCTGGCTTACCTTTGGACACTTTTTCAAATGTTATCCAATGTTTAGGCTCTGGTAACCCTGCCGCTTGTTGACGGCCATGGGCAATTGGTACAGTACCAGAGGTGACAATCGCCCACGGCGCGCCAATTTCATTTAAACGCGATAGCAAAGCAATAGCGCCGGGTAAAGCAATAACGCCTTCAGTATCTTCACTTTCCATTTTTTCTAACCAGCGAAAATAACCCATAATTTCTTCATCACTCGCCTCAGGTAAAAAGTGACGCAAACTGGTTAATGCTGGCTTTCCATGAATAAAGTTAATAATTTCTTCAGGGCTTTTTCCTATTCGCTCACCAAATTTACACCAGCAACGCTCAACAACTGCCAGCGAATCCGCCAATGTGCCATCTAAATCAAATAGAAACCCTTTTGCCTTTAACTTCACATCTCCCCCTTTACCCTTTAATTGTGCAATTCGCATAACATAAAAAGTTGAATCGATTCTAGCCCACTAGTTAACGCTAAATAGGCATATATACGCAACCTCAATATTAAAAATAATTAAGAATTGAGCCTAAGACTTAGATTTGAATGCACTAGAGAGTTAAAACAGGAAAGAAATGTTAATTTGAAGTTGAAATTTTATACCTATTAATCCCATTTACTCTAAATAATTTGCCTTGTCTCTAGGCGATAAAGTGAAGTATGACGAGATTGCTCTAAATATTCACGCTGTAGCTAAGCGACTAGAGAAGATATCCGGGGAACATACAAAAGTATGTAACCCGAGTAGCCGAATGTAGTCAACAACACTACAGCGCGAAGAATGATGAGTACTAAGCGTTGAAGATTTGGGATATCTCTACTGCTGATAAATGATACTGCCTTGGACATGCATGCCAAATCGCTAACATACGATTATATTTTTCCCACATTGGTGTTTGTGAGTTAAACCCATGCGTTCCACTGTCAAAGTGGGTATAACGCCCTTCTGTATTGACCATAAAACGAACATAGCTCAGATAACGCGCTTCTGTTGCCGCATCAAAGCCCAAAAATTGCACACGGCGGCCATCAATGTCTTCTTTATTAGCCATGTTGCTATAAGAGACTTGCAGTGCATGGTACATTTCCATGATATCAATAACAGTACGGCAGGTGTCTTCACTTAAATGGCCAAAGTCTCTGTCTAACTCACGCATTTGTAAACCGAAACCACGTTCAATAATGGTTTGTAAGCGGCGATAACGTTCTGCATTATCGGGGTCAAGCATGGTCATCATTTTATATTGATTAGATAAGATCAAGCGTTGTGCGTTAGTCATTTCCATCATGGTTCTCCCACTAAAAAGTATGGCTTATCTTCGCATTCAACATCAATCATAGACAGTGAAAACATCGCTTTTATTGATCTAAACACGTTTTTTGCATTACTTATTGTTAAATCTACCTTTTAATGGAAATCATCTCTTAGATATCTTCCAAAAAGGAACGATCCAGCTGCTTAAACGCACGTTTTAGTAAATCAGCTAACGCCATATAATCGGGTTGCTGTTCAATCGGTGCCATGACAATACCCGCTTCGGTAAATTTATCACGGATCTCGTGAAACCAGCTCAACAAGCTCGATGGCAGAGGCGTCGCAGCACGTTTTCCTAACCACCATAAACCTTGCATTGGCAAACTACAGGCAAACAGTGCCGTTGCAATGGCGGGACCAAGTTGCCCACCTAATGCGATTTGCCATGCTAATGTGAAAATTGCAATGGGTGGCATAAAACGAATACCAAAGCGAACAGCCTTGTTAATGCGAATTTCGGGGAAGATTGGCGACAGTTTTTTCTCCATAGGAAAAGTCTTCAGATAGTGGTTACCTAATCTAAAGCGTTTAAAAAAACCGGGCGGTGTACTTTGTAATGTACTCATGAAACGTTTCCTATCGACTTCTTAAAAACTGAGGCAATAATTTATAGATTGCACGATGGTAAAATGATAGCACATTTAAGATAACGAAATTATTTCATTACATTTACCTTAAGTTAAGTCATTTTACTAAATATCAGCTATTCTAATAGCAATGTAACCCTGTGCTATAACACCACTTTATACGTCACTTATGATTTTAATCAATCAAAGCCCCTATTTTTAAAAAAAACGTATAAAATATAAAATAATTTTAGTAGAATCTACCGCATTTAGAATTGCTGTTGCATTTGTTACTTTTTAGCTTTATCCATCTTCAAAACGGAAGATAGACAACAGTTATATATTGGGGTTATTGGTCGTTATTTCAACACTAGATGCAAAGGTTTACTTTTATAACCCTTTGCTGGAAAGAATAGCGCCTGTTTTATCAACCCCATAAAGGTCTCACGATCTTTAACTTTTTCGCCTTTAACATGATATCAATCATGATGTTTCAGGTCATAAATACGCTAGGCTTTAGCAGTATATTTTTAATCTGAGTCTTTTCATGTTGTTTAAAAGGCTTCACAACAACAATTAACGATAGGTATTTCCATGTCAAGTAAGCTGGTACTGGTTCTAAACTGCGGTAGCTCCTCACTGAAATTCGCCATCATCGACCCAACTAATGGCGATGAATTTTTATCTGGATTAGCTGAGTGCTTTAACCTCCCGGAAGCCCGTATTAAGTGGAAAATGGATGGTGCTAAGAAAGAAGCGCCTTTAGGTGCTGGTGCAGCGCATAGCGAAGCATTGGATTTCATTGTTAACACTATTCTTGCTGAAAAACCTGAGCTATCAGAGCAAATCACCTCCATTGGCCACCGTATTGTTCATGGTGGTGAGAAATTCACCTCTTCTGTATTAATTACAGACGAAGTGATTGAAGGCATCGAAGCGGCTATTCCATTCGCGCCATTACATAACCCTGCTCACCTTATCGGTATTGAAGAAGCAAGAAAATCTTTCCCGCATCTGATCAACAAGAATGTCGCTGTCTTTGATACCGCATTCCATCAGACCATGCCGCAGGAAGCTTATCTGTATGCATTGCCATACGAATTATATTCAGAGCATAGTATCCGCCGTTATGGTGCGCACGGTACAAGCCATTACTATGTTTCCCGTGAAGCTGCGAAAAAACTCAACAAATCTGTTGATGATCTAAACGTTATCACTTGCCACTTAGGCAACGGTGGTTCTGTTACTGCTATTGTTAATGGTAAATGTGTAGATACGTCAATGGGCTTAACGCCATTAGAAGGTCTGGTAATGGGAACTCGTAGTGGTGATATCGACCCTGCAATTATTTTCCATTTACATGATTCTTTAGGCATGAGCGTTGATCAAATCAACAAAATGCTGACCAAAGAGTCTGGTTTATTAGGTTTAACTGGCGTAACTAGCGACTGCCGCTACGTTGAAGACAACTACGGCACTAAAGAAGATGCCACTCGCGCAATGGATGTTTTCTGCCATCGTTTAGCTAAATACGTTGGTGCATACAGTGCACTGATGGAAGGCCGTCTTGACGCTATCATCTTCACAGGTGGTATTGGTGAAAACTCAGCGCAAGTTCGTGAAATTACTTTGAAGAAACTGGCTATCCTTGGTTTCGAATATGACCATGAGCGTAACTTAGCAGCACGCTTCGGTAAAGAAGGTTTAATCACCACCGATAACAGCCGCCCTGCTCTGGTTATCGCAACCAATGAAGAGTTGGTTATCGCCCAAGATACTGCGCGTTTAACCGCATAAGCAACTTCTACCGCCAGCAACATGCTGGCGGCGGTATCGTTTTGTCATTAGAGTAACCGAAATAAAGAGGTTCCCGTGTCCCGTACAATTATGTTAATACCTACTGGCACCAGCGTTGGCTTAACTAGCGTTAGCCTAGGTGTCGTTCGCTCAATGGAACAAAAAGGTGTTCAATTAAGCGTTTTCAAACCTATCGCACAGCCACGCGTCTCTGGCAACAAAGACCAAACCACTGAAGTCCTGCGCTCTCATTCAAGTATTACTACCATTGTTGAACCCTTAACAATGGAATACGTTGAATCGCTACTGACCTCTTCCAAAAAAGATGTGTTAATGGAAGAAATCGTCGCTCGCTATCATGACCACACAAAAAATGCGGAAGTGATTTTAATTGAAGGTTTAGTGCCAACACGTAAACATTCATTTGCTCAATCATTAAACTATGAAATTGCCAAAACATTAGGCGCAGAGATTGTTTTTGTCACTGCACCAGGCAATAGCTCCATTACGCAAATGCAAGAACGTTTAGAGTTAGTACGCAACGAATTTGGCGGCCAACGTAATAAAAATATTATCGGTGTTATTATTAACAAGGTGAATGCGCCTGTTGATGAGCAAGGCCGTACTCGCCCTGATCTGTCTGAAATCTTTGATGATTCAACTAAAGCGACAGTGGCTAACCTCGATACTAAGCAACTTTCTGCGCTGAATTTACCTGTACTTGCATCCATTCCATGGAACTTTGATTTAATTGCCACTCGTGCTATGGACATGGCAAGGCACTTAGGTGCAGAAGTTGTTAACGAAGGTGAAATCAAAACCCGTCGCGTTAAATCTGTGACTTTCTGCGCACGTAGCATCCCTCACATGCTTGAGCACTTCCGCCCTGGCTCACTATTAGTGACCTCCGCAGATCGCCCTGATGTGTTAGTTTCTGCATCACTAGCGGCAATGAATGGTGTTGAAATCGGTGCGGTTCTACTAACGGGTGGCTACAACATTGACCCGCCTATTCGCCAACTGTGTGAACAAGCGTTCGAAACAGGCCTGCCGGTGTTTATGGTGAAAAGCAATACATGGCAAACATCACTGAATCTGCAAAGCTTTAGCTTAGAAGTCCCTGCAGATGACCACGAACGTATTGAAAAAATTCAAAACTACGTGGCTCGTCATATTAGTAGCGATTGGATCGAATCACTGGTTGCAGACTCTGAGCGCCCTAACCGCCTCTCACCACCTGCTTTCCGTTATCAGTTAACTGAATTAGCGCGTAAAGCTGGCAAACGTATCGTTCTTCCTGAAGGCGACGAGCCACGTACCGTTAAAGCTGCATCTATCTGTGCAGAACGCGGCATCGCAACTTGTGTACTGTTAGGTAACCCAGAAGACATTCGTCGCGTTGCGGCAGCGCAAGGTATTGAGCTCGGCACTGGCATTGAAATTGTCGACCCAGTTAAAGTACGTGAAGAGTACGTTGCTCGCCTCGTTGAATTACGTAAGAGCAAAGGAATGACTGAGGTTGTTGCTCGCGAGCAATTAGAAGATAACGTCGTATTAGGGACATTAATGCTGGAAAAAGGCGAAGTTGATGGCCTAGTTTCTGGTGCAGTTCATACGACGGCAAATACTATTCGTCCACCGCTACAATTAATTAAAACAGCACCGGGCAGCTCATTAGTTTCTTCTGTTTTCTTTATGCTATTACCTGAGCAAGTGTTTGTTTATGGTGACTGCGCTATCAATCCAGATCCAACTGCAGAGCAATTATCAGAAATCGCTATCCAATCTGCTGATTCCGCAAAAGCGTTCGGTATTGACCCACGCGTTGCGATGATCTCTTATTCTACTGGTGATTCAGGTGCAGGTAGTGACGTTGAGAAAGTGCGTGAAGCAACACGTTTAGCAAAAGAAAAACGCCCAAACTTAATCATCGATGGCCCATTACAATATGATGCGGCAGTGATGGCTGACGTTGCTAAATCTAAAGCTCCTAATTCGCCAGTTGCAGGTAAAGCGACCGTATTTATCTTCCCTGACTTGAATACCGGTAATACCACTTATAAAGCAGTACAACGTTCTGCTGACTTAGTGTCTATTGGTCCAATGCTGCAAGGTATGCGTAAGCCTGTCAATGACTTGTCTCGTGGTGCATTAGTTGATGACATCGTTTATACGGTTGCATTAACTGCAATCCAAGCCGTACAAAACGAAAATGCATAATTCATCTCTATGATGTAAAAAGCGCTCAGTTGAGCGCTTTTTTTATATTTGAAACCAATAAGCACAAATAAACAAATTAATTACCACAAAAACTATCATCTAGTTTATTAGTCGCATTTTTTATTAACTATATCAAATTTACAGATGATAGCATTCGCACTAATTTTTTGTGTCGCATCATAGCAATGGTAATAATATGAATCACCTAACTAAAAATCTTATAATCATAATCGGTACTTTATTCCTAGCATCTTGTTCTAGTCGCCTTCCTTCTTCAACAGAACAATCAAATTTTTTGAGTAACTATGACCGTTTATCTGAAGTTAAAACGCCGTCTGGCAATATAATCAAAGCATGGCATTCAGACCAACTAAATACAACTCAAAAAAATAAGCTTATTTTTACCCCTATAAAATTTAAACCGCTTAATGAACATAATAAAATAAATGAAAAATTCGCAACGGTTCTACTTAATTACACGAATCAACAGGTCAAAAAAGAGCTAGAAAAGCACTTTGAATTAACCCAAACACCAGGGCCTAATACATTACAATTTGCAGGTGTCATTACCTCTGTTAGCGCAACTGCTGAAGAACTCAAACCCTATGAAGTTTTACCTGTTATGTTAGTGATAGCAGGAACCCAACTTGCAGTAGGAAGCCGAGATGCTGACACGAATATTTATTTTGAATGGAAAGTCACTGACTCACAAACTGGGTTGCCTTTATATGAAGCCATTAGGAAAAACAGTGGGAACCAATTAAGTAATACTGAACAGGTGATAACCTTAGAAGACTTAAAGGACGCTGTTGATATTATCGCGGATGAAGTTGTTCCAAATGCATAATATGTCATTACGGATGGTAAATAAAATTACCATCCGTAATTTAATAGACTATCTTTTACGCGTAAATAATGAAACCACCACTGCAACAATAATATTCAGAATAAATGCCGCAATACCGATATTCATGAAACTTAAACTTTCCCCTAACCAAGGGAACAATTGTGCTAACGAAATTTTCTCGATATAGGTTACCGCAAGGAATAAAACTCCCGTAGAAATCCCACAAATAGCACCTGCTGGTGTCATTGGGTTTTGTTGTTTAAAGCTCATCAATAAAGCAGGGAAAAACTGTGCAACAATATTCACGCCGAGTAACATAATCGCTACGAGAGTATCGTTACTGTGGAAAATAAAATACAAGCTGACTAACGCAACAACAGGCACCATAAAGCGTGCATAAACACCTGACTGGCGTTTTTCTTCACTCACACCCATCGCTTTTTGCACAACGCCTGCTAGCATATTGGAGGTGGTTAACAACAACATCGATCCTGGAACTAATGCCGTTAGCATACCCGCAGCGCCAATAAAACCGACAACAATAGGTGAGAAGGTGCTTTTAGATATCTCAAACAGCGATAAATCCACCGCGGCCCCTTCAAGATGCGGAATTTGCAATATAGACGCATAGCCGACAAAAAAAGCAAATAGCATAATCAAGCTGTAAGCTGGGATCAAAATACTATTACGTTTCAGAGATTTCTCATCTTTTGCGGTAAACACTGCGGCCATATAGTGTGGCCAACAGAAATAGGCAACTACAGATAAGAATATAGTCGAAATATACCAAGGAATATTAAGCCCTGTTTCGGAGAAGGTTAAAAAGCTTGGCATTGCCGTATCTATCGCTTTAAACATCTCCCCAAAGCTACCGTAATAATGAAGTGGGATATAAATACCGATAAACACCACCACAATTAAAATCATTAGATCTTTCAGAGCTGATGTCCAAGCTGAACCATGAATACCTGAAATCATCACAAACAACGTCACTGCGATAATTCCAATCCAAATGGCAATATCAGCTGGAATTGCACCATAAGACGCTTGAGAAACAATAATGCCTAATCCTTTGAGCTGCAAAACAAATAAAGGCACCATCGCAGCAATAGAAATTAAGCTAATTAATAACCCTAACCCCGGGCTTTGATATTTCTTGGTAAATAACTCAGAAATCGTTCTGACATCATTATCTTTTGCGAAGCGCCATACTCTTGGGTGTACCCAATATAAAAAGATCCCCATAAACGCATTGACTGCTAAGGTATATAGGATTGCAGGGCCTTTTCCGTAAGCCCAGCCGCTCCCACCGAGGAAGGTAAATGTGGTATATATTTCCCCTGCACTTAATAAGAAAACCAGCAGTGCGCCGTAACTACGCCCACCGACAGACCATCCTTCGTGATCCATCGTTTTTCCTTTTTTAGCGCGGATAGCTAAATAAATACTAAAAAAGAAAAATGCAGTGATGATAATTAATGAGGAACTCATGATGTTTCCTTAGTATTTTTATTATCTAATACATTGATTAATAACATCACTAAAGCTGTAACAATCACCCATGCCACAATCCAAAACATTAAAAATGGCAAGCCCATCACAAAAGGCTCTACTTGGTTAACGAAATAAATGCCCACGGTTAATGCTAGGATTGGGAAAATAACTAAATAATGATACCACTTCATAGAAAATTCCTTATTCCATTACCCTAAAGAGACCAATTCACGGGGCAGATGACTTAGCATTTCAACACCATCTTCAGTGATGAGTAGCATATCTTCAATCATAATGCCGCCCACACCAATCCCGTAATATGGCGTTTCTAAACTCATGACCATCCCAGCTCGAAAGACTTCTGTCGTCGCAGCACTCACAAAAGGGGCTTCTTCTAACCCGACAAACACGCCATCCCCATGGCCTAAGTGCCCACGGTTATAATAAGGCAATCCCGAGGAACGGATCAGTGCCATTGTTTCATTAAAAACATCACTCAATGCGACACCGGGTGCAACTCGGCTTAACATATATTGATGACCTTTTAAGATGGTTTGATAAATAGCAGCGACTTTTTCATTCGGTTTACCAACCACAAATGTGCGTGCAATATCAGCGCCATAGCCTGCCACATCAACACCACAGTCAAATTTAATTAAATCACTTTCTTCTGCCGGCTGGTCATCTGGGATCATTTTGGGTGAAAAATCACTGCCAACTGAAATTAAATTGAAGCGGCTATAGTTCGTTTCAGGGAATTCCATCACTTTCGCTTTAAAAGCTGCGGTTAATTCTGCTGAAGTACAACCAACTCTAATTAATTTACTCGCAGCAGCAATACCAGCTTCTGTAATTTGTGCAGACTTTCTGAGGTGAGCGATTTCCCACTCACTTTTAATCATGCGTAATTCATTAAATAACGGTGAAGAGTCAACCAAATTTAGCCCAGGGATAACCTTATCCAGCCATACTTTTCCAGTATGTGTAATTTGGTTTAATTCAATCGCAACCGGTTTTCCATAAACGCCTGCATCTGACAACGCCTCTTTAAGTATATTAAAAATCGTTTCTATTGGGCTATTAATTGGCCTTGCCTTCATTACTTTGCCATTTTCTGGATTGTAAGGGTCGTCTACATCCACCCAAATTGGAAATGTTTTAATCTTTGCATTAGGCATTTGAAGTGACAAATTTGCCGCTTCAAATTCATTCATAATAACCAATGATTCAATAGACGGATCACGAAAAATAACCGCGATCGCAGAGCCTGTTTGCCTGAAAGTATACATAAAGAAGCTCGCAAAACCGGTTAAGTGATAGAAATTATCACCCACTGTTGCGATTAATGCTTCAATCCCTTCACGCTCCATAATCTCACGGGCTTTGTGGGTTACGTTCTCAAGGTGTTGTTGTTTCAAAAAAGTATTCTGTTTATTCATTGTCATTTTTATTCTCTCGAAGCGTCATATCTACATCACGCAGTGCATCATATCGCAAACGATAAATGTTAAGATCTGCCACATTATATCTAGTGTCGAAATGAATACATCGTTTAACATACAAGTTTTTTATAACTAATAGTTATATATTAGCCAGAAATTAACTTTGCTAGAGATTTGATTTTAGGGAAAATAAAGAAAAGGACTAAATAAATTAGCCCTTTAATCATTTAAGTCTGAGTAGTTATAAGTTTTCAGCACAAGTGATGGTTTTTTCTAACTCATTATTACGCGTTAACCATAAAGAAAGCGCTTTGAGTGAATCTGGCGTAAATTCGTCACAGCGTGCACTGATCTCTTTCGGGGTCAACCAACTGACCTCAGCCACTTCAGACTCTTGTAAAGCGAATGGGCCATGGCTTACACAACTAAACAACCCGCCCCATACACGACAATGCGCATCTTCAAAATAAAAATGGCCATGTTCAGCAAAAGGAACACCTGCAATACCCAGCTCTTCTTCCGCTTCGCGCTTTGCAGAATCAAGGATGTTTTCACCTTTTGTAACGACTCCTCCTGCTGTTGCATCAAGGAAGCCGGGGTGAAAATCTTTAATGTCTGTGCGTCGTTGAACCAGTATTTTTCCCATTCCATCATGGACAACGATGTAAGTTGCACGATGGCGTAGGTTTTCTGCTCGCATTTGGCTACGTGTTGCCTGAGCAATCACCGTATTGTCTTCATCAACAATATCGACCCACTCAACGACTTCGGTTGGTTGTTCCATCCTGTAAACCTTTTATTTTTAAGCTAAAACTGCTTATATCATTAGACTGATTATTATTGTGTGCCAAACAATACTAATCTGCATTGATCCACAACTATAGAAACGATCCTAGCTGAATTTGTGATGGGTTGCCATCATAAAAAAACACTTCTTTATTACAATGATAATGAAATCCTGTTTCTTTAAGGTAGCCCAAGCAAATCATACAAATTGTGTTCACAAATGCTATAGTTAAATCATAACGCTGTAGTTTGTGACACTAATGAAAAGTTAATACGCAAAGTTGGTGTATTGTGACTAAGGTGACAGAACGTAGGCAACAACGCTGCGGTTTGAGTATATTGACAGGGGGGTATCCCCTAAATAGTTTAAATTGCAGCTAGGCGCTAAGAGATGGCATCCTTAGGAGCATACACAAGTATGTGACTAAGGTGACAGAACGTAGGCAACAACGCTGCGGTTTGAAATATGACGGGGATGGCGATGAAGATACTCATAACAGGCGGCACCGGGCTAATCGGAACACCACTTATCCAAAAACTGATCTCTCTAGAGCATCAGGTTACTGTATTAAGCCGCTCTCCACAAAAAGTTTATAGCCATTTTTGCAAGGCTGTTGAGTGCTGGACGACGCTCAATGATCAAACTCACTTAAATGACTTTGATGCTGTCATTAACCTTGCTGGCGAACCCATCGCGGACAAGCGCTGGACAGAGGAACAAAAAAAATTATTGTGTGACAGCCGCTGGAAATTAACTCAACAACTTAGTGAATTAATTACGGCCAGTGAAACACCACCTCGCGTATTTTTATCGGGTTCAGCCGTTGGTTATTATGGTAACCAAGGCCAATCAGTCGTCACAGAAGACGAACAGCCCCACGATGAATTTACTCACCAACTCACACAGCATTGGGAAGCTTTAGCCGCTAATGCACAATCAGAAAAAACGCGTGTTTGTTTATTACGCACCGGCTTAGTGTTATCAGCGAATGGCGGTTTACTTGCCAAAATTCTCCCCATTTTTAAAATGGGTGCGGGAGGTCCAATTGGTGACGGGAAACAATACATGCCATGGATACATATCAATGATATGGTTCGTGCGATTTGTTTTCTATTAGATACTCCAACACTCTCTGGCCCTTTTAATATGACCTCACCTTATCCGGTTCATAATGACTTATTTTCTGCCACATTAGGTGATGTTCTCAATCGCCCTTCATTTGTGCGAACACCCGCTTTTGTGATTAAGACCATTATGGGTGAATCTGCAGCGCTGGTCTTGGGTGGCCAACAGGCGATCCCCAAACGATTAGAAGAGGCAGGCTTTCAATTTGAACATATCGAATTAAAAGAAGCGCTTACTGACTTGCTTATTCCACATGCTGATCAGTAAATATTATTTCGCCCCCTGCCAGCGGTGAAATAGGTCTTGTTCTAGTTCAATATCAAACTGATCAAGAATGCGGTTAACCGTTTGGTCAATAATATCTTGGATTGTTTCAGGTTGGTGATAAAACGCAGGCATTGGGGGCATGATCACGGCTCCCATTTCTGCAGCTTGAACCATTAATTTCAAATGCCCAACATGCAATGGCGTTTCACGGACACCTAAAAGTAATTTTTTACCTTCTTTCAGTACCACGTCCGCAGCTCTAGTGACCAACGTATCTGTATAACTATGAACAATACCTGATAACGTCTTCATGGTACAAGGCATGATCACCATGCCAGCAGTACGGAACGACCCCGAAGAGATCGCAGCTGCGATATCGCGGCTATCATAGTTATGGTCAGCGAGCTGTTGAACCTCTTTGACACTGTAATCTGTTTCTAATGCTAATGTTTGTCGGGCAGCCGCACTCATCACCAAATGGGTTTCTACCTCTTTGACAGGTTTCAACACTTCAAGCAAGCGGACACCATAAATAGCCCCACTTGCCCCGGTTAACCCAATGATCAGTTTTTTCATTTCGCTGCCCTATTCACGATAACTCACCGTATTATATACAAATCTCACTAGAATGGCAGATATCAACGACGCTGTAGCTCTAGCTATGGCAAATTTTTTGGCTATCAGCCGCAATCCCAATTATACACGACTCGACTAAAATCACGTTTTTTCAGATCATCAGGGTGAATAAAGAAATTACCCACACCGATATCCCCCCAAAGGATCCCAATTTCATAATCACTATTGATTTGCAGAAGTAATTCATATTGTTGAATTTTTTCTTCATATTCCCTTGGGTCACTTTGGGTAAAAAATGGATAACCGCCAATGCAGTGAGCGCCTGACTCGAATGCATCACTATAAGGTTCAACCCATTCGTCGTAAAAGTCTTCACCTTCAAATTGGTCTTCATAATCGTAGAGGTTGTCGACCCCTAAAATTTTCTGACCAAATTGGAAATCATCGATACTGATGTACTGCTCCGCGAGCGCATATTCAATACGGCATTGACAGTCTATCGGTGTATAATAATCATCGCTGTGTGCCGCAATAACCTCAGAGAAATCTTGGGTTAATTGGTTTGAGTCTTCAATAATATCTTCCCAATAGACAACCCTGAAATCTTCTTGGTTTTGTCTGTCATTGAAATCGGCACCATATAAATCATCACCGCCAATAAAAAATTGCAAAATACCCTTTTCTGGATAATTTTCGAGTTTAGGCATTTGTGCAAAATTAATTTGTGCCAACAACTTTAAAGGAGTTCCTTCACTATTCGTCGGGTATTTTTCATTCAGTGGCAAATATGGCATACCACCGACTCGACTCTCCCATAACACAGTGTTTTCAATTGGGGTTAAGGCCATTGTAACAAGCGGCTTTTTAGTGGCTTTGATTTTATCTGCGAAAGGTTTAATTACATCAGGAAGGGAATTGAAGTCGACCATATAGCATTCCAAATAGACAGTTAATGTCCCTCTAGACTACTTGATTTTTACGTATTTAAAATCAGATATAACTGTAACTTACCCTTTCATTTCAAGTCATAGTTATAAAACTATAACTAATTTTCTAAATAGTTTCGGTTACAGCTAGGCGGCGAATGAAGCTATCCCAAGGAGCATACAAAAGTATGTGACTTGGGTAGCTGAATGAAGCCAACAACGCTGTAAATTTAATGACGACAAAAAATCACAATCACCATTAATTTTCTAAATAGTTTCGGTTACAGCTAGGCGGCAAATGAGGCTATCCCAAGGAGCATACAAAAGTATGTGACTTGGGTAGCTGAATGAAGCCAACAACGCTGTAGCCCAAACTATGACGAAAATTTAGCCTTCGTTGTAAATTTCCAAATCCTCAACCTCACTCTGGTCCTTCAACTTTAACTCATCGTCTTTCCGTAAGTTTTCTAAGTAGTCTAAATAACTTTGGTCGATATCCTTTGTCACATAAATACCATCAAATACCGAGCACTCAAACTCCGTGATTTCCGGGTTTTCTTCTTTAACAGCATCCACCAAATCACTTAAATCTTGGAATATCAGGCCATCTGCACCGATAAGCTTACGAATTTCATCCACTTCACGACCGTGTGCAATCAATTCATTTGCATTTGGCATATCAATACCATACACGTTAGGGAAACGCACTTCGGGTGCCGCTGAGGCAAAATAAACATTTTTTGCTCCAGCTTCGCGCGCTAGCTCAACAATTTGCTCAGATGTTGTTCCGCGCACAATTGAGTCATCGATGAGTAAGACGTTTTTATCACGAAACTCTGCACGGTTCGCATTAAGTTTACGACGTACGGATTTACGACGTTCTTGCTGACCCGGCATGATAAATGTACGGCCTACATAGCGGTTTTTCACGAAACCTTGGCGATATGGTTTATCAAGAATATGTGCGATTTCTAGCGCAATATCACACGATGTTTCTGGGATAGGGATCACCACATCGATATTTAAATCTTCCCATTCACGGGCAATTTTGGCGCCCAGTTTTTGTCCCATACGTAATCTTGCGTTATATACCGACACTTTATCAATAAAAGAGTCTTGGCGAGCAAAATAGACATATTCAAAGATACATGGGGTTAATTGTGGGTTATCAGAACATTGGCGTGTAAATAATTGCCCTCTTTCTGTCACATATACCGCTTCACCCGGAGCGACATCGCGTAAAAATTCGAAGCCTAAAGTATCAAGCGCGACACTCTCTGAAGCGACCATATATTCATGCTCACCGCTTTCAGTAATGCGGCGCCCTAATACTAACGGACGGATACCATGAGGGTCACGGAAGGCTAACATGCCATGCCCAATAATTAATGCCACGCATGCATATGCACCGCGTATTTTCTTGTGCATGGCTGCCACTGCACTGAAAACATTGTCTGGCTCGAGAGGAAAATGGTCAAACCTATCCAGCTCATGCGCTAATACGTTCAGTAGTATTTCAGAATCAGAGGTGGTGTTAACATGGCGGCGAGCAGTTTCAAATAAGCTTCGCGTTAGTTCGTGAGCGTTTGTCAGATTACCATTATGTGCAAGGGTAATACCAAAAGGTGAGTTTACATAGAAAGGCTGTGCTTCTGATGCACTCGAACTGCCTGCTGTAGGATAACGAACATGGCCCAACCCCATACAACCTTGTAGTCTGAGCATATGTCGGGTTTCAAAGACGTCTTTTACAAGGCCATTCGCTTTACGTAAACGAATATTATTTTTGCCATCAATTGTGGCAATACCTGCTGCATCTTGCCCACGATGCTGAAGCACCGTGAGAGCATCATAAATTGATTGGTTTACCGGTGTAACACCGGCGATACCGACAATACCGCACATTTAGTCTTTCCTCATCAGCCAGACGGAGAAATGTTCTCCGGTAGGAAACTTGACGCATTTTGCAGGTAGTCAAAAAACCACCTGATTATATGACTGAACTGCGGAATAAGTTCCGAACGCTGCCAGTCCTCACTTTGAGGTAATGGTGTAAATGTATCGAGAAAAAACAGCAATGCCGAAACAATCAGTACACCACGCAACGCGCCGAAGCAGATCCCCAGAACCCGATCTGTGCCTGATAACCCGGTTTTTTGTACCAACGAGCTAATCACATAGTTCACCACCGCGCCAACAATTAATGTGGCAATAAACAGAGCAGCGATAGCAATGCCATTTCTAACCAGCACATCCTCAAAGCGAGTAAAATAGCCCGCTAAATAAGGATAAAACGTACTCGCAACAAAAAAAGCACAGCCCCATGTAACCAATGAGAGCGCCTCTCGTACAAACCCACGGATCAAGCTAACTAGTGCCGAGAAGCCAATAATGGCGATAATTGTGTAATCTATCCAGACCATATTTTATTCCAAAATTCGCACTCACGACATCAGCGAAGTGCATTCTAACAGAAAACGAAAACGTTTGCGTAACCATTTTTCTATCAATTTAAAAAAAATAGCGGCGAAAAGAAAAAATCATAATCGCCGCAGTAAGTTACTAAATCCCCTTACCTTTTAGGGATTATTGAAATTCTATTTTAAGGTTTATAGCTTTGAATTATTCCTTTTGTTCCCGTAATCTTGTTCAATTCAGGTAAAGCTGCTTCTAAGCGCTGCCTTGAGGCCTCTGGCCCTACGTAAATACGTGTGAGTTTATTATTCACCGGTTTTGCTGGCACCGTATAAACTTGGTAGCCAGACAACCTTAGTTTAGCGACTATCTCCTCAACTTTACTTGCATTGTTCAATGCGATCACTTGTACCACAAATGCTTTGCCCTGTGGCTGAGGTTTAGGCTCGGGCTTAGGTTCAGGTTTCGGTTGTGGCTTCGGTTCAACTTTAGGTTCAGGCTTAGGATCCGGCTTGACTGGTTCAACTACGCTCGGTGCAGGGCTTGTTGTCGATGGCCGTGTTTCAACCTGTTCGTTTTGCTGCTGCGTAATGGCTTCTGACAACATGGCTTCAGAAGCCCCTTCTGAAGAAGCGGTGGTTGTCGTACTCACAATAGGCGCGATTGCCTCAATATCTTCTTCATCACCCGGTTTAGGGATAATAGGAATGGCCGCAAATTCATTTTCATTGTATTTTTTATCGCCATCAAGCAGAGCAGGAAGCACAATGACACCTACTGCTACGAGCACAATGGCGCCAGCAAGTCGATTCTGAAATTTACTAGCCACCGGCACTATCCTTCTTGATTTTCCAATAACATCATGACGTGAGCGACGGTATGAAATGACCCGCACACCACAATCACATCTTGCTCGTTTGCATCGATGCAAGCTTGTTGCCACGCTTTTTCTACACTGCCAAACTGGTTAGCTGCTGGTAAATATTGACTAAGTTGGGCCACATCGGCTCCCCTAAACTCAGTTAATGGCGCAAGGTACCAGTCGGTGACTTGTTGTGATAAGCACTCAAGCGTCCCTTTGATATCTTTATCGCCTAGCATCCCAACCACCGCGCGAATGCGACGGTTTTTAGTTTCCGGTAAGGTGGCTAATTTACTGACTAAGTACCCAGCTGCATGTGGGTTATGAGCGACATCCAATATCATTAACGGTTTTTCACCGATAATTTGGAATCGACCCGGTAATTGAGCCGATTTCAAACCTTGATGAATAGCGGATTCAGTCACTTTCTGGGCAATATCAGTGTCAATTTCCAGTAAGCAACTTACCACACCCAGTGCCGTCGCGGCATTCGCTAAAGGGACATTGGGTAACGGCAAATTATGCCATTCACGCTGTGAACTTTTCCATGACCAACTATTTTCTTGCTCACTGTATTGCCAATCCACACCACGACGAAATAACCGCGTACCTAACTGCTCAGCCACTTGAGCAATTGAAGCTGGCATGTCTGGCTCACCAACGACACCATAGTGATCTTTGCGAAAAATGCCGGCTTTTTCATAACCAATGTGCTCACGGTCTGCGCCTAACCAATCAATATGGTCTAAGGCAATACTGGTGATCGCTGCAATGTCAGCATCAACGATATTTGTCGCATCTAACCGCCCGCCTAAACCGACTTCTAAAATCACAATATCGAGTTTAGCTTGTTTAAATAACTGTAACGCAGCCAAGGTGCCATATTCAAAATAGGTCAGCGAAATATCTGCACGCTGGGCTTCAATTGTGGCAAATGCCTCACAGAAATCAGATTCGGGAAGTTCTTGCCCTTGAATACGAACGCGCTCGGTATAACGGATAAGATGTGGTGAACTGTAAACCCCAACGTTTAGCCCAGAAGCCATAAAAATGGACTCTAGCGTATGACAGGTTGTTCCTTTGCCGTTGGTTCCAGTGACAGTGATAACTTTGGGGGCAGGTTGCGTTAGGTTCATTTTCCTAGCAACTTGACCGACTCGCTCCAACCCCATATCAATATTTTGGCTATGTAGGTCGGTGAGATAAGAAAGCCAAGCCTCCAAAGGAGACTTGGCGTTAGGAATGATTAGATTACTCATCATCTTTTTTATGCTTTTCAGAATCCTTTTTTGGCTCTTGGGCATCAAGTTCATCAACGGCGTTAATGTCGATTTCAACCGTTTCCGCTACGATGATAGGTGTCTCATTAAAGCTTGGTTTATTGGTTAACATTGCCAATATTTCAGCTAAACGGTCACGCATCTCAGGGCGGCGAACTATCATATCAATCGCGCCTTTCTCAAGTAAGAATTCACTGCGTTGGAAGCCTTGTGGTAATTTTTCGCGAACCGTCTGTTCGATAACACGCGGCCCCGCAAAACCGATTAATGCTTTCGGCTCAGCCACGTTAATATCACCTAACATAGCTAAACTTGCAGATACCCCACCCATGGTTGGGTCGGTCAATACTGAAATATAAGGTAAACCACGTTCTTGCATTTTTGCTAATGCGGCACTGGTTTTTGCCATCTGCATCAATGATAACAGTGCTTCTTGCATACGCGCACCGCCACTTGAAGAGAAACAAACCAATGGGCAGTTATCTTCCAGAGCTTGTTCAACCGCACGCACAAAACGCGCACCGACAACAGAGGCCATTGAACCGCCCATAAAGGCGAATTCAAACGCTGCAGCCACAACAGGCATGCCTTTCAATGTGCCTTTTAGCACGATGATCGCATCTTTTTCACCTGTTTCTTTTTGCGCAGCAGCAATACGGTCTTTATATTTTTTTGAATCTTTGAACTTAAGGATATCTTTTGGCTCAAGTTCGCTACCTAATTCCGTTGTTGAGTTTTCATCAAGGAAGGTTTCTAAACGCTGACGTGCGTGAATTCGCATATGGTGGTCACATTTTGGACACACGGATAAATTACGCTCTAATTCAGCACCATATAATACTTGCCCACAGCTATCGCATTTAGTCCAAACCCCTTCTGGGATATTGGCTTTATGTGATTGGGTCAAGTTACCTTTCTTTAAAATTTTTTCAATCCAGCTCATTAATGGACCTTTTTGTCTGATTCACTCTGGTTATCACCAGTATGTAATTTTTTGCCATTAAACCACAATGATATCTCACTGTAGATAAAAACTTGTTAAACCACCTTGCTAAACGGCTTAGTGGTTATCGATTTTTTGCGCTGCCGCACGCTTTTCTTTTGCAGCGATCCGGCGATGACGAATAATTTCAACCACACCCGGCAAAATTGAAACAAAGATAATCGCGACTATCAGTAATTTCAAATTCTTTTGTACGAACGGTAATTCACCAAAGAAATAACCTGCATAGGTGAATAATAATACCCAAATAAACGCGCCCGTCACATTATAAAACGCAAAGTGACGATAAGACATTTTACCCATTCCTGCAACGAATGGCGCAAAAGTTCTGACTATCGGCACAAAGCGTGCCAGTATAATCGCTTTACCGCCATGTTTTTCATAAAAAGCATGGGTTTTATCTAAATAAACACGACGAAAAATCTTCGAATCTGGATTTTTGAATAGTTTCTCACCAAAAATACGCCCGATTGTGTAGTTCACTGCATCACCAATAATTGCCGCGGTGATCATTAAAGCGACCATTAAATGGACATTCAAGTCATTGCTGTCTAATGACGAAATCGCGCCAGCAACAAATAATAACGAATCTCCAGGTAAAAATGGTGTGACCACTAACCCTGTTTCACAAAATAGGATCAGAAACAGGATACCATAGACCCATGTACCATAATCTCTGACCAGTTCAGCAAGGTGTACATCGATATGTAAAATAAAGTCGATAATAAAAGTGATAAATTCCATATAATCCTCATTAATAATAGCATCCATGCTATTTGCAATAATTATGAGATAGATAAAAATTCGCTTTACATCAGTTCATCTGCCAGAAAAAGAGGCCCCATCACATTCTGAGGTAACTCAAATTTCTCTGGGTAATCGACACTCACTAAATACAACCCTTCCGCTTTGGCGGTTGCAGCTGCCTTCGTGCGATCTTTTAACTCAAGAAGATGTGCCATCCAATCAATATTTTGATTGCCACAGCCAATCTCCAACAGACTTCCGACAATATTTCTTACCATATGGTGAACAAACGCATTGGCTTTGATGTCTACCACCACATAATTACCGTGGCGGCTGACATTCACATGCATCACATTACGCCATGGCGACTTCGACTGACACTGGACTGCTCTGAATGAGGTAAAATCACGCTCACCCAATAGCGCCTGTGCCGCTTCATGCATTCTTTTTTCATCGAGCGGGTAATGAAAATGTGTTACGCCATTCGACAAAATTGCAGGCCGATAACGGTGATTAAAAATCACATAGCGATATCGGCGTGCTGTTGCACTAAAGCGTGCATGAAATTCCTCGGCCACTGGTTTACACCAGCGGACAGCGATATCCGCAGGTAAATGGGTATTCGTCCCCATCGTCCAAGCCGCCTCTTTACGGATGGCCGAGGTTTCAAAATGCACCACTTGCCCTGTGGCATGCACACCTGCATCGGTACGCCCTGCGCAAAACACGCTAATTGGCTCCGCAGCAATTTTTGATAAAGCTTCTTCTAAGCAGCCTTGAACACTTTTAACTTCTTGCTGACGTTGCCAACCAAAATAACGGCTGCCGTTGTATTCAATACCTAAGGCGATTCGATACAACTGTGTAGACTCAGACATTAGTAAAACAGCTCCTGAGCCAGTTTTTCTGCTGTTTCTACTGCCATCAATGCCCCACCGAAACGCACGTTATCTGCCACTGACCAAAACTGTAAAATTTCAGGTATGCCATAGTCATTACGTACACAACCAATGCTTAATTGGTCATGACCTGACGCTTCTGTCACCTGTGTGGGATAATCACCCTCTTCTGAGACCTGAATATCCTCAAAACGTTCAAGTTCGTCGTTAGCTTCTTCTGCACTCATTGGACGCAATGTTTCTAAATGAACGACTTGCGCATTACCATAAAAAACAGGGGATTGAATAAAGCTCACCGCAACTGGCAAGCCATCATCTTGCAATACCTTACGCACTTGCTCAACCAAACGACGTTCGTGAACCACACTGCCTTCCATGTCAGCCAATAATGGCAACATATTGAACGCGAGTTGCTTACTAAAACGGCCCTCTTCGGCAGGAATACCATTTAATAAACGCGCACTTTGCCCGGCCAGTTCGTCGACTGCAGCTTTACCATAGCTGGAAACCGACAGCATGTTTGTCAAGGTAATACGGCCTAACCCTGCGGCATCCACCAGCGGTTTAATCGCTGTTAATAATTGACTCACAGAGCTATCTGCCAATGAAATAATATTACGGTTGCGATAATCAGCTAACACTTGCGGATTCACATTTGGGACAATCAATGGCACGTCCGGTTCTTGGGCAAATACACCGCTAGTATCGATGACAATACACCCTTCTTGCGCTGCTAAATCGGCATATTCTCGGCTCACACCTTCATTGGCGGCAAAAAAAGCTATTTGTGCCTGTGACCAATCAAAATCGGCCACATTTTCAACTTGAATACTTTTACCATTAAAGCGTACGCTCTCCCCTGCACTACGCTCGCTGGCAAGTAAATACAATTCGCCGACTGGGAATTCTCTTTCTTGTAACAGTGAAATAATAGCTTCACCTACAGCACCGGTTGCGCCTAATACTGCAATATTCCAACCTTCAGTCATGGCTATTCCTCTAAAAAATAAAAAAAATCAAACAACCCCCAATAATTAGGGGCTATTTAATTAGATGTTCATTTTAACTACATTTATTATGCGTGGGTTAAACGTGCCTTAAAACCCAGCGCATTCAGTTTCGATGCCGTTTGTTCATTATCACAAATAATTTCAAGGGATGACCATTCACGACGTTCTTGGTAATTTTTGCGCAGTTTATCAAATTCGCCTTTTACCCCTGCAACCGCTCTTAACGCTGCGTCATCTCGGCGCACATCATACACGAGATGCACTAACCTTTTGAGCTGGTTTTGCGTTAATTTACCATTGAAAGTCAATTGATTGATATCTGGCTTAGGCAGTAAGGATGAAAGGCAAACTTGTGACGATTTGCCGAGAAACTGACAGTAAGCTTCATAAACTTGCGTGGTTCCTCGTGCTTTGCCTTCTAGGGTATAACCTGCAATATGGGGCGTGCCGATATCCACTAATGCTAAAAGTGCGGTGTCTAAATCAGGCTCTGGCTCCCACACATCTAAGATAACACTGAGTTTTTTCCCGCTGTTAAGTACAGATAATAGTGCTTTATTATCAACTACCTCACCCCGGCTTGCGTTAATCAAAATGGTGCCAGCCTGTAATTTTGCTAAACGCACTTCATCCATTAAATGGAAAGTTTGATATTCCCCTGACATATTCAGCGGAGTATGGAAAGTAATGACGTCAGCGCGCTCGAGGACATCTTCAAAAGAAACAAATGGCTCGTCGTCCCCCTTAGCTGCTCGCGGTGGATCACAGAGTAATGTTTTGACGCCCCAAGCCGATAACCTAGCGGCTAAGCGCCCTCCGACATTGCCAACGCCAATAATTCCTACTGTTTTATCACGCAAATCAAAGTTATCGCGTTCCGCTAGCAATAATAGTGAGGAAATAACATATTCAACAACGGCTATCGCATTACAACCCGGCGCTGATGAAAAACCAATATTTGCCGTTGATAACCACTCGGTATCAATATGATCAAAACCAGCAGTCGCGGTTCCAACAAATTTAACCGGAGTATTATTGAGTAGTGATTCATTAACCTTAGTGATAGAACGCACCATTAGTGCATCTGCATCAATTAATTCTTGTTCTGGTATAGGGCGTCCTGGTACCGCTTTTACCTCACCAAGCTCACTAAATAAAGTTTGAGCATAGGGCATATTCTCATCGACTAAAATTTTCACGCTGTTGTCCTAATCAATCACTTTTTTGTTTTGTGTCGTTATTTATATAGATAAGTGGAATAATATTTTGCCACGGTTTAAGCCAGATGCCTATTAGAGGTTACCTTCTACTGTAAATTCTTTCGCTCGAAAGCGATCTGGTGTGACACCTGATATTTGTTGGAACATCGCAATAAAGGCGGATGCCGAGCTATATCCGACATCCAATGCAACTTCATGTACACTTTTTCCTTTTTCTAGCCCGGCAACGGCATGTAGGTAGCGTAAACGTTGACGCCATTCACTAAACGACATTCCTAACTCTTGCTGGCAACGCCTTGATAACGTGCGTTCCGATGTATAATAGCGTTTTGCCCATTGTGCTAACGTCGTGTTATCTGCTGGGTCACCTTGTAACTCTAATAAGATGGGAGCAAGAAATTTATCTTTTGAAACAGGCAAATAGGTGTCTTGGCAGGGAGACAATGGAAATTGATCAATAAGCACATGAGCCAAACGCAAGTCTTGCTCTGTTTCGGGCTGAACAATACCGCGTTGATACATGTCCGTCATAATTGATTGAAATATCGGGCTAAGCTTAATCACACACGGCCGTTGAGCCAGCACTTGGTTGTATTCATGAGCAAAATCTATAATTCGAAATTTGACACTTTCTTTATTAAAGCTAGCATGGGGAATATTCGCAGGGATCCAAATGCAAAATTCTGGCGGTGCTAAATAATGTTGACCAGCCACCTCCATTTCCATGATGCCACACACCACATACAGCATTTGACCAAAAGGATGCGAATGGGATTTATACTCAGTGAGAGCTGCCGTTTGCTCGTGCCGAAAAGCCACCAATTCGGGTTCTACAATATTACATTCACTGATTTGCCAAATGTCTGATTTTAAGTTTTCCATAGTCCTGTCTGAAAAGCGTTATCGATTGTCTGGTTATCAGTATATATAAAAAATCGGACAGATGTATACTAGCGCCCATTCAATATGGGAGAGTGTTTTAATGAAAAATCTTCTTTTTCCGCTAATCGCGGTTTTATTATGGTCAATTAACGCCATTGTTAACAAAGCGGCATCAACTGCCATTGACCCTGCGGCAATCTCATTTTACCGTTGGGCACTGGCATTTCTTGTCATGACCCCTTTTGTATTACGTTCTGTGCTTCGAAATTTTAAAATGGTCATGAAACATTGGTGGCAACTCGCCATTTTAGGCGCTTTAGGGATGATGTTATACCAAAGCTTGGCTTATTATGCCGCACATAGCGTGAGTGCCACCTTTATGGGAATTATGAACTCGTTGATCCCATTATTGACAGTCATTATTAGTATCTTTGTGCTACGCGTTATTCCTACCGTGGGGATTGTGCTCGGTTCAATTCTCTCATTATGTGGATTAGTGTGGCTAGTGAGCCAAGGAAGCCCAAGTGCGTTGTTCTCTCAAGGCTTAGGCCAAGGGGAAGCCATGATGTTGGTTGCGTCTGCGGCATACGCCCTGTACGGTGTTCTGACTAAGCGTTGGTCAATTCAGTTATCGAGTTGGGATGCCCTTTACGTTCAAATTTTCTTTGGCGTGATCATGCTGCTCCCTAATTTCTTATTAGCTGAAGATGTCTCTCTGAACAGCCAAAATATTGGTTTAGTGGTATTTGCAGGTATTGCAGCTTCTATCATCGCCCCAGCTTTATGGATCAAAGGGGTTATAAAACTCGGCGCAAATACAACCTCCATATTTATGAACCTTGCCCCTGTATTTACCGCCATTATTGCCATTTTCGCCTTGGGTGAAGAATTAAAAAGCTACCATTTAATCGGTGGTGGAGTGGTCTTACTCGGGGTAATGTTAGCGCAACAACTACGTACTCCACTGACAGAATTATTCCGCCGTGAAAAAAAGGTGGTTCAAGAGGATTCTTGCCAGTAGAATAGAATTATAAAAGCAATAAATGCAATGTCGTCACTCATATGCCCCACTCTGTGGGGCTATGTTTGAACCCCCCTCTATTTCCCCTTCAATTTCTCCTTAATTTTCTTCACCATTCATACTTTGTGACATTTAAAATACCTTCAATTCACCTTTAATTCGCTCATCATTGATATGATTTATCGGATTACCATTTTCCAGATAAGGGAAAATCCGATTGAATCTTCTGGAATTACAATTAGACTTAAACAAAATTAAATACCCCTTTAGGAGTAGTGACTCCACTCAATAAGCCGTGATAACGCGATAAATCTAAATGGAGCGTGGCAAGTAACCACTATAATAAGGAATAACAATGACTAAGCCGTTTAAAGTTGGGTTGTTCATATTGATAATAATTGCTGTAGCCACTGGCATTTATTTTATCAATAACACCAACCCATCCTCTCCCTCCCAATTAGGCTATGATTTATATCAACAAGGTGAGTCTCAAGCTGCATTTGAACAGTTCCAAAAAACAGCAGAGCAAGACTCACAATCCGCTTTTGCATTAGCCATGATGTATAAAGACGGTATTGGTACAAATGTCGATGATGTGGCAGCTCAAAACTGGTTAATTAAGGCAGCAGAAGCTAACAATAAAAATGCGTTATATAACCTTGGTTTTTTCCGCTATAAGCACATGATAGAAGACACTTCTACAGATGAAAACGGGTTAGCTTCTTTAACGAAAGCGGCTGATCTCGGTGTAAAAGAAGCACAAGAAATGGTTGGTGGTATTTATTTAGCTGATAAATACGAAGAAGTTCCACAAAATATTGAACTTTCTCGCCAATATTTCACTTTAGCTTCTGACCAAGGCTCAAAACTGGCCAAATTTGCTTTAGGTTATATCGCCCATGACTTTGACAATGACAGTAAGAAAGCCGTTGATATATTAACGCCTCTTGTCAGCAACGATTTTCCCTTACCCGCTATGCTGCTTGCCTCGATTTATAAGGATGGCGGTAACGGTGTGCCACCGAACCCATCACTCGCTAAAAAGTACGAGCGCCTCTCTTTCTCCTCTGCATTAGAATACATTTCTGACGCGGATGAATTAGAACCTGGAGCTTTATCATTGTATGGTTCACAAACAGAAGAAGAAAAACAAAAGGTCATTTCTAATTTAGAAGAGCGGGCAAGCCGTGGTGATGAGAACGCCATCTATGTGTTGTACCAAAAATACATGACTGGCGATGGTGTTCGCAGAAATAAAAACCGTGCAATGGCTTATATCCGCCCCCTTGTAGACGCAAAACAACCTAAAGCCTTATATTTAAATTACAAAGCTGATACCGACCGTATTCAGGATTTAACTGATGCCGCTGATGGTCAATACCCTCCCGCGATGTATCAAGCCTATAACGTGTATTCTGGCCGTACATTTAGCGATGTTAAGCGAAATGACGCTTTAGCTGAAAAATATCTCACCGCTGCCGCAGACCTTGGTGATTTAAACGCACTTGTTATCATCAACCAGAGAGCAATTTCCAGTTACGATTTTCCAAACAAAAAACTGAGTGATATTGTCGCCAAATATACCCCTATTTTAATGGAAAAGTACCCGAACTCCGCGGAAGCGTTAGTGGCGGCAAGTGATGTTTATAGTGTTAAGGGTAGCCCATTATTTTCGCCAGAAAAAGCCTTCGCCGCTTTAGAAAAAGCAAATCGCATTGACCCCACTTATGATGCTCAGATGCAATTAGCGCGTTATTATATTAATGCTTTTGGTACTAAGCAGGATGTGCAGAAAGCCGCTAAATTACTCATCGACAACCTTAATGAAAACGGTTACCCATCAACCGCTGAGCGCTTATTGGTTCAAATATATTATCGCTATGATATTAAAGCACTTATCGATGAAAAAACGATTATCGATATCCTCAAAGAGGATGTGATTAAACGCGAAAATTATTCCTTAGCTTATTTGTATGCTGACTATTTACTAAAGGAAGATGCTGAGAAAAATAGTGATCAGGCTTTTGATTTATATGAAAAATCAATCAAGCAAAATTATAATAGCCAGGTTTATTATGCTGCTGCATTATTAAAATATCGCCCAACAGAAACCAATAAAATAGCTAACTTGATAGTCAATGTGCTCCATTCATCCCAAGCACGAGCCGAATTACTTCCAAGCCAGTTACAAATCGCTAAAGATATTTTATTCAAAACAGGTTTAAACCGAGCTGACACAAAAAAAATATTAGTGCAACTTGCCTTATATGATAACAATGTTGAGGCTCAAAAATTAATTGAACCGCTTATTAATAATGATGCTGATGTCACCTATTTATATGGGATAAACAAGCTTACTCAATTAACGAATGTTGACTCTTTAAGTGATGCTGAAATAAAACCATTGTACGATTATATTTTAAAAGCAGGAGAATTAGGTAGTTCATCGGCTTATTTATATATCGCACAGAACCTTGATGGCGTCACTTACCACAATGATAAGGCATATTATAAATCTCGCTTCCAAAAAATTACTGGGCTTAGCGCAAAAGATTTAATTTCTCAATATAAAAAATGTGCTGCACTCAAAAACAACCGCTGCTTATATGAATTAGGGGAAATATACCAAGAAGGTAACTACGGGGAAGATGCCAATTATGACACCGCCCTCTCCTATTACAATCAGATTTCTGATCCTGACTTTAGCTTCTTAAAATCACGTAAAAGAGAAATTGAAAAATCCAAAGCTTCGTTTGCCAATATTCAAGAAAAAGTGAAACAGAATGACCCAGATGCGTTACGTACACTCGCCAATGCTTATAAATATGGTAATTATGGGCAGAAAATCGATCAGAAAAAGTGGCTTGAATATTTAGAGAAAAGTGCAAAATTCAATCAAGAAAGTGCGCTTGAAGAGCTTATTGATTATTACCAACAAGATCAATTTATCAATGCAAATAAAGCAAAAATCTTAGGTTATTACGACCAATTAGCCGCCATTGGCAGTAAAGACTATACCCGTAAACTGGCACACCAGTATTTAAAAGGCAGCCAGCTTGTTGAGCTTAACCGACAAAAAGCACGTGAGTATTACCTAAAAGCAGGAAGTTGGGGCAATGAATTCATCAAATATATGGATGATTATGATATTGGCATGAAAATGCTCAATGATAGCCCTTCTGCGAAATACAAAGTGGGTCGAGCTTATTTCTATGGGCAAGGTGTCAAAGAAGACCTTTTAGAAGCGGCTAAATACCTAAAACAAGCGAGTGATGAAGGCAATGACTACGCCATCGCGCTCTATAGTGAAATGCGATATATGGGCGTACTGAATGAAGAAAAAAATGCTTGGGTAATGGAACCTGATTGGGACGAAGCCATTGTTTATCTAAGAAAACATTCTAATCCAAAACGGGTTGATGATTATATTGAAGCCTATGAAACCCTCGTGGTTCCTGCCCAAAAAGGTGATACCACCGCTTATATTAAACTCGGGGATTGGTATAGTACACGCGGCCGAAGCCTAGCAGCGCAAGGTTGGTATAAGAAAAGTATCGACGCTGGCAATTTAGCCGCTTATCAACCTCTTGATTCCGTGACTGAAGATAACCAAGCAAAACGCCAAAATTATATTGATGGCACAGCGAAAGGTGACCTTTTCTCTAAAGTTCAATTAGCCGAAACGTATTTATATGATAACAAAATTCTCACGAACTCTCCTGAATATGATTTAGCGATTCAATATCTTCAAGAAGGGATAAAATCAACCGATGAGGCGCTTTCTAATAACGCCTTCAATGCATTGGTGAATTTATATCGAGATGGGATCAAAAATACAAAAAGGGAGCTTAATCGCCCCAAAGATGAACAAAAGTATTTAGCATTGCTACTCAGTGAAGAAAACAATCGTACCGTAGCATTGGTGAACTTGTATTACTATTATGTAAATAGTGATAACGCTAAAGCCTTAGCCTATTTACAACGGGCTTATGATAAGGGTGATTTAGCGGCAACGAAAAAACTCTATCAAATCTATTATCCTGGCCAATATTGTAGTAACAGCGATAATGTCGACATGGATAAAGCGAGCCGATATTTGAAGGAGTGGATTGAGAAAAGCAATTTCCAGAAAAATACCGACAAACATTATATCCATTATCCTGAGAGCCTTTCCGAAGAGATGGGAACCATCTATTTAAAAGGCGATTGTAATGTTGATCAAAATATCGACAAAGCCATCGAATGGTACCAAATTTCGCTAAATTACCATCCAACTCATGCACTTGGTTCGATTTATCAGGCTTATGTAGAAAAAGGTGATGCCAAGCAGGCCTATTACTATGCATTGCTACTTGATAAAAAACCAAGTTCCATCGAGCTACTGGATACACTTTCAGCCCAAGACAAACAAGCGATTGAGAAACAAGTTGCCGATGAAAAAGCCTATGAGAAATATGGCCGCTTTGCCGAGCAAATTGAAAAACAGCGCGTCGAAGCTGAGGCCGGTGACAAAATGTCAGCCTTCTCCTTAGGTGTCGCCTATGCGCGTGGTGAACGTGTGCCTGAAGATACGCAAAAGATGATCTATTATTATGAATTAGCAGGGAAAAATGGCTATCCTCGTGCTTATAATATTTTAGGCAATCTGTATCGTAAAGATAACGAGCGCGGCATTGAAAAAGACTTCCCTAAGGCACTTTATTATTTTGATTTAGGTGCGCAACAAAATGACAGTAACACGGCTCACCTCGCCGGTGACATGCTCTATTTTGGCCAAGGCATACCAAAAGATTATGTCCGAGCAGCGAAATATTATGACATTACAAGCCTAGAACAAGGCACCCACCATGCAATGGCAAAATACAAGCTTGCTTATATGTATTATAACGGCTGGGTCGGTAACAAGAGTAAAGAATATATCCAAAAAGCCCATGATTACCTTAAACTTGGTGCTAAATACTTAGATGATGACTCAATCAAAGCCCTAAAAGAGTGGGACTTTAGTATGTTAAATCAATAAGTCATGACTCTAAGGCGCTAATTAACTTTAGCGCCTTCATCCGTCTACAATTATCATTTTACATCCACGCAAAATATCTTTTATAACACCCACTTATAATATAACTAAAAAATTATTAGCTAATGATTTTTGATTATATTAATGAGATTTCCATACTAAATAAAAATTAGTCTTCCTCCTATCGTTAGATTATATTTTACTTGCGTCTGCACATCTGCAGATTTAAATAATCTATTAACAAGGAGTGTTTACTATGATTTCAATATTTAATAAAGACCATAAATCATTGGGAAGTATAAAAATTCAAGATATATATAAGGAGATAGACTATTCAACAATTTTATCAATTAGTAAAAAACCACCCCAAAATATCATTTACCTAGAAAAAACATATCAAAGTGTTAGAGAAAACACAGAGCAGAATAGTACAAACATTCGTCATTTACTTAATAAAATTGATAATTTAAAACATAAATTTAAGACGACGGGTTCTGATGAATTGAATGAATTAAAAAACATAGAGTATAAACTTCACAAACAAGCCGAAAACCAAGAGAAAAATTTCGAAACGCTACAGTTTTTACACAGTAAACATACAAATAAGCAAGGCCATTATACAATTTCAGAAATTTCAGAGTCTATTAGTCTCAATAAATCCAATTTAATTAACCGATATGAAGCTGATTTATCGAGTTTACTGAATGATATGAACGGTCATTTTATTTCACCTGATGAAATTTCACATCAAGAAAATCCTATTATTCTAAACGCCATAAGTTCAGAGCTTAACCAAATTAACACCAACCTAAATAATAGTTACAATTTATCCCAAAAATATCTGCATAAAACCACTGAAAACATGCAGTCTAGGCTTAGACTTATGCAAAAAGCATTTTATGCAGAAGAAGATATACATAATTTATACACAAACGCTAAAGAAAGTAAAAATAACATAGAAAAACTGCTAAAAAAACTTAATAATGAAGGAGTAATGCACTCCTCTAGCAATAATACCATCAATAAATTAATAAAACACACGACAAAACTAAATACTCAATATGCGAAAATTCAATATTTACACCATAGTTTTGATAAAATCAAAAATTTTGAATACTTAGATGATGTTCATTATTATAGTGAAAAGAATAAAGGTTTTGACAGTAATGAAATCGATAGCGACTACCAAAGCAATAAAGAATATACATTACTAACTGAATTATCCAAGTCAGTTAGATACTTAAATAACTTAAAAATTAACATTACAGAAAAATTAAAAAACTACAAACTATCAGCTTTTGATTTATTCACATTTGACTCTAATAAACAAGAAAAACATCAACAAAATATTGGTGCGAAATTAGAAAAATTATTCGATAAGATTGAATTACGTATCAACGTAGAAATAAAAAAAGAGGCGGGTTTATATTACGACCAGTCCTCATACTTGATCCATAGGTCTCAGTTAGAAAAAAACATACTGAATATAAAAGAAGATTTAGCAAATTATATCATTGAAAATAGAGTGTTAGCTCAGGAGAAAAACACCCATGATAGCATTGACGAGTTAGCGACGCAGTTTTCTGATGAATTCCTTAGGGCAAAAACTCTTCATAAATTTATTAATTTAGAATTTAATAGCCATCTACAACAATTTTCTCAGCCAAGTGAGGTAGGTTCTTACATTAATAACTTTGGTGAAAATAAAGATAATATCTACATGCTAGCCGTGGAAAAGAAGCTATTGAAAAATGAAATAAATAGTTTAATTTCTAACATTCGTATAAAGATCCCCTTAAAATCAGCGTCGTCTACGATTGATGAAAATACATATTACCAAACGGTTCAAGATAAAATGTATACATTATTAGGCTTAACTGACCAATTAGGGTCGTTAACAAAACTGTATAACTCAAAAGGGCATACAGAAATACTAGAATACATTAATGATATACATTCTTTAGAGAAACAAATTGCTCAAACAGAAAAAGAGATATCTCAATACATTTATACCCATTCGGAAAATAAAGATAAGAAATCAATTTCTTCAGAGATCACACCACTACTTATTGAATTAAGTAACAAAAAAACAAAAGTAATGTCAATTGAAACCACGATTAACAAGGGATCAGATAAAATCAATCTCAACTTCGCTGATAGCGATGGAAATGATAAAGACCTAGAATCTCTATTATCGTCAATCATCGCAGAATTTCCACAAGACACGATAACAAGTGATGTAAACCACCAACCATTGCATAGTAAATCAACGCCTATATTTGCACCATTACGCAACTAACACGTATTTTTATTACCGCCAGTTGCAGTTTGCTGTTATTTAAACCACCTATTTTATTAGGTGGTTTCTCTTATAACGGCGCTTGGCTGGCTTTGAATGGGATTCTGACTAACAATCCATTGAGTAATTTACTTTTTAATAATTGAGGCTCAGAACCATGATAGCTTGCAATATCTTTCACGAGCGCCAACCCAAGCCCTGCCCCTTCCTTCCCTAGCGCATTATTTAAACGCGTAAAGGCTTCCATAGAACGGTTAATTTTAGCATCAGGGATCCCAGGCCCCGAGTCCTCCACCTCCAAGACCCAATGAAGATGGTCGTCACTGCTAACCACACGGACGGTGACCACCCCATTTTCGGGTGTATATTTGATGGCATTATCAATTAGATTTGCACACATCTCTGCTAATAAAATCGGCTCGCCTTTGATCCATGCCGTTTCCGCGCCTTCATAACCTAAATCAATATTTTGGCTTTCAGCTTGGGGCAGACGAGTAAAACAAACTTGATGAACAATTTCTACCAAATTTATGGCTCGATACTGTGTAATCGCCTCTTTTTCATGAGCTTTTAATCGCGATAGCTGCAAGAGCCTATCCGTCAGGATAATCGTATTATCGAGCGTTTTTTCAATGGCTTGCAAACTCTGTTGCCGTTGGGTTTCGTCCGTACTATTAATCGCTACGGAAACTTGAGTTTTGAGAACAGTTAGTGGCGTTTTAAGTTGATGAGAAGCATCTGCACTGAATCGCTCTTGTCGTCTAACCATCCGCTTTAGGCGGGAAATATAACGATTTAATGCATCAATGAGTGGTGATAAATCAGACCACGGCAGTAAATCTGGCAATGGGGTTAAATCATTAGCAGAACGGCCTAGCATTAAATGGGACAGTTTTTTCAACGGTGCCAGTAGCTTACTCAGTAGAATATAGGCAAGGGCCAAGGTTAATAATACCACCGTACCTTGGCTCATCAGGGCAGAGATTAACAATTGGTTAGCGAGATCTTGCCGTGAATAGACCGTTTCCGCCACTCGGATTTCAACCATTCCTGTTATCCCACCTTCGTTAATCGGTTGATAAAACGCAGCAATACGAATAGGAAGCCCCTTATACTGCGCATCATAAAAATAAACTAGCGCAGTATAGTGTTGTGAACGCATCCAATAAGGGGGAATTGGCGGTAAATCATCATAACCAGAGATGGTTTCACCGTCAGGGGAGATCACTTGATAAAAAATTCGATCATTATTATTTAATTCGAAACTATCAAGCACGACATAAGGCACGCTCACAGAGAGATGACCATCAACGACTTGCAAGCGTTCCGCGACGGTTCGTGCTGAAGCTAATAAGGTTCGGTCATAGGCTAAGTTTGCGGCATTTTTTGCACTGTAATAGTGGGTATAAACCGAAAAACTTCCCAACAAAATGAGCGGGATACCGAAAAAGAGCAGCAACTGATGAAAGAGAGAGCGTGGATGAGAGACTAATTTCATACACTACACTGCTCTAATCGGTATCCCAATCCGCGTAAGGTATTGATGTTAACGTCTGAACCGGCAAGCTTTTTTCTTACACGATGAACATATAACTCAATACTTTGTAAATTGGCTTCATCTGACAACGAAAAAACCTGTTCAAATAATTGCATTTTAGAAACAGGACGTCCTCGTCGATGAAATAAGGTGTTTAACACCGCATATTCTCTTGGTGTTAAGCCTAGAGGCTCTTCGCCTAATAGAAAATAGCCATCCTCATGGTAACTCAGTAACCCAAACTGTTGTGACTCATTGACTTTGCCTTGGCTACGTCGTAATAAAGCGCGAAGGCGTGCTTCTAATTCCGCAATATCAAAAGGTTTTGTCAAGTAGTCATCAGCCCCTGCATTTAGCCCTTGCACTCGGTCGGCTACGTCTGAATTCGCCGTTAATAACAAGACAGGGGTTTCTTGATGACGCTTGCGCATTTGCGCCAATACCTCAAGCCCACTCATTCTCGGAAGTGATACATCTAACACGACTAATTCATAGTGTTCGGTTTGTAATAGTTGGTCTGCTATCGCGCCATCACTGGCAACATCAACCGCAAACCCGGATGACGATAACGCTTTTTGTAACCATAATGACAATTCGTCATGGTCTTCAACCAATAAAATTCTCATTCCGCATACTCATTATAATTATTTATCAGTATACGTTGGCATTCCATTGGATGAATGGAAAGCAAATGTGACCATTTTTACTGTATCCATCACAACTATTATCAGTAAACACCATTAACGCGATTAAATTAACATTAAATTAACATAACAAAAAAGCAAAAATACAAAACAATCTGATATATATCACATAAAAATAATAATATTTGTTAATGAAAGGTAAATGAAAGCTTCATAGGGCAATGATGTCATACGAATACAACAAGAAGTAAACAATTTTTACCTCTAATTATTGTCTTAGTAAGGAAAAAAGAATGAAAAAATTCACACTGAAGGCCTTAGCAACAGCAATATTTTTAGTTGGCATCAACCCTGCAAACGCCCTACCTGAACGTACAGAATGTATTGCCCCCGCCAAACCTGGAGGTGGTTTTGATTTAACTTGTAAGTTAGTACAAGTGTCTCTTCTTGAAACCAAAGAAATTGAAAAACCGATGCGAGTGACCTATATGCCTGGCGGTATTGGCGCGGTTGCTTATAACGCTATTGTTGCTCAGCGCCCTGCAGAACCCGGCACCATCGTCGCGTTCTCAGGAGGCTCATTACTCAACCTTGCACAAGGTAAATTTGGCCGCTATAACGAAAATGACGTGCGTTGGCTTGCCAGCGTTGGTAGTGACTACGGCATGATTGCGGTTCGTGCAGACTCCCCTTATAAAGACCTTAAAGATTTAATGGATACCTTCAAGAAAGACCCTAACAGCATCGTGTTTGGTGCGGGAGGATCTATTGGTAGCCAAGATTGGATGAAAACCGCTTTACTCGCAAAAGCGATAGACATTGACCCTCGCAAAATGCGTTATGTGGCTTTTGAGGGCGGTGGTGAAACCTTAACCGCGCTACTGGGCAACCATATTCAAGTACTTTCAGGGGATATCAGCGAAATGACCCCATATATCAATGAAGGTAAAATTCGTATTCTTGCCGTCTATGCAGACAAACGCCTTGGTGATGGGTTATCCGATATCCCTACAGCAAAAGAACAAGGGTATGACATTGTCTGGCCAATCATTCGCGGTTTCTATATGGGCCCCAAAGTGTCTGATGCCGATTATAACCAATGGGTTGAAGCCTTCCAAAAACTGCAACAAACCGACGAATTCAAAAAACAACGCGAACTCCGTGGTTTATTTGAGTACAACTTAACCGGGCAAGAACTCGATAGCTATGTCAAAAAAGAAATTGAGCAGTATCGTGAACAAGCCCGCGCTTTCGGTTTAGCTAAATAACGGAGCGAACGATGAGTCAACGCATATTTGCCATAGTTTGGCTAATACTGTGTGCTATCGGAATTTATATTGGTTGGGGGATCCAAAGTGAGTTTACCTATGAACCACTGGGCCCCCGCCCTTTTCCGGTTGTCATACTCTCCTTAATGGCCCTTTGTGCTCTTGCCTTATTATTTGGCAAGCAAGAAGCCGTTGAGTGGCCAAAACCCTATGTATTACGTCGTCTAGTTTTATTAGTCATTGCACTTGTTATCTATGCATGGGCTTTTGAATGGTTAGGGTTTCCAATTGCAACCAGTTTAGTCACCATCAGTATCGCCCTGCTATTTGGTGCGACACCTATTGCCGCGATTATTTCGGGCCCGGTCTTAGGTATCTTTTTGTTCTATGCCTTTGATAAATGGCTAGATGTTACCTTGCCTATTGGCAGCCTGCTAAGTTAAGGAGCGAAGTCATGGAAACTTGGATGTACCTATCGCAAGGTTTTGAGGTCGCTCTGGTTCCTCAAAATATCTTGATCGCCTTAATTGGCTGTTTTATCGGAACAATCGTGGGCATGCTTCCCGGCCTCGGCCCTATCAATGGCGTGGCAATTTTACTGCCGTTGGCTTTTGCGCTTAAATTACCGGCTGAGTCTGCATTAATCTTACTCGCCACGGTTTATTTAGGCTGTGAATATGGAGGACGCATATCATCAATCTTACTTAATGTCCCCGGCGATGCCGCAGCAATCATGACCACGCTAGATGGCTATCCTATGGCAAAACAGGGAAAAGGTGGCGTTGCGCTTTCTATTTCCGCGGTCAGCTCATTTATTGGTTCAACGATTGCAATTGTAGGGATAATACTATTCGCTCCTTTGCTTGCCCAATGGTCACTCGCCTTTGGTCCTGCCGAATATTTCGCCTTAATGGTTTTTGCCATTGCCTGCTTAGGTAGCATGATGAGCCAAAACCCAATTAAATCACTACTGGCTGCATTAATTGGTTTATCACTCGCCACTGTGGGAGTGGATGCCAACTCTGGGGAATATCGCTTTACATTTGATAGCGTACATTTATCAGATGGCGTACAGTTTATCGTCGTGGTTATTGGTTTGTTCTCTGTCAGCGAAATTTTATTGATGCTCGAAGGCACCGCGACAGGTCAAGGGCTGATACGCAAAACAGGCCGAATGCTATTCAATCGCAAAGAAGCTAAAGCGTGTGCTGGCCCTGCTTTACGCTCCTCTTTTATCGGTTTCTTTGTTGGCGTTTTACCGGGAGCCGGTGCCACCATCGCCAGTGCTATCACCTACATGACTGAAAAGAAAATTAGTGGTGAAAAAGGGGATTTTGGTAATGGCGATGTGCGTGGTGTTGCCGCACCAGAAGCGGCTAATAATGCCTCTGCATGTGGCTCATTTATCCCAATGTTAACCCTTGGTGTGCCGGGTTCAGGAACCACAGCGGTAATGATGGGGGCGCTAACGCTCTATAATATCACCCCAGGCCCAGGGATGTTTACTGAGCAACCTGATATTGTTTGGGGGTTAATTGCGGCTCTGTTGATTGCTAACGTGGTTCTGCTCATCATGAATATTCCATTAATTGGCCTATTCACACGTATGCTAACAGTTCCATTATGGTTTTTAGTCCCTGCAATTGCTTGCATTTCTGCTGTAGGGGTATATGCCGTTCATAGTACAACGTTTGATTTGTTACTCATGATGGGGCTAGGTGTATTTGGGTTTATTCTACGAAAAATGAACTTCCCACTTTCACCATTAATTCTAGGGTTTGTACTCGGTGAAATGTTAGAACAAAACTTACGCCGTTCACTGTCCATCAGTAATGGTAATTTCGATATTCTTTGGAGCAGTACGATTTCTCAAAGTTTATTAACACTTGCGGTATTAGTGCTAATTCTACCACCGATTGTAAAGCGTATTCGTAAACGTAAACATTCCGCGGTTTCATCATAATTAAGTGTTCATACAATCTCTGTAAAACTTTGCCCCAGTGAATTTGGGGCAAAGCTTTATTTAATCAACCATTTGTTTAAAATAGTTATATTGCTTTAAAAACTCAGCTTCCACATTTTTATGCTTTTCAAAATATTTACGATTTGACTCATAAGCTTTATTTAGTTCACTCAACAATCCTAATTTTATATTTTTATCATTAATTGTTAGTATTGATTTGAAAGCACTACTGTTAATGTAATTACCGTCCTCACCAAATAAAGACACTAAGTTTACCTCACTTAAATTTCCACTAGGGATACCTATTTCAATGTCTGTATTATTTAATTTGGCTCCCGTGAAATCATAATCAACACCTAATTTAATGGGCAATTTAATCTTTACATCATTCAGATTTGCATTAGAGAAATCAGCTCTAACTAGTGCTTTATTTCCATCATATTTTATTATCGCGCCAGATAATGTTGAGTTAGAAAAATCAATATTAACATTAGTAGACATTAAATTATTTCGATCTACCCCATCAAAAAAAATATAATCTATATCTTTTCTTCCTAACTGACGACATGACGAATCATAATGTAGTGAAATGCGGTCAAGAAGATGATGAGATTTAATTTCCACTGAACTAGCAATACCATTTTTATTTAAATAAGATTTAAGAAACTCATTGTGAATTATATTATCTAATACATTAATTGCCTTATCTATCTTATATTTATCTTTTTCTTTAATATTCCAACCACGTGCATTATAAACATTCATCACCTTTAAAAGATGTTTCTTTAATAGCTTTTTTTTAATTTCAGTGCTATTACTTTTCTCATACTCTTTAATCATCTTCGTCGAGCTATTGCTTAACATTACGAAATAATGTTTGATATTCATATTAACACGCCTCAATTCAATTTATTTTTAGAAGTTGAATTGAGTATCTCATGCTAATCACTTCTATAATTTAATAAAGTGATACTCCAACAATAACTTATTGAAAAAAAAACGAGAACCGAAGTTCTCGCTTATTTAATACGTTAGCCTAATACAAATTACGCTTTGTATTTGCTCATCACTAATGTGGCGTTAGTTCCACCGAAACCAAAGCTGTTAGACATGACGGTTTCCAACTCTTGTTCCGTTGGTTTAGTCACGATATTCAAGCCAGCAGCTTTCTCGTCTAAATTTTCGACGTTAATGCTTGGTGCAATAAAGCCGTGCTCTAACATCAGTAAGCTGTAAATCGCTTCGTGTACACCCGCTGCACCTAATGAGTGGCCACTCATTGCTTTCGTTGCAGAAATTGCAGGAGAATGGCTACCAAACACTTCTTGGATAGCTTCTAACTCTTTGGTGTCACCCACTGGTGTTGACGTACCGTGTGTGTTGATATAATCAATTTTATCAACACCCTGCATAGCCATTTGCATACAACGCACCGCACCTTCACCTGATGGGGCAACCATGTCTGCACCGTCAGAGGTCGCACCATAGCCGACAATTTCAGCGTAGATATGTGCACCACGCGCTAACGCATGTTCTAATTCCTCGACAACAACGATACCACCACCACCTGCGATAACGAAACCATCACGGTCTTTATCGTAAGTTCTTGATGCTTTGTCTGGCGTTTCATTGTATTTAGTCGACAATGCGCCCATCGCATCAAACTCACAGGTCATTTCCCAGCTCAGCTCTTCACCGCCACCCGCGAAAACCACATCTTGTTTGCCTAATTGAATTAATTCAACTGCATGGCCGATACAGTGCGCTGATGTTGAGCATGCAGAACTGATTGAGTAGTTTACGCCTTTGATTTTAAATGGAGTCGCTAAACAGGCAGAAATACCCGATGCCATTGCACGGGTCACCATATATGGACCCACACCACGTAAACCTTTAGCACGCATACCGTCAGAACCCGCTACTTGGTTACGTGGAGAACCACCACCAGAGCCAACAACGATACCTGTGCGTAAATTTGAAACTTGTTCTTCAGCTAAACCTGAATCCGCAATCGCTTGTTCCATCGATAAATAAGCATAGGCGGAGCAATCACTCATAAAACGGAAAATTTTACGGTCGATTAAGTCTTTTGGGTCTAAATTTTTGACATTACCCCAGACATGGCTACGTAGCCCTGCCTCTTTGAATTCTTCTGAGAAAGTGATCCCGGAACGACCTTCCTTCAGAGAAGCCAGTACTTCTTCCTGGTTATTACCAAGGCTGGAAACAATACCTAGACCAGTGATGACTGCACGCTTCATTCGTTACCTCATGACTATAATTATATGATTGCGGGATTACAGGATGTCACTTTAGCTTACACTTGTACGCTGAACAAGTCCGATCAGGGTAAATATTTGTATTTTTTTCTTTATTACACGGATAAGACTTTTTTATTGCGGTAGCCTTACACCGATATCAGCGGTAAAATTTAGGGATTATATAAAAAGTGTAGGCATATCGTGAAAAAGAACGCTGTACAAACCGCACGCCTGAGTTGGAATGACGAAGGCACTCCCATGTCTGAACAGTTTGCAGATATCTATTTTTCTAACCAAGATGGCTTAGAAGAAGCTCGATATGTGTTTTTGCAAGGGAATCATTTTCCTGGCCGCTTTGCGACGCACCCTTTTGCAACCTGTGTCATTGCTGAAACTGGGTTTGGTACGGGTTTGAATTTCCTAGCATTGTGGCAATATTTTAATCAGTTTAAAGCCGAAAACCCCAATGCAGCATTACAGCAATTACATTTCATCAGCTTCGAAAAATACCCTTTAACAAAAACAGATTTAATCGCTGCACATCGCTGTTGGCCTGAACTTGCTGGCTTATCGCAAACCCTTTGTGAAAGTTGGCCACAAGCTCTACCAGGCAACCAGCGGATCATATTAGAAAATGGCCATATCATATTAGATTTATGGTTTGGCGATGTTAATGAGCAAATATCTTTACTGAAAAACAACTTAAACAACAAGATAGACGCATGGTTTTTAGATGGTTTCGCCCCCTCAAAAAACCCCGAAATGTGGAGTGAACAGCTGTACACTAACATGGCAAAGTTAGCCCGCCTCAATGGGACTTTTGCGACATTTACTGTGGCAGGTTCAGTTAAAAGAGGCCTACAGCAAGCTGGCTTCACCCTTAAAAAGGTTAAAGGCTTTGGCAACAAGCGAGAAATGTTAACTGGCGTATTAGCCGAAAAAGAAATTGATATCCCAACGCCTTGGTTTGCAAGACGAAAAGCAGATAACCCAACTGACGTTGCTATCATTGGCGGCGGGCTTGCCAGTTTAACGGTGGCCTACGCTCTTCATAACCGCGGTGCTAAAGTCACCTTATACTGCCAAGATGCCAAAGTTGCACAGAACGCTTCCGGCAATCGCCAAGGGGCTATTTACCCCTTACTCACCGGTAATAACGACCCACTTGAGCGTTTTTTTGTCAGTGCTTTCCCCTTTGCCTCTCGCTTTTATCACCAATTAGCAAAACAAGGGCTCACATTTGAAGGCCAGTGGTGTGGCGTAAGCCAACTCGCTTATAACGACAAAATTGCTCACAAAATAGCAGGAATGTTAGAAACCGAGTGGCCTGCTGATTTTGCGATTGGTAAAAATCGTCAGCAACTGAGTGATATTTGCGGCGTTGATGTCAACCATGATGGTATTCACTACGCGTCTGGAGGATGGTTGTGCCCTGCCCAACTGTGTGAGAGTTTACAACAATATTTGCAACAGCAGGGAGTCTCCTTCTGTTTTGAACATAATGTCGTTGAATTAAAACAAACGGAACAAAATTGGCAGTTATTAATTGAAACTGCACAACACAAACAGCTAACACGTGTTCACTCAACTGTCATCATTGCTAATGGGCACAAGCTGCGCCAATTTGCTCAAACCGTTAACTTACCCATTTCGCCTGTACGTGGGCAAGTCAGCCATATTCCAACCAATCACACCCTACAACAACTGAAAAATGTTTTGTGTTTTGAAGGGTATTTAACACCAGCCGATGCCACTGGTACACAACATTGCTTAGGCGCTAGCTACCAACGTGAACGTCTTGATTTCGATTATAGTGAAGAGGAACAGCAAGGAAACCGCCAGAAACTGGTTGATAACCTACCCGATGTAACTTGGCCTAGGGACATCGATATTTCACAGCAACATTCACGCCAAGGTATTCGTTGTGTTATTCGCGACCATTTTCCTTTATTAGGCAATGTGCCTGATTTCGAAAAACATTTGGCACTCTATCATGATTTACCCACTCAAATCGCCAACAAACAGCCTATTGGACTCGCTCCTGTGCACCCAAATTTATTTATTTTTGGGGCGTTGGGGTCAAGAGGGTTATCAACTGCACCACTTTGTGCGGAATTGCTGGCTGCTCAAATTTTTGGGCAAGTACTCCCGCTCGATGATGAAACCCTTGCAGAACTCAACCCAAACCGTTTTTGGGTAAGGAAATTATTATTAGGCCGCCCTATTAAACTCCCTTATTAATACACTAATATTAATACATTAAGTTAATGAGATAGCCATTGCACAGCGGTCTTCAGCAGCAAACCCTGCATCGACCTCAGACTGTAAAATAGCCTGTAACTCGGTGGTTAGCTCATTAATTTCAAGAATTTTAAAACCCAAGCGTTGGTAATAAGGTGCATTCCAAGGCACATCGCGGCAAGTGGTCAATGTCACTACCGTGATTTTGCGTGCCAAAGCGGCATCAAGAACCTGCTTAATCAGCTTCTTACCCAGCCCCTGTCCTTGCCATTGCTGGCAAACAGACACTTCACAAATATGCAGGCTAGTATGGTGACTTTCAGCATTGATAAAACCAATTGGTTCATCACAATCATTCACAGCCACCCACTCTAATTGCTCAGAAATAAAACCGAGGTGGTCTTGCTCTGTTTGCCCATCACCTTCAGCAAGCCATTGATATTTTTCGATACTCGTGAACGCCTGCCCTGCGGAAGCTTCCACCGTAGGAAGGGATTTAGCATCAAGGGGGGTTGCTAAACGAACATTCGCCATAATGTGTACTCACAACAAAATTTAGCTAACAAAAAAGCGGGTTTCCCCGCTTTTCATGCAGAACTCAACAGATAATGCATAACACAATAAATTAAATTGCGTTATTTAATAAGCTTTTCCACATATCTAATACCAGTACTTGGTCTGGTGGTGTCAATTCACCAGCTTTGATGGCATTTTGAATACTGACTTCAACACGTTGGTATAATGCTTCAGAACTGGTTTCGTTTTCTTCTTCCAGCTCAGCCACAGCAAGGGTTAAGTGACCACGCAAATAGCCGCCAGCGAAGAGTTCATCATCACTCGCGTGTTCAACCATATCATCAATTTTCGTTAGTATGCGTGTTTCTAAATCCGCAAGCATGCTTAATCCTTACTATATTGTGTGTTCATTAGGCAAAAATATCTTCCGGGTAAGGAAAAGCTTCTGCACAAAGAGGTGGCGTATTGTAAAACAATTGTAACGCATTAATAAAGCGTAATGGGCGCTCAGGGATACCATTTTCTAAATAAAGCATCACTTGGGCATGAACTTTGCGCATAAACGCAATGCGATCAGGCTCAAAATCCCCTTCTAAGTTGTCACAGCTGACATTAAATGGAATGCCAACAGCAACACAAAACAGCCAGTCTAGCGCTTGAGGTTTGATTTCCACCACTTCAAACTCACACTGTGTTTTTTCATCTCGCCCATCAGGGCAATACCAATAGCCGTAATCAACTTGCTGGCGCCTTGCTTCCCCTGCGATACACCAATGTGAGATTTCGTGTAATCCACTGGTGAAAAAGCCGTGTGCGAACACAATTCGGTGATAAGGCACTTCCTCATCTGCAGGTAAATAAATGGGTTCATCATCCCCTTTTACCAGTCTAGTGTTATATGTCACACCAAAGCATTCATCAAAGATATTGATTAGATCCTGATAATTATGTGTACTCATGAATAATTTAAATCATCTTAAAATAATGAGAGGAACCAAGCTTTAATCACGTCACCATGGCTATCATGGAGTAATTTAATACTCATCAGCAACGAAATCACCACGATCATCGGCCTGATCAGTTTCTGTCCTTTGGTTAATACCAAGCGCGCACCTAAACGAGCGCCAACCATTTGGCCAATTAGCATAACAAAACCTAATGCCCAAAGAACATGACCCCCGATAATAAAAAACACTAAAGAGCCAAAATTAGAGGCGAAATTAAGTAACTTCGCATGAGCAGTGGCTTTAGCAAGGTTATAGCCAAGCAACAAAACATAACCCAATGCCAAAAATGAACCAGTTCCGGGACCAAATGCACCATCATAAAAACCCAGTGTCATCCCAATTGCCACCCCGAAAAATGGCATACTGATACGTTGTTGACGGTCTTGCACACCAATTGACGGCGTTAATAAAAAGTATAAACCGACACAAATCACCAAAATGGGCAACAGTTGTTTTAAGAACGCAGTATCAATCATTTGAATAACAATCGCACCTAACATGGCACCAATCATTGTCATAATGAATGGAAACAATTGTTCTCGTAAATCTATGGCTTTTCGCCTGACAAAATAGAGCGTTGAAGAAAACGAACCGCCAACCGCTTGCAACTTATTGGTTGCTAAAGCTTCAACTGGAGTTATTCCCACAGATAACAGGGCTGGGATTGTTAATAGCCCACCACCACCCGCGATGGAGTCAATAAACCCTGCAAACAGCGCAACAAAGAAGAGTAAAGCATAAACTTCAGGTGCAACGGCAGTTAGCCAATCCATTTTACTATCCAAAGAGAAGAAATATCATGATGTTGATGTGAACATATCGCCAATCAGGTTTGGTGATATCACAACCTAGATGAGGTATTTTTAGGAGGCTTCATCCGAACCTTCATCATCAACAAAGCGACCTTATAGGCCGCTCAGTTGTCACTACATAAACACAGTAAAACGGTTATTCAAACGGTTCCATTGCTGGCGTTACATCCGCACATTGGCCACGATGACGTAAATAGTGGTCCATTAGAACAATCGCCATCATCGCTTCCGCAATTGGTACTGCGCGAATGCCTACACAAGGGTCATGACGCCCTTTGGTGATCATTTCAACTTCTTCACCATCACGGTTTAGTGTTTTACCTGAAACGGTAATACTGGATGTCGGTTTTAACGCAATATGCGCAATAATAGGCTGGCTGCTGCTAATACCGCCTAAAATGCCGCCTGCATGGTTTGAGGTGAAACCATTACGGGTAATTTCATCACGGTTTTCACTGCCTTTCAGTGCAATAACACCGAAACCATCCCCAATTTCCACGCCTTTTACCGCGTTAATACTCATCAACGCATGAGCGAGGTCGGCATCTAAACGGTCAAATACCGGCTCACCTAAGCCCGCAGGCACATGCTCTGCAATGACGGTAATTTTAGCACCAATCGAATCACCTTCTTTCTTTAAACCACGCAATAATTCGTCAAGTGCTTCTAACTTGCTTGGATCAGGACAGAAAAACGGGTTTTCTTCGACAATTGACCAGTCTTTAATTTCACAAGCGACTGACCCCATTTGCGTTAAACAACCATGAATTTGCACACCAAGCTTTTCTTGTAAATACTTTTTCGCAATCGCACCTGCCGCAACACGCATGGCTGTTTCACGTGCTGATGAGCGACCACCACCACGGTAATCTCGCTGGCCATATTTTTGTTCGTAAGTGTAGTCTGCATGACCGGGCCTAAAAACGTCTTTAATCGCGCCATAATCTTGCGAGCGTTGGTCGGTATTTTCAATCAGTAAACCAATACTCGTGCCCGTTGTCACACCATTAAACACACCAGATAAGATTTTGACTTGGTCAGGCTCCCGACGCGCTGTCGTATAACGAGATGTCCCCGGACGACGACGGTCTAAATCTTTTTGTAAATCTGCTTCTGTCAGTGCTAAGCCAGGGGGAACCCCATCGACGATGCAACCTAATGCAACCCCGTGTGACTCACCAAATGTGGTTACGCGGAAAAGTTGCCCAATTGAATTTCCTGCCATCGGAGTATCCTATTCTAAGCCATTCTTGTTTTACTAAGAATTTTGGTTGTTAATTATTATATCGTTGTGTCGTTATTATTGATTACATGATCTTGGAACATCACGCAACTGTTGATTAATCGATATAAAGCTCAAAATGTGCGTGGTGCTCAACAAGTTGTTCACGCGTTAACATAAACACACCGTCACCACCATATTCAAAGTCTAACCAAATAAATGGAATTTCAGGATATTGTTCAATCAGATGAACCATGCTGTTGCCCACTTCGCACACTAACACGCCTTCTTCTGCCAGAAAACGCGGTGCATTGGCTAAAATACGGCGCACCAATTTCAACCCATCACTTCCAGCGGCTAGCGCTAATTCAGGCTCGACACGAAACTCTTCCGGTAAGTCATCCATATCTTCCGCATCAACATACGGTGGGTTCGTCACGATCAGGTCATATTTAACCTCTGGCATATCGCGGAATAAGTCAGAGCGGATCGGTATCACCCGGTGTTCTAAACCATGATTGGCAATATTTTGCTCAGCCACCGCCAGCACATCACTTGAAATATCAACCGCATCGACTTCTGCATCAGGGAACTCATACGCACAAGCAATCGCAATACAACCACTTCCGGTACATAAATCAAGAATAGTTTGTGGTTCATCCGCCACTAAACCAACAAAATGGTTATTGATTAATTCACCAATTGGCGAGCGTGGGATAAGCACTCGCTCATCAACATAAAACTCATGACCACAAAACCATGAACGATTAGTCAGGTATGCAACCGGAATACGCTCATTAATGCGGCGTAAAACACGCTCAATAATGCGGTGGCGTTCTGTTGGTGTTAGGCGTGAGGTTAACAGCTCATCGGGCAGGTCTAGAGGCAGGTAAAGTGTTGGTAACACCAATTGTAGCGCCTCATCCCATGGGTTATCTGTACCGTGACCATAGTACACATTGGCTGCATTAAAGCGGCTCATCGTCCAACGTAAAATATCTTGAATGGTATGAAGTTCTGCAACGGCTTCATCAACGAAAATCTTTTCCAAGAAGGGGTTCTCCAGCCTGTATTTTGAAAGGGAATATATGAATAGTTAAAGTTTGCCACGAAGTGAAAGACAAATCAGCAGATTAATGCAATAAAATTTGCCAAGGGGATCTGCTCATCGCGCTTATTAATGCATGTTTTGACGTAAAAACGCCCTTTATTTAGCTAAAGGGCGTGAAGAAAATAACAAGTTCAGCAAGGAAGCAACGATATTAGCTTTCGTTTTGCAGTACGATTTCCGCCTCTTTCTCAGGTTTTTTTACCCAAAGTGCGTAGGCGATAGTCAGTAATACTAACCAAACAATGCCTACATAGAGTGCAATTCGTGTTGATTCAAAATACCCCAAGACACCAAAAACAAATACCATAAATGCGATGGCTAAAATAGGTGCCACAGGCCACATAGGCACAGGGAATTTTAATTGGCTAATTTCTTCTGGCGACATTTTTTTACGCATTGCAAACTGTGACAGCAAAATCATTAACCATACCCAAATGGTGGCAAATGTCGCAATTGACGCAATTACCACAAATACATCATCAGGGATGACATAGTTCAATACCACACCGACTAACAACACAGCGACCATCACTAATACCGTCATCCAAGGCACACCATTTTTTGTCAGCTTGGTAAAGGCTCTTGGCGCTTGCCCTTCATGTGCCATGCCATACATCATACGCCCTGCACCAAAGATATCGCTGTTAATCGCCGAAATTGCCGCCGTGATCACCACAACATTTAAGATATTCGCCGCAGATTGAATACCTAAGCTATCGAAAATTTGCACAAATGGGCTACCTTGCTGCCCAATTTGGTTCCACGGGTAAATGCACATCAAGACAAATAACGTTAGGACATAAAACAGTAAGATGCGAATTGGTACTGCATTAATCGCTCTTGGGATAGTCGTTTCAGGGTTTTTCGCTTCACTCGCGGTAATACCAATAACTTCAATTCCCCCGAAAGCAAACATCACGACAGCAAAGGATGCAATCACCCCACCAATACCATTTGGCATAAACCCATCGTGAATAAATAAGTTTGATACCCCAACCGCATGGTCTGCTGCTTGGCCAAAACCAAACATCATGATGGCTGCACCACCGACAATCATCGCAATAATCGCAATAACTTTAATGATTGACAGCCAAAACTCCATTTCACCGAAGGTTTTCACGTGACATAGGTTTATCGCGCCAATAAAGAAAATAATGCTTAACACCCAAATCCACTGTGCTACCTCTGGAAACCACAGTTTCATATAAACACCAAATGCCGTCACGTCCGCCAAACAAACGATGAGCATTTCAAAAACATAGGTCCATCCCGCAAAAAAACCCGCTCTAGCCCCTAAATAATGGCTGGCATACTGTGAGAACGACCCCGCAAGTGGCCGATGAACCGCCATTTCACCCAGCGCTCTCATAACCATAAATACTGCGGCGCCGCCGATAATATAGGCGAGTAATACCGCAGGCCCAGCGGTTTCTATTGCTTTCGCTGAACCATAAAATAAACCTGTACCAATCGCAGAACCTAAAGCCATAAATCGAATGTGGCGCGCAGAAAGCCCTCGCGCAAGTTGTGATGTGCTTTGCATGATTTATCCTTCGTATTATTTTATTGTCGTGCAGATAAATACTTCAGGTAGCCGATACTTTGCCGGCCACCTTTTATTTGCTTGATATGTTAGTTAGGGAAGACTACGCCAGCCTTGAAGAGCGCAGACAGTTTATATTGGTTAATTAAATCAATTGCCGCTTCAATATCAGGGGCAAAATAACGGTCTTTATCATAGTAAGTCACTTGGTCACGCAACGTTTTACGTGCTTTTTCCAAGGTTTCGCTCGACGTCAAACCTTCACGGAAATCCATTCCCTGACACGCAGAAAGCCATTCAATGGCTAAAATACCTGTGACATTCTTTGCCATTTCCCATAATCGACGACCTGCTGCAGGCGCCATCGATACGTGGTCTTCTTGGTTAGCGGATGTAGGTAGGCTATCAACACTCGAAGGGTGTGCTAATGCTTTGTTTTCACTGGCTAATGCAGCCGCGGTCACTTGGGCTATCATAAAGCCTGAATTGACGCCGCCATTATTCACTAAGAAAGGTGGCAACTGCGACATGTGGGTATCCATCAATAATGCAATGCGACGTTCGGATAACGCGCCAATTTCTGCTAATGCAAGTGCAATATTATCGGCTGCCATCGCAACAGGTTCGGCATGGAAGTTACCGCCCGAAATAATATCGCCATTATCGGTAAAGACTAACGGGTTATCTGACACCGCATTAGATTCAATTAATATCACTTCGGCTGCTTGGCGAATTTGGGTTAAACAAGCCCCCATGACTTGTGGCTGACAACGTAGTGAATAAGGGTCTTGCACTTTCACGCAGTTTTCATGGGACTTCGCCAATTCACTCGTCGGTGACAAAATATCACGGAACATCGCCGCAACATCGATTTGCCCTTTTTGCCCTCGAACTTCTTGCACTCGTGCATCGAACGGTTTACGGGAGCCCAATGTGGCTTCAACACTAAGCGCACCACAAACAATGCCAGATAGCAGCAATTTTTCTGCTTCAAATAACCCTTTCAATGCAAAGGCCGTGGATGTTTGCGTGCCGTTTAATAACGCTAGCCCCTCTTTAGCTTCCAATTTTAGTGGCGCTAACCCAGCTTTTTCTAACGCTTTTTTCGCTGAGATCCACTTGCCTTCATAACGCGCCTTTCCTTCTCCTAGCAGAATTAAACTCATATGCGCCAATGGTGCTAAGTCACCAGAAGCCCCTACAGAGCCCTTCGCAGGAATAAATGGATAAACTTGCGCATTCACTAATGCAATTAAAGCATTAATGACTTCGAGACGGATACCAGAGAAACCGCGAGCTAAACTATTAATTTTGAGCACCATGATTAAACGCACGAGGTCATCATCTAACGGCTCGCCAACACCCGCAGCATGAGACATCACAATAGAGCGTTGTAATGATTGCAAATCTTTAGTCGCGATGCGGGTATTGGCAAGTAAACCAAACCCCGTATTGATACCGTAAGCGGTTCTATCTTCTTCAATAATTTTATTGACCGTTGCAACACTTTTTTCAATAGCCGCATGAGCGCGTTTATCCAATGTCACTGTTACCGCTTGTTGGAAAACAATACGCAGGTCTTCGAGTGTCATTTTTCCTGGGTGAATAGTTAACTTAGTCATTAATGGCACTCCTTAACGTGTTTTAATCATTGGTAAATTAAGATTTTTTTCTTGCGCACAAGCAATCGCGATGTCATACCCTGCATCTGCGTGGCGCATGACGCCTGTAGCTGGGTCATTGTGTAGCACTCGAGCAATACGCTCTGCGGCTTCATCCGTTCCATCACAGACAATCACAACCCCAGAGTGCTGAGAGAAGCCCATACCGACGCCACCACCGTGATGTAAGGATACCCACGTCGCACCACTGGCTGTATTTAATAACGCATTGAGTAACGGCCAGTCTGACACGGCATCAGAGCCATCTTTCATCGACTCTGTTTCCCGGTTTGGGCTGGCCACTGAGCCTGAATCTAGGTGGTCACGGCCGATAACAATTGGAGCCGAAACCTCACCGTTTCTGACCATCTCATTGAATGCTAAACCTAATTTAGCGCGGTCCCCAAGCCCTACCCAACAGATACGCGCTGGCAAACCTTGAAAGCTGATACGTTCACGCGCCATATCCAACCAACGATGCAAGTGCTTATCATCCGGTAGAAGTTCTTTCACTTTCGCATCGGTTTTATAGATATCTTCAGGATCCCCTGATAACGCGACCCAACGGAATGGGCCAACACCGCGGCAAAATAGTGGGCGAATATAAGCAGGCACAAAACCAGGGAAATCAAACGCATTCTCTACGCCCATTTCCAACGCCATTTGGCGGATATTGTTCCCATAATCAAACGTTGGAATGCCCTGCTGTTTGAACGCCAGCATCGCTTTAACGTGTTCCGCCATGGATTTTTTTGCAGCCAATGCAGTCGCTTGCGGGTCTTGAACACTGCGTTCACGGTACTCTTCCCAGCTCATCCCAATTGGCAAATAACCATTTAGCGGGTCATGGGCACTTGTCTGGTCGGTCACCATATCCGGTTTAACACCGCGTTTGACGAGCTCAGGAAGAACTTCAGCGGCATTAGCACACAGTGCGATAGAAATGGCTTTGCCTTCCGATGTGTATTTTTTGAGACGCGCTAGAGCATCATCAAGATCGACCGCTTGTTCATCCACATAATGGGTTCTTAAACGGAAATCGATACGGCTTTGTTGGCACTCAATATTCAATGAGCAAGCACCTGCCAGTGTCGCGGCTAGAGGTTGTGCGCCCCCCATGCCACCTAAACCCGCGGTAAGTACCCAGCGCCCAGTTAAATCACCGTTAAAGTGCTGACGAGCGGCTTCCACAAAGGTTTCATAGGTTCCTTGAACAATGCCTTGGCTGCCGATATAAATCCAGCTACCTGCCGTCATTTGGCCATACATGGCGAGGCCTTTCGCATCCAACTCATTGAAATGTTCCCAGTTGGCCCAATGTGGCACGAGATTTGAGTTAGCGATTAAAACACGTGGGGCATTTGCATGGGTTTTAAAAACACCGACAGGCTTACCTGACTGAACCAGCAGTGTTTCATCGCTCTCGAGTTGTTTCAGGGACTCAACAATTTGGTCATAGCATTGCCAATTCCGTGCCGCGCGCCCAATACCACCATAAACCACTAATTCATGAGGGTTTTCTGCAACATCTGGGTCAAGGTTATTCATTAACATACGTAATGGAGCTTCAGTGAGCCAACTTTTGGCACTTAAGGTATTCCCCCGCGGTGCCCTAATTTCGATATTTCGATATTTATTATTCAGTGCTGTCACTTGTATACCCTCTCTTATCTGTCCATTAGCTACCTTTTATTGTTCTTATAGATATAGTTGTATATACATGTACGATCAATTAATTTTTTAACATAAAGATTAAAAAAATGTGATATGAAAATGTTTTTATACAAATAAAACAATTAGATAAAAAACAAGGCTGATATTTTGGTGTGTTTTCTTTATTCTAAATATGCCTACCAGATCACATTTGATTTACAATAAATTCACACAAAATAGGTATGGAAGAGAATAACTCGATACGATAAGCGGAAAATAGGTTGTATATCATTCCGCCCATATTTTTACGTGGTGAAAGAACTTATGACGTGAAACTACCTTTAAGCTTATAGCGGTGACCAGGAAACAATAGTTTGGTACTTGTCACAGTGAAAGACTGGGACCAAGTACGCCTTGTAATTAACAAACAAGATGCGCCTGTGGTAATTTGCAATAACCTCGCTGAGCGCTCATCAGCTTCTACGGCCTCAACAATATGCTCCCCTTGTGTTAAAGGGGCGACTTGGGACAAATAATCATGGGGGGTAATCGATAAAAAGTTTTGCTGTAAATAATCAGGCGCTGCTAACGCATTGACATATCTGTCTTCAATTTGTACAGGGACATCATTTTCTAAATGTACAATAATAGAATGAAATATCACGGTATCTGGGCTAATATTTAACTCATTTGCGAGCGCGGGTGACGCTTGTATTTCTTCGAGTTTAATTATCCTGCAGCTGTACTTATGGTTTCTCGCCAGTATTTCCGCTTCAATACTGTGGATTTCAAATAGCGCAGATTGCCCCTTTGGTTCAGCCACGAACGTTCCAACACCTTGCAAGCGAACCAATAACCCTTCTGCGGTTAATTCACGTAGTGCTCGGTTTGCCGTCATTCGACTACATTGAAACTGTGTAACTAACTCAGCCTCAGATGGAATACGGTCATTTGCCTGCCACTCTGCGGTGTGGATTTTTTCAATAATCGATTGTTTTACTTGCAAATATAGCGGGAGCGGTACCCCCTGCTTATCCTTTTTATCGGCTGTCACAGTCATTTCCAATTTAATGATTAAAATCTTAAGTATTAATATGCTATTCATTGAATAGCATACAACACGACCTTAGTGCTATCGGACATTTTTTATCCTGACAGTCGCGAATAAAAACATCATGCTTAATTATTAAGCATTCACATAATTAAACGATGTAATTTTAATAGAAACAAACAAAAAACAGAAAATATTTAGGGCAAATTGCGGCAAACAACATTATTTACCGCTATTAATTATTATTATTTTCGTAGCTAGAACTGCGAGTCACATATATCACCCGTTTCGATGGGTAATTTTGCCTTCATGGACTCGAATGAACAATGGGTTACTCCCCTGCTCATAAATCATTTCGACTGGCTCTTGCGCGTTCCACACAACAAAATCAGCAACAAAGCCCGTTTTTAATTGCCCATGGCTACTTTCACGGCCTAACGCCTTCGCAGCGTGACGTGTCACACCTGCCCATATCTCCTCCGGTGTCAGCTTAAATAAGACGGCCGCCATATTCATAATAATACGTAACGAGGCAAAAGGACTGGTGCCCGGGTTAAAATCCGTTGAAACCGCCATAGGAACGTTGTGTTCCCTCAACAGCTCAATTGGCGGTAATTTGGTTTCCCTCAGAAAATAAAATGCCCCCGGTAGCAAGACCGCGACTGTTCCGCTCGCTTTAAGTGCTTTAACCCCTTCTAAATCTAAATATTCAATGTGGTCAACCGATAACCCTTTGTATCGGGCAACTAATTCGCTCCCACCTAGATTTGATAACTGCTCCATATGCCCTTTCACAGGAATGCCTAATTTCTGCGCCGCTGCAAATAACTTTTCGCTTTGAGCAAGGGAAAAACCCACGCTTTCACAGAAAACATCGACTGCTTCAAACAAGCCTTTTTCCCATAGTCTAGGCATGATTTTTTGGCAAATCAAATCAATGTATTCATCAGGTTTATCTTTATATTCAACGGGAACGGTGTGAGCGGAGAGCAAGGTTGAACTGACTGAAATAGGATATTGTGCAGATAACCGTTTTGCGACTTGTAACTGTTTTTCTTCATTTTCATAATCAAGCCCATAACCTGATTTCATTTCTATACTTGTCACACCTTCTCGAATTAATGCTTCGAGCCTTGGCTTAGCGCGTTCAAATAACTCGTTCTCGCTCATCTTACGGGTTTCACGCACAGTAGAATTAATTCCACCACCTTGAGAACTAATAGTTTCATAAGAGACCCCATTCATTCGCTGTTCCCATTCAGAAGCTCGGTCACCACCAAAAACTAAATGTGTATGGCAATCGATTAATCCTGGGGTTATTAATTTACCCTTTACATCAATAACCTGGCAGTCATTTAATTCAATTTCCTGAGTAGGAACAATTGCAACTATTTTATTATCACGGACAACTAAATCATGGTGTTCAACAAGCCCATAAGGGACTGATAGTTCTGGATCCATAGTGGCAATACGGCCATTACGCCAAACGATATCTTGAGAGTGTGTTTTGAATACCATCGTTTTTCCTATTGTTATTGAATTCAGTTTTAATCATTGTATTAATAAATAGTATAGATATGTATATACAATTAGACTAGCAAGTCCCCTTTTGTCAATGCTTACCTGTAAAAAGGTTATAAATATGTTACTTAGCGCGAACAATCTACGATTATCACCATTCATTAAAAATGAGTTACACTAGCAATCAGAAAAATTAATCACAAAAAATATATTATTAAAATTATGAAGAAAAAATTTGGTCTAGAAGATGAAGAGATCCGTCTTTTCAAAGAAGCCATTAATGGAGCAAAGAAAATCCATCAGGACCAAGTCCTGCCCGCACCTGTTCGTGCCAAGGTGACACAACCATCAAATAAAAAAGTCATGCAAGAACAGGTTGACGCCTCTTTTTATTTTTCAGATGAATTTCAACCGCAACTTGAAAATGAAGGCCCAACGCGTTATTTAAGGCCCGACGCTAACCCTTATGAATTAAAAAAACTTCGTCGGGGTGACTACGTTCCTGAGTTGTTTTTGGATTTACATGGCTTAACACAAATGGAAGCAAAGCAAGAAATTGGCGCGCTTATTGCGGCCTGTAAGCGTGAAAATGTCTATTGTACCTGTATTATGCACGGCCATGGTAAGCATGTTTTAAAGCAACAAACACCGCTATGGCTTGCCCAACACCCTGATATTATTGCTTTTCACCAAGCACCTAAAGAATGGGGGGGTAATGCAGCATTATTACTACTCATTGAAACCGCGGAGAGCGCTCGCCGTTAAGCGCTCATCCGTTCTGTATTATTTCGCAAATAATAGTTGTGATGGACTCAGCATCCATTCTAAATGACTTTTCTGATGGGCCACATCAATATCAACACATGCAACTGTTGATGTGGTGAACATCGGAGGTTCTTTATGTGGACATAGCTCCGACACTAAATACCCCACCAGCGGTAAATGAGATACAACTAATATCGCATTAGCGCCTAGCACAGCAAGATCTCGAATATGGTCAGCCACAAATGCGGCATTCCCTCCTGGCGTTAATTGCCCTAAAACCTCCGCCTTTACGGGTAAATCGAGGTGCTGACTCACAACCTGCCTAGTTTGTTCGGCTCTTAGATAGGGGCTCACTAACACCGAATCAATCTTAATACCTTGGTTCTGTAACCATTGAGCCATTAATACTGAGTCGTCTTTTCCCTTTTGAGTCAATGGGCGCTCAGCATCGCTAGGCGCTTGTATCGCTGCATCACCGTGACGCATAATGTAAACTTGCATAATCCACCATCTGAGTAACCTACCTTATTAAGGTGGCTATTCTTTTGTTGTTAAGATAATTGTTGTAAAAGTAACCATCAGTTGGGGTGAAATGTGATTCTGCATGAAATGACCAACAAAGAAAATGATTTGAGTAAATTTTTATGCATGTTTCTTTAGCAGGCTATATTGCGAGCTAAATTTTGGTATTTATTATCAATCAGTTAAAGATAATATAATTAGTTATTCTAACTGTACGAACTTGGCTTAAAAAAGCCTGATAACCAAGGATATATTTGGTATCAGGCCTTGACTGGTTTTATTGAATCAAACAACCATTGGCTAACAAGCTACCCTGCTATGCCATGATTGTTGATGCTATTACTGTTCGTTACTTGATTTTGTTGCATTAACCCCATCTTCTGCATTTGCAGAAAAAAAGGTTCGATTATTTTCTGCCATGTTACATAGCAATTCACAAGGCTGGAATTTATCACCATATTTCATAGCGAGGTTATTCAGGGTTTCCACGGTTTTTGCAATCCCCAGGCTATCCATATACCTGAATGGGCCACCAAAGAAAGGTGGGAAACCGATACCAAATACCGCCCCGACATCCCCATCACGTGCACTTTTAATAATCTTTTCATCAAGGCAACGGGCAGCCTCGTTAAGCATCATCATAACGCACCGCTGTGCAATATCCGCTTTAGTCAATGTATCGTTGGGAACTACACCAATCAGTGAATAAATGGTTTTATCGACTTGACGCTTACTGGCTTTTTTCCAAAACCACAACTTATTAGTGTGGTGACCATATTCGTAAAAACCTTTGCCATTTTTCTTACCTTTACGGTCGTCTTTAACGACTTTGTCGAGTAAATCAGGGGCTTTGAAACGCTCACCAAAACGCTCAACTAAAATCGGTAAAATTTTAGTCCCTACATCAATACCGACTTCGTCTAATAGATTAAAAGGCCCGACAGGAAAGCCAAATTCGACTAAAGCACGGTCAATATGCTCTATTGACTCACCTTCAACAAGGCATTGGGCAGCTTCACATAAGAATGGGGCTAAAATGCGATTTACATAGAAACCGGCATCATCCCCCACGACAATTGCTGTTTTGCCTTGGCGTTTTGCTAGAGCAACAACGGTTGCAATCGTTGTTTCGTCTGTGTGTTGATGAGGGATTACTTCAACCAAAGGCATTTTATCGACTGGGCTAAAGTAGTGTAAGCCGATGACTTTTTCAGGATGCGTCGCATTCTGTGCAATTTGGTGAATAGGTAAGGATGATGTATTAGAAGCAAAAATAGCTTGTTGTTTCGACATCTTTTCAACTTCAGCAACCATTTTTTGTTTTAATGCTAAATCTTCAAATACCGCTTCAATGATAACATTAGCGTTTTCCAGTCCTTGATAACTTAATGTGCCTGATACCTTAGCCATAACGGCTGCTCGTTCCCGGGCTAGTAACCGCCGTTTGATAACTCGCTGAGTCAGTAGGTCCCAGCTATAACGCAGGGCTTGGGTGACACCTTTGTCTGAAATATCTTTAATACGAACGGGTAATTTACCTTGAAAAGCGGTGACATAAGCAATTCCGCCGCCCATCAACCCACCGCCAAGCACACCAACTTGGTTAATTTTCAAGGGTGCAGCTTGCGCCCCCGTTTCATTTTTTAACGCGGTAACTGCAAAAAATAAATTACGTAATGCAGCAGACTCTGGTGTCATCACAAGCTCACCGAAGGCTTTCGCTTCTTCTGCATAACCGGCTTGCAACCCTTTATTCATTCCTGTTTTCACAACATGAATAATTTTTTCAGGGGCTGGGTAATGGCCTTTGGTTTTGCTGAGTGCTTTTTGTTTGGCGCTATCGAACACTTTATTGCGTAATAATTTGCTGCTTAATAAGCGCTGCTGCCAATGGATAGCAGGACGCTGAACGCCCCCTTTTTTCACCATTTTAACTGCAACGTCGAGTAAAATAGACTCAGGAACTACATCATCAACTAACCCTATTTTCAGCGCCTGTTTCGCTTTTAGCTGGCGGCCTGTCAGCATTAAATCCAATGCATGTGGAATACCAATCAACCGAGGTAAACGCTGCGTTCCTCCAGAGCCAGGTAATAACCCCAATTGTACTTCAGGCAAGCCTAACTTCGTTTTATCATCATTAGAACAAACCCTCGCATGACATGCCAAGGCAAGCTCTAGCCCGCCGCCTAAACACGCACCATGTATTGCGGCAATAATAGGCAATGGGTAATTATCGATTTTATCAAATAGTGCATGACCTGCTTTTGACAACTCACTGGCTTGAGCTTTATTTTCACAGCCAGCTATCATGCTAATGTCTGCGCCTGCAATAAAACTGTCTTTTTTCCCTGAGGTGATAACTAAGCCTTTCAAACCAGAGGTAGACTGCGCTTGCTGTAAAACTGCAAGGAATTGCTCCGCAAATTCCGCTTTTAATGTATTCACTTTTTCATTCGGTACATCAATGAAGATGACCCCAACGTTTTCATCATGAATTTCTAAGCGAAAAGCCTGTTGTGTTTTTTCTATTGCAACTTCTATAGCAGAATTTTGAGCCATTATTCCACCTCTAAGATCATAGCTGCACCTAAACCACCCGCAGCACAAGCTGTTGTTAAACCAAAACCACCACCCCGTCTGCGCAATTCATTTAGGGTTTGAGTCACCATTCGTGCGCCTGTGGCTGCAAATGGGTGCCCATAAGCGATAGAGCCCCCTAAGACATTAAATTTATCCATATCCACTTCGCCAATTGCGTTATCTATTCCTAATTTTTCTTGAGCGAATTTACGGCTACCAAACATTTGTAAATTAGCGAGTGTTTGCGCAGCAAAGGCTTCATGCATATCAATCAGGGATAAATCTTGCAGCGATAACCCCGCTCGTTTCAAAGCAAGCGGAGTGGCATAAGAAGGCCCCAAAAGCATATCTTCCCATACGTCTATCGCTGAAAACGCATAACTTCGAATATAGCCTAACGGTGTATAACCCAGCGATTTTGCTCGGGACTCGGTCATCATCAACACCGCAGCGGCACCATCGGTCAACGGTGTGCTGTTCGCAGCGGTAACACTACCGTGCTTACGGTCAAAGGCGGGTTTTAATTTCGCATAGGATGATAATACTGAGTTTGTACGCACATTGTTATCTTGGGAAAAAGCTTGCTTAAAGGGCGGCATATATGCGGTCATAACTTCATCATTTAAAGCGCCATTTTCCCACGCTTTTGTCGCTAACATATGCGAGCGATGAGCAAGCTCATCTTGCTGGGCTCGGCTAATTTGATAACTTTTCGCCATTTGCTCCGCGGTATCTCCCATACGCAGCCCTGTAGAATATTCCGCAACACCGGGTGCAACTGGCGCTAAATCCCTCAAACGTAATTTCGCTAACAATGATAATTTTTGCCCAACAGACTTTGCTTTGCTTAATGCTAATAACGTCTCGGCCAATTTTTTTGATACGCCAATAGGAAGCACAGAAGATGAATCTGCCCCGCCAGCAATACCGATAGAAATATCGCCTACCCTCATACTTTGAGCAACGTTAACAATTGCTTGAAAACTTGTCGCACAGGCTCTTGATACACTATAGGCATCTGTTGAGACACTCATCCCTGTACCAAGAACAATTTCCCTCGCAATATTCGGTGCTTCTGGCATTTGCACCACTTGCCCAAATACCAGTTGCTCAATCAGGTTTCTATCTAAATCATTACGGGCTAATAATTCAGCAACTACGGCTTTACCTAGATCGACTGCTGGAATTCCTGCGTATGCCGTAGATTGCTTTGCAAAAGGTAAGCGTAGACCACTGACAATGGCGATCCTTTCATTTGTTTTATCTGTATTTTCACCATGGTTGAGATGTTGATTCATGGTCGCTCCTGCTAAAGCAAAAATGAAAATTATAGTTAATTAGCTCTCTAAGCGGACAAAGAGGTCTGACCTGTAACAATTGTTAACATAAAATTCACAATTATCAATGGGTATTGATAAAAAATGCGAGCAGGTACGCAACTTAGAGTAAAAACCCAACAAATTGCAGCAGAGGAAAACAGGAGGGAAATAAGGAAGCCTTTTATCACTGAGCGTTAATCACGCCATCGTTTTAGTGATAAAAGGCAAATCAGAGCAAATTCAATCGTTTGATTAACGAAGGCCTAATTGAAAAATCAAACTTTCTGCTTCACAGCTAAAACTAAACTCTGCCGTAAGCTCAACGCCACCCTCTACAGGCTTAATAGAATGGGTTATCGCACAAGGGTCTGACTCAACAGATTTTGCTTTCTCTGTGAGTGTTTTCAACATAGTTTCCGCTTCATTTTGTGTAGCGAATACATGCTGATACGAGGCAGTGCAGTCTTTATTATCTAATACTGTTCCCACATCTACGCAGCAGCAGGCTGCGGTTTCATCCGCGCTACAACGGTTAATCGCATCAGTCATTTTACTCTCCAAATAAACAAACTGTTAAGTCGCTATCATAACGCTGAAAAAGTGCTAAAAACTAGTGTGTATCAAAATATATCGCTAATAATTAAACATAAGTTTGATCTTACCCCGTATTCGTATACTTTTTGCTCCCAATTCGTCAGTCAATGTTGCCATTTTGTTAAATATGTCGCATTTTTGAAAACAAAGTCACAATAACTGCAAAACAAGCTTGCAACATATCAGGTGGTCAGACCTATACTCTAGTAACTGGTCTGATTTGTCATAACGGCAAGGGACCCTACAATTCTGCGCTTCTTGCGATAGAAGTCGCTTTATTCAAAATAAAACATAAGAGAGTTTTGGTCATGAGCCAGAAAAACCTGTTTTCTAGATCAGCTTTAGCAATAGCAGTGGCAATTGTATCATCCAACGCAGGCGCGGCTGGTTTTTTGCTTAATGAATATTCTACATCCGCACTGGGACGCGCGTTTTCGGGAGCGGGTGCAATGGGCGACAACGCAAGTGAGGGAAGCCGAAACCCTGCTGCCATGATGTTGTTTGATCGCCCTTCTCTTTCTGTTGGTGCCGTTTATATTGACCCAAGCGTTGATATCAAAGGTAAAGGAGGCTCTTTACTTGGTAGTAATACAACAGCAAATGATATTGCGCCAAGTGCTGTAGTACCCAATGCTCACTTTATCTTCCCAGTTAATGACAAGTGGGCTGTTGGTACTTCAATGACCACCAACTTTGGTTTAGCCACTGATTTTAATAAAAATTATGCTGCAGGCCCTATCGGTGGTAAAACAGACCTAAAAACTGTTAACCTGAACCTAAGTGGTGCATACCGCGTAAATAATAATTTCAGTTTTGGTTTGGGTTTGAATGCCGTGTATGCCGATGCTGAAATTACTCGTCATGCTGGAGATCTAGGAGCTTTAGCGCCTATGGTTCCAGGAATGAACCTTCCTGCATTTCCTGCCAGCACTACCATGGCTAAATTAACAGGGGATGACTGGGGTTATGGTTGGAATGCGGGTATTTTGTATGAAATCAATGATGATAACCGTTTAAGTTTAAGCTATCGTTCTAAAGTTAAAGTTAAGTTTGAAGATGGCAAATATTCCAATGACATACCTAAATCAATAACTCAGTTACATGGTACTGGGGGTGAAAAAGTCAAAGGTAAGTTAGACCTTAATTTACCAGATATTTGGGAGTTCTCTGGGTACCATAAAGTTGCTCCTAAGTGGGCTTTACACTATAGCGTTGCCTATACTGGCTGGAGTGAATTTAAAGAATTAACCGCCTATAGAAAAAGTGATGGCGAACAGTTATTCCATAAACCTGAGCACTTTAAAGATGCTTGGCGTTTAGCACTCGGTACCACCTATTTTTATGATGATAACTGGACATTCCGTACCGGTATTGCCTACGACCAAACGCCTGTACGTTCAGATTACCGTTCTATTTCTATCCCTGACCAAGACCGTTACTGGTTAAGTGCAGGTACAACGTATGCATTTAATGAAAATGCATCTGTTGATGTGGGTATTTCTTACATGCACGGTAAAAAAGTAAATATTAAAGAAAGATTAAGTGAAGATGTTCCTGAAAGTATCCTCCCAGCATATCATTTCAAGTCTGAAGGTTCTGCTTGGTTATACGGTGTAAACTTCAACTATACGTTCTAATTAATCGAATTTTTAAGTATCAGGGAGTTCTCTCCCTGGTACTATTATCAATGTCAATTGCCCCATCCCACTAATTTTCAAAACTTAACATAAATTTTCTTGACCCTAACCTGTATCATATGTAAATTAAATGTTAAGAACATGAGTTCACCTCATCATTTCTTTATAAAATACACACTATCGCATTTTTAAGATAAATCGCTTTAGATTTCATTAGATTATCATTCATTCTCTGAATGTTCTTATTTGCAAGCACAACCCAATAGCATATTTTATACTGATGATATCCACTAATATATATGGCTTTTCATCAAACTGTATTAATCACGCTATATTCTATTATTGGCTACGCCCGCGAAGGCATGTAAAAGAGGCAACAATGACTAAAACTTAGGAGGCTGTATGGGAACACTGTTTACTGTCGGTTTTATTGGTGTATTAGGGGTAATAGCCTTAATTGACACCGTCTCTCAACGAGGAAAGCGAGACAATGATTAGCTTTTTATTTATCACTCTCTAGTATCATTCGTATACAAGAGAGTGATAAACCTTCCAAAACAATTCAATTTACTAATCTATCGAATCAAGCTGGTCTTCAATCGCTGCTGCATTTGGGTTTTCTGTTGCTTTTAACGCGCCACCACTTGATAAAAAGTCATTACGTTGGAAATAGGCTTCTCGCATCATTAAGTACGGGTCTGAAGAGTTCTTCAATAATCCATCTGAATCTAATAGCCTTGCTCGGGTTTCAATTCCTTCCAGTGCCCATTTTCCCGCGGACATCCAGAATGTGAGATAGCTTAGCATTGGATATAAATCATCAACTAAGTCCCCCCCTTGTTCCCTCGGTGTTGCACTGCCATACCCCGGTAACACCACATAAGGACCATAGCCCACATCGTAATAGCCTAAGGTATTACCAAAACGTTTTGGCTCTTCTTTCGCTAATTGAGGGTTTGCCATTGTCGCCACATCAATGAGCCCCCCCATACCGAAGACAGTATTAAGGAAGAAGCGGTTAAAATGTTTGAAACCTTGAGTCACTTCCCCACGCAGAAAGCTATTTAACATACTTGCAGGTTCTTCAAGGTTAACAAAAAAATTGGTTAATCCATTGCGGGCAGGCATCGGGACATAATCATTCCAAGCAACAGCAACTGGCCTCAAGACATAAGGGTCAAGGACGTTATAGTTGAAATTAAACATTGCTCGGTTGAACCCTTCTAATGGGTCCGAACGTTCATGTGTTTCTGGATCAATGCTACTTGCACAACCTGCAATTAACACCCCTGCCAGAAAAACGCCCGTCATGCGAAACTTCATAACACTTCTCCATTCCCTGTACCGTCCTACTGCGGTACTTTTCCACTGTAATAACTGCTTTGCTTATAGTAAGGCGAAAAAAAGAATTATGTTAATCCTTTTGAGTTATTCGATTATCTTAAAGGCTAATTATACGCCATTTAATAATATTCTTATTATAAGAAAATTGAACAGTTAGTACAAAATAGAAATGCGCCCACTCAATCATAAAGATGATAATCACCCTATTTTCGAATGAAAAACAGTCAAATAAATATTTATGGAAGATAAATTCGATTATTTGTCCGTAACAACTTGATTCAATTAGACCTGAACAGTAAAATGCTTTCGCTATCGTAATTACGACTCCAAAAGTCCCCTTAGTTAAATGGATATAACGAGCCCCTCCTAAGGGCTAGTTGCAGGTTCGATTCCTGCAGGGGACACCATTACCATTTCTAAGTACTTCCAATTTTTCAAATAAAAACAACAAATTAATTATTTTAACTTCCAAGAAGATCTAGTAACTTCTAGTGGGGTCTAAGTACTCATGTGTATAGTACTGTGAATAGTACTGTGTATAGGTCTAGGTTCGATAAAAAAACTATACACATTATGCTGCTCACTGATATCCAAATTCGTAAAGCTAAGCCTAAAATGATTTCATTTGGTGTGCATGGACAAATTTCTTTAGCCGATGCCAGAAGAAAAAGAGATGAAGCAAAAAAACAGTTTTCAGATGGTATAGACCCAAGTGATGCACGCAAATCGGAAAAGATCACACAAAAATACGCTGCTGAAAATACGTTTAAAGCGGTTGCAATGGAATGGCATGCATCAAAATGCTCTACATGGTCAAAAGGCTATGCGAGCGAAATATTGCGTTGTTTTGAAAATGATGTTTTTCCTTTCATTGGTAGTTGACCTATTGACCAATTAGCGCCATTAGAATTACTTGCCGTATTGCAGAAGATAGAAAAACGTGGGGCATTAGAGCAAGCAAGTAAAATTCGCCGTCGTTGTGGCGAAGTGTTTAGATATGCTGTCATTACAGGCCGAGCAAAATATAACCCTGCCCCTGATTTGTCTGGTGCAATGAATAAGCCTGAAACCAAACATTTCCCATTCTTGCAAGAAAGTTAAATTACTGATTTTGTGAAGGTACTTAATAACTATCAAGGCAGTAAAATCACGAAATATGCCACTCAGCTATTAATGCTAGCAGGTGTTAGAACTGTTGAGTTAAGATTCGCGAAATGGTCAGAATTTGATTTTGAAAATGCACTTTGGGAAATACCTAAAGAACGAATGAAAAAGCGTCGCCCTCATTTAGTTCCTCTCTCACCACAGGTATTAGAGATCCTTGATAAGCTAAAAGTCATTTCAGGTAACTATTCGCTACTTTTCCCTGGGCGTAATGATGCACGAAAACCAATCAGTGATGCGAGTATAAATAAGGTCATCGCCAAAATTGGCTATAAAGGTAGGCTGACAGGTCACGGATTTCGACACATGATGAGCACTATTTTGCATGAAAAAGGCTTTGATAGTGCGTGGATAGAGCTTCAATTAGCTCATGTTGATAAAAATTCCATCCGTGGAATTTATAATCATGCATTGTATTTAGAGAGCCGAAGAAAAATGCTAACTATTTATAGTAACATTTTTTTACTATAGCTATTTTTTCACTGAAAAATATTGTATGGCCGCATCTTTTAACTCATTAGTATATCTAGCTCGTTTAATTTGATCATCGGTTGGCATTTCAATACTTTCAATTATTTCCTGACAGATTTTGAAATTTTTAATATATTTATCCGTTTTAAAACTTTCAAGAATCTTGTCGCAAAATTTAGTTATTTTTTTTGCCGATGGTTCAGGAGTTTCTACTTTTCCTGTTACAACCCATGGATAGAGCATTGCTATATGCCAGCGTAATTTATTATATTTTTGAGCATCATGCTTACGCCCATTAATTAATGTATTATACTTATAGCATATATATGCAGAGCAGTAGTACGCATATTCATTATCCGTTTCATTAAATACTATATCACTTGTATTTAAGACTTTTTTAACATATCTAGAAGCATCATGTGGCTTCATTTTAAAAGCAGAAATGAAACATCTGGCCAATTCTTTAATATCATAAATTCTTGTAGTTTGAATATTTTTATTCCTATACTCATTCTCTCTTCTTTCAAAATAAAGTCCTTCTCGTACATCCCTACCTCGTTCTAGATCAAAATATTTTTGAATCATCTTGGCTTTTTCTTTTAATGCATAAAATGATTCATTTTCAATTGCAGATTGATTATTTGTTGCTGTTACTATTTCGATGGCCACATCTGTATCTTGTGACTCTATAAATTTCACTATTAATTCAATTCCATCATCTAATTTATCAAAGTTTTCATACAATGTATTAGTTGTTTGGCACCCATTAATTATCTGATAATTAGTTAAGTGCATAACTTTAGTATTTGATTGAATTGTTATTTCTGGAGCTATAATTGTTACTCCATTATTCAAAACTGCAAATTGTTTAGATTTTTCACTATTTAAAGTTTTTGATATATCCTTATTTACATTATTATCATCACCTAGAAAAGCTCTGACATTCTCATCAAAAACTTCCTCTCTAATATTTTTATCATCATCCATTGCTATTTTACTAATAAATTCTTTAGCTTTAACAATAGAGATATATGATTGAGGTATTCCTGGCATTTCATTAATTCCAATATAATCAACCAATTGAATAGAAGCCTCATTTTTATCTGAGATAGCACTCCAAAAATTCATCAGTTCTTTTCTTCCTATTGGAAAAACTTCGACATCAAAAAATAAATCAAAATTCACACATGTTTTCTTCAATATTTCAAAACTAGCTTCAATTTCTCTTTCTTTATTATAACTACCACTTGTACAGTGAAAAACTTTTAAATCTGGAGTTTTATTTCTTATTTTTCTAACATTTGCGATAATAATCTTCATTATGTCTATTGCTTGACTATTATATATTCCATTTGGTAACCTTGGCTCTAAGCTAAAAAAATCCGACAATCCAAGATTAAAATTAGATATATCATCTTTAGAAAAACTTTCACCAGATTTAATCTGGGTAATAATTATGTCAACTTGTAATGACGTCTTGTGTGTTGAAAATGCACTCTCTGCATCATCAGGAGTAATAATTAATTCGCCATCTATTATAAATGCGATGCCGTCTAAGGACGCATCATCCTCTTGAGTTGTAATATCCACTGGGTTAAATCTACCTAAAAATATTTAGATAAAATCACATAATTACAGAAGTACTCAAATTTTTTAGATAGCTGTTCATCAACATAATCGAACTCTCCAGCCAAATCTTCAACATATTGTGATAGTAATGGATGCACTTTAATTTTCCTAAAATTTAATCAATCAACACTAATTTGAAACTAGCTAGTTCACTATATAATCTAGCTACCTGTAATAATTATAGGAGCAAACAGTATTTAAATTAAGGATTTTAAGTCTATTATGTTAACTAACACACACCTATAAGATAAAATAAAAAATCACGTAAAATTCACTACACCGCACCCGCCTGCACAATTTGGATCATAAAATTATTTCAGTTTTAAAATTCTACAAAACATATCGCCAAGCCGTACCAATACTAGGTTGTTGCCGAAAATCTCAAACTGAAATCTGTGAAAAGATTTTCAATAAATTTCAGTTTTCAAGTGAAGCACACCTAGCGAATTGATTTATAATCAATTGAATATAAATAACTTTTCTATTTTACGTGAGATTTTAACTTAAGAGTATGAGCCGCATAAAAACTGAAAACCCAGTATCTATGCGGGTTGAGAGGAAATAGAAAACTGAAATATGAACGAATTACTTTTTTATTTTAGTGTTTGTTTTTTGAACTAATGAGCCTTTATTTAACCCCGTATCAATCAAACGGTGGGCTTCTTTTTCTGTATATCCCCTTAGCTCTATGACTTTTTTATTGTCACTCACTTCTATTCGAATATTACTTTTTTCATTAAACAAATTTAATTCACTCGTACCTTGGTTATATATTAAGACTCTTAAATATAAACATAAAATAATCGATTGAACAGTAAACGAAAAACAAAAACTAAACTATTAGCCTCACTACCCAACTAAATTATTTGTACATTGCTTCATTTATAGTTCCAGACACATTATCTAGATCAATACAATTGAATGTCAGTGTTCTATCCTCCATCCACACCCTAATAGAATATAACTTCTCCATTGAAGCCCCTATTTTCTGAGGATATGCAGCGTATGGTGTCAACTGTTCTTTTTGCCACTCTTTACAAGCGTTGAAATCACCTAACTCTTTTACTTTTATAAGCTGCTTATAAGGGCGTACTATTTCTGGCTTTTTATTGTTAGCTGACATCGCCTGTAGCTCATCCAAGCTATATGTCGTCGCCATTAAAGGCGACTGAGAACACGTAAATAATATAACCGCTAAGGCTCTTTTCATCTCACCATCCCATCAATTAATTTCAGTCATGTTAACTTAACGGGTGTGCTAATTGAAGCAAACAAAAAATACCTACGCTAATTCAGTTTTAGTGAGATAATGCCTTTCCATGCCTTTCTCTGGGAAATCAGGCAATGACATTTGTTTCACATATCCTAATTTTTCATAAAATGGCAAGGCTTGAAAACTGAAGGTGTCAACTAAGCTATGAATACAACCTAATTTAATTGCTTCCCGTTCAGCAGCCTTCATCAATTTACTGCCTAATCCCATTTTTCTGGCGTCCTCACTTACCCATAAAAAATCGATACAAAGCCAATTCGCCTTGACAGAAGCCAGTAATCCTCCAAGCATAACACCAGAATCATTTTTAAAATAAACGCCTAGCTCACCAAAACGTTCTGCACTCAAATATTGGATATTAAAACTACGTAACCCTGCAAGTAGTTCTTCTTTATCTTCAGTGGTGATTTCATGTGCAACAATAATATTCATTCGATGCTCTGCTGATACTCTGCTAATACTCGGCTAATAACGTGTTATTTCAAACATATTTACTTTGATAAGAAAACAGTAAAATAGGAGAGGATTGAATATGCTATTTTAAAATACATCAGTTTCTATAATTTGGGTAATTAAAGCCGTTACAGACAATACCAATGAAGATTTGATCATTTGCTGAAAACGGTGTTTTTGTAATTCAATTAATTGGTTATCGACAAGATCCTCTGGTTGATTGAATCTCATCATTTCTGGTAAAGGTTCCATACAATGGAGCATTTTAATACTGCCTAAAATTTCATCATCCGTAAAATTTATATTTAAATCCTCTGCCGATAACGATTCGTTTAAAGCAAGAAATAATTCTATATCTTCATAGGTTTCGCGAGAAATAGCCCCTAATGCAAATAGGAGTTTCAAACGAACTGATAACTCCCCTAATGGCCCATTTCCAGTTAAAAGTGGTTCAACGGCATACTTTACCGCATAATCATCCTTTCTAAAAACTTTTAACATTAATTTATCAATAGCTTGTGAAATTAAAACAACGACTTCTTGAACAAACAAATATACTTCTGGCCGTTGATTTAACCGCTCAAGGATCTGATTTTCAATGTTTTGTTTATTTTCCATATTAGCTTCTTTTATCACTTTACAGCTATACTGCTTACTATCATACAGTAGATAGCCATAAAGTGACTGAACCTCAGTTAATCAATCTATTATCCGTAATATCACTTGTTACTCAATATCAATAACTGGTATTGGGAACTAATTCTATCAACAACCTCGGGATATTTCTCTAACCCACAAAGCTCAACAACCGCTTGATATATACCTTTATCAGCTATTAACTTTGCCATTTCATTTGCTTGAGGATCGGCTTCACATCTGAAATGCAATGCGGCAGCAATTCCTATGATCTGATTTTCATTTGGTAATTGATATTCTAATGTGCCTAGCAAAGGCTTAATTAAGCGATCATTAGAACTTAACTTTCTTATAGGCTGTCGCCCAACTCGACTAACATCATCTTTTAAATATGGGTTTGCAAAGCGACTTAGTATTTTATCTATGTATTGATTATGTATTTGTGAATCAAAACCATAACGTTGAATTAAAACTTGTCCACTTTCTTGCATAGCCGATTTAACAACAGTATAGATCCTCAAATCTCCAATTGACTCACTAATTGTTTGGTATCCATATAATTGTCCCAAATACGCTGTCATCGCATGGCCTGTATTTAACGTAAATAGTTTGCGTTCAACAAATGCCATTAGGTTATCCGTTAATTCCATTCCATTGATAATAGGAATATCACCAACAAATTGTGTCTGGTCAACAATCCACTCACTAAAGGATTCGACAGTAACGTCAAGCGGGTCATCATTCGCTGCATCCCTCGGAGGAACAATACGGTCAACTGCGGAGTCTACAAAGCCAATATGCTGCTCAACCCATTGATGCAACTCTTCAGGCAATTGAGCCAATACATGTTGCTTTAGTTGGCTAGTTCCTCTTACCATATTTTCACATGCAATTATATTGAGTGGCTGGTTATTTCCCTGCGATTTTCTATAAACTATGCCTTTAGCTATGGTTGACGCTATTTTTTCAAGTACTTGTGGCCCGACAGCAGTTGTAAGCATATCCGCTGTTGCAATAAACTCTATCGTTTTAGGGTCATTACTATTAACAGCGTGAATGTGTTGGACTTTCTCAATACGATTTTCCTGACCAACCACGTGAACATTATAAGATTGCTGATGCGCAAGTTGGTCAATCAATGGCTGATTAACATCCGTAAAAGTCACTTGTGAATTTGCGTCTGCTAATAACTTACCAATAAACCCACGGCCTATATTTCCTGCACCAAAGTGAATGACTTTCATTATTATTCTCCTTATGCTGCACTTTGAGACGCTAAAATTTCGAGTACTTCCTGAACATCTTGGGTTTCACATAAACGCTCAATAACCCCATCTTCGTCTAAAGCGGAAGTAATTCGTGTGATAACTTCAATGTGCTCATTATTTTGTGCGGCAATACCAATAACTAGGCGGGCAATTTCATCGGGTTCTTCACCAAATTGTACGCCTTCGGGGTATTGGCAAATAACAATGCCGGTTTTTAATACGCGGTCTTTGGCTTCTATCGTTCCGTGAGGTACCGCAATAGACTCGCCAAGATATGTGGGAGTTAGTTTTTCGCGAGCTAACATCGCCTCAATATAGTCAGGCTCAACATAACCACCCTCAACTAATTTTTGCCCCGCAAATTGGATGGCTTGCGTTTTATTCTGTGCAGATAGGTTTAAATGAATATGCTTTGCACTCAATGTAAATATCGCATCATCATAATTTTCTATTTCATAGGATTCATCATTTGCTGCAATAATCGTTTGCTTAATCAGTCGTCCGTCATTCGCAGCTTTAGGATTTTTTTTAGCTATTAAATTGGTGACTAGATTATTATACGTTTGGCTATCTAAGAAGTTTGTTAAAGAAATATGCATTGCATTTGGCGCAAATGACTGTGCCCTTTGTGTTAGATCTCTATGAGTAATAACAATATCAACGTTATCTGGCAGGTCGTTAATTGCCATATTAGTGACGGTAATATCGATTAAACCTGCATCTCGTACTTTTTTGGCTAATACCCCGGCCCCCATTGCACTTGACCCCATGCCTGCATCGCAAGCAACAATAATGTTGCGCACTTGAGCTAAATTGATAGAGGTATCTTTATTGGTTGAGCTTGTTGCTGATGACTTTGATTGCGTTTTCATATTGCGCATTTTTTTCGTCGCACTTTCGAGCTCATCATCATCGCCAATTCGTGTTCGTTTTAATAAAAGCACTGAAACGATAAAAGAAACAGCTGTAGCACTTGTGACTGATAAAATAACGCCAATAAGTGATGATTTAGGGGTCATCAGTAGAACTGCAAATATTGAACCTGGTGATGCAGGAGAGACTAAGCCCGCATGAAAAAGGTTCATCACAAATACCCCTGTCATCCCTCCAAGAATTACAGCAAGAATTAATCGAGGATTCATTAAAACATACGGGAAATAAATTTCATGGATACCGCCAAAAAAGTGAATAATTGCTGCCCCTGGTGCAGATTGCTTGGCATTACCTTTACCAAAAAACATATAAGCGAGTAAAACGCCTAAACCTGGTCCAGGGTTTGCTTCAATTAAGAAAAAAATGGAGGAACCTGTTTCAGATGCTTGCTGAATACCTAACGGTGAAAAAATACCGTGATTAATAGCATTATTGAGAAATAAGATTTTTGCAGGTTCAACAAAAATAGACGTGAGTGGAAGTAAGTTATTCTCCACCATCACGTTCACACCAGCCGCTAATATTTTGGATAACCCTGCAACAAGAGGACCTATCGCTAAATAAGCCAAAATAGCTAATAACATGCCGATAATGCCGGATGAAAAATTATTCACTAACATTTCAAAACCCGTTTTAACTTTGCCTTCGATCCACAAATCAAAACGTTTTATTGCATATCCGCCTAATGGACCAGCAATCATTGCCCCCATAAACATCGGCATGTCAGCACCAACAATGACCCCCATTGTTGTTATTGCACCAACTATTCCACCCCGCTCTCCACCGACCAAACGGCCACCGGTATAACCGATTAATAGAGGGAGTAAATAGGTGATCATAGGACCAACAAGTTGAGCTAATGTCTCATTAGGCCACCAGCCCGTTGGGATAAATAACGCGGTAATTAATCCCCAAGCGATGAAAGCACCGATATTAGGCATAACCATATTACTGAGGAAACGCCCAAAATTCTGTACCTTTAATTTGATATTTGATGTTACCATGATAGAACCCCGTGGTACGAGAATGATAAAGTTGTAACGTTATCGCCAAATAACGTCTGTGATTTTTTCAACTCTTTCACTCTAGCATGAGCTTTATCAGATCCGCACCACGTGGGCCTTTATGTGAACAAGATCACTATTACCCCCCGGCTCACCCCACCTTTATATTGATGAAGATCACATAAAATTCATGTCACTAAATTACATTGCTCTTTTTTTACACAAAAAAACCATTTTTAGTGATATTGGTCACAGCTTAAAACTCGTTATTTATCTTCGATTAGTGATGAGCATCACAATTTATTTTCTATTTATCTTTTTTATCCTGTGGACTAATGTCAATTATCCAACTGTACAAGTCACTTTTTATATTTTGTAATAAAATTACTAAACGTACTTTCTTCATTTTTCTTTGCATGCTGCAATAAATCACATTATCGTCTTTCGTAGTCAATGCCTGTTATTGCTATTTGAAAACTTCATTTTCTATTTCATTATTACCATCATCTTTTTGCGATAATCTTAAATTGAATTAACGACAACGTATTATTATCAATACATTATTTAACCTTGCTTCGTCTGGTCTTCACCGATAAATTACCTCTAATTTTCTTAATTAAAATGTGAATATCATGACGTCAACCGTTATTGTTTTTCTTTTGGTTTATATTGCGATGGGCTTTGGTAAGCTACCCGGCTTCAAAGTTGATAGAACTGGCGCTGCGGTTATTGGTGCCCTAGCTATGATGGCTATTGGTAGTATTACCCCTCCCCATGCATGGAATGCTATCGATTACCGAACGATTGGGATGTTATTCGGGCTTATGGTCGTTTCTGCTTCTTTTGTTGTGTCTGGTTTTTATAGCTGGACCGCAAATAAAGTCGCAATGCTAAAAGTTTCGCCCCCTATATTACTCGCTGTTTTAATTCTTGTTGGTGGATTTCTTTCCGCATTGCTCACTAATGATGTTGTTGTTGTCGCGATGACTCCATTATTAGTATCAATTAGTTTATCTCGCGGTTTAAACCCAATTCCTTTTTTACTTGGCTTTTGTTTCGCAGCGAATAACGGGGCCGCAGGTTCATTAATTGGTAGCCCACAAAATATGATCGCAGCACAAGGGCTTGATATCTCGTTTGTTGGCTTATTACAGGCATCAGCAATACCAGCCCTGCTTTCCTTACCATTAACATGGTTAGTACTCGTTTGGTTATATCGTCATCGTTGGTATTTGACTAAAGAAAATACGCTCTCAACTCCCCCTAAATCAACCCAAGAAACATTAGATGTCTGGGAGACAGCAAAAGCGGGTGTCATTACTTTCGCAGTCATCATTACCTTTATTGTGACTGATATTCCTAAAGAACTTATTGCATTAACGGCTGCTGGATTTTTATTATTAAATCGATCTATTGCCTCGAGTGATATGCTTAAACTCGTTGATGGTAATCTTTTATTACTCATCATGGGGCTATTTGTTGTCAATGCCGCTTTTGCCGCCACAGGACTACCTCAGCAATTATTAACTGATTTGCGAAACTACGGTGTGGAACTCAATAACCCATTAGCCCTATTTTTAGTGACAGGCGTCCTAAGTACTATCGTTGGAAACAACCCTTCAGTCATGCTACTCGTCCCCTTCTTAACACCTGAAGGCAATGCCGATTCGTTAGGCGCTGCTCTCGTATTGGGTTCTGGTTTTTCAAGTAACTTACTGGTCTTCGGTAGCCTTGCTGGCATTATCGTCGTTGAGCAATCAGCGGCATATGGCGTAAAAATTTCTTTCGGTGAGTTCTCTAAATCAGGGGGAATTGTCGCGCTATTGTGTATGCTATTAGCCGCTGCTTGGATTTTACTTGCGTTATAGTCGTTTTAACCAATCTGCTATCACACTGGCAGATTGGTTATCATTATATTTCCTATGGCAATATCGCAAAAGAACGAACAGGAAAACCACTGGCATTATTTGGTTTAGCGACGATATTAAAAATTACCGCGCCACGTGTGGGCACTTGGTCTAAATTAGCGAGTAATTCAACTTGGTATGTATCTTGTTCTAATACGTAATACTCACCGAGTAATGCATTATTTTTTCGAAAATCTTTTGCAGCATCAGTATCAAATGTTTCATGTCCAATCGCTTTTATACCGCGTTCTTCAAATAAAAATTTGAGTGCGTCCATTCCCCAACCCGGTATTTGGTTATTGCCCTCATCATCTTTATTATCCATAAGCTCTTGTGATGGCCAACGTTTACTCCAATCCGTACGTAATGCAACAAAACTCCCTGATTCAATTCGACCATTTTTCGCTTCAAAATTAAGGATATCATCGAGAGAAAATGCAAAGTTAGGATCTTCTTTGGCCCTTTCTGACTGGTCAATAACAATCAGTGGCAGAACAAGTTCTTTTAATTCGAGCTCATGTAAATAACGTTTCCCTTCAACGAAATGACAAGGAGCATCAATATGGGTGCCATATTGTCCTGGAAATGTAAATTGCTGTGCAAAGAAACCTTCTGGATAGCCAAATAATGTTTTAAATTCGGCAGAGTCAAACATAAAAAAATGTGGTGAGTCTTTATCGAAGCTATGTGTCAAATCAACCCATTTTTTAGATTTTATTACATTAAATGCATCAATTAATTCATTGCTCATATTTTCCCCTGTCAGTTCTATTGTCTAAATAAGCTTATCTACAGACTATTTTTATAATGCCCTTCCTAACCTATTAAATAACGAAAAAACATTCTGTTGTCTACAAATTCAACACGAATCTTTTTCATATTAAATCAGTAAGATATTTAATTTATATAGAAAAAACCACTAATTAATAAAAATTAGTGGTCAACGTAATAATCAAAATAAAAAATAGACTAGGATTTTATTTAGGATATTTGTTCCAGCTGTCAGGTTCAATAAAACCATCATAAATACGCTGCGAACGAATATAATCTGCGTACTCTTTAGACTCAAAAGCTTCTTTCAAATCTTTTGCCCACTGAGCATCTAAATCTTTTTGCATAACAGTCACAATAACGCGATGCTCTAGCGGTGAATTTTCTACAACTAAACCATCAGCAATACGTTGGCCGGCACTTGCCACATAGTTACCATTCACAACAACAAAATCAACATCATCTAATAATCGCAACCCTTGTGCCGCATCGGTTTCTCGAATATCTAAGTTATATTCATTTGGGGAGATATCATTAACACTAAAACTTAATGTACTCACATCTGGCTTAATTTTAATCCAACCTAACTTTTCCAAGATCCTAGCACCACGCTCTGCATTAACGGGGTCATTAGATAACGCAACAATCATACCGTCTTTCACTTCATCCAGTGTTTTATGTTTATTTGACCGCAGACTTTGAGGCGCACTCGGTGAGTCTGTTAATGCCACCATATTAATATTATTTTTTTTGTTATAAGCCTCCATATAGGCACGGCTTTGATTTACAGAAGCATCAATAGAGCCTTCTTCAAAAGCAGGATTTATTTGTCTATTCTGTGAAAATTGGCGCAAATTAACGGTATAACCTTTTTTCTCTAAAATCGGTACGATACCTTTGTCTACTTGGTCAATATAATTGCCAACACCAAAACCTATTGTAATTTGTTTTTTATTAGGATTATCTTTTTCACTATTATCGCCACACCCAGCCAGCACCGCTAAAGCAGTAGTAATTAAAGATAAATTTATTAATTTTTGTTTTAACATAGATAACAGCCCTGTAAAGATATTTTAGGCAGTATAATCATAATTAGAGAGTACAACTTAGACTATATCGTTATAACTTAATACTAAAGTAATATAAGAGTGGCATTTGATTCCTTTTGGTTATAAGCATATAACAAACAGATCGTTCGATTAGTAATGTGATTGATATGTAATGAAGGAGATAAAAAACATTTAAAAAAAGTGAGTTGCTTTATGACTATTTCCTATAATGATGTAATTAATTCTTTAACTAATTTAACACCAGATTCCAGCCTAGCTAAAATTCGCCATGAACGCGCGGTGGCGACTGAAAATACTCAAGCCGTATTTGAAGCCATTTTTTCTGCACCATCGACACTTCTCACAAATAATGTGAAATATTATTTTGCTTATGAAGTTGCAAAAATGACAGGAAGTCCCCGCCTAGCTGAATTTTATTTTCAATTAATAAACTCAATGCCTGATGAACCTCTTAGCAAACCACTGGCTACAGCAAAAGAATATCTGCAAGTTTTAACACAATCACCTAAAGATACCCATTACCAATTAATTGCTGCGTTAGCTGAACAAGGTTGGCAAGAAAGTGACATCATTTTACTTGCTCAATTAATAACTTATGTCACCTATCAAGCTCGGCTAATCGAAGGGGTTCTGTTACTGACGAATAGTAGTCATCTTACACATAACTCACCTAAAGTTGTGGCTGGTAAATGGAACCACCAACCATTAACCCGCAAAGGAAAACCTTCCCCAACGGCTTTTACACAAGATAATTTAGGATGGGAAGCTTGGATTTCAGCAAGGGATGCAAAAACGCTATCCGTTGAAGAAGCCCAAGTCATGAAAAAATTTGGTCAATTAAACTCTGAATATTTTTTACTGCTCGCCCATCAAAGTAAAATTTTAGAGTTACGAACTTTAGTTGACCGAGGCGTGTTTTATACCTCAGAAGGGTTACCTCGCTGGGAACGTGAATTTGCTGCGGCCGTAACTAGCAAAGTTAATGGCTGCATATACTGCGCTTCTGTACATGCTAGAAAAGCCAGTCAGTATGCAAAAGAACGACGTGCTGATGTTGATAAATTACTAGCAACTGTGACGGGTTCAGTACTTGCTGAAGGTTTTGATGACAGACTCCTAGCCATCACAGATTTAGTCGCCTCTTTATCTGCAACCCCCATCCAAGCCACACCATCACAAATTAAAGAGTTACAAAACTTGGGTTTATCTGAACTTGAATTACTTGACTTAGTTCAATCAACGGCCTTCTTTTCATGGGCGAACCGCTTAATGTTATCGCTGGGTGAGCCCTTTGAAATCGTAGAGGATAAGGAGTAATTCAATGGAACTGATTATGGGTTTAGAGGCATTAGAAGCGCAAATAAAACAAGATTTGCAGTATTTAAATTTACCAATAACGTCTTGGTCATTATCAAAAAATAACCCTGAAAACCAAATTATTGATGTCGCTATCATTGGTGCGGGTATGTCAGGAATTACAGCCGCATTCGCTCTGAAATTACGAGGTATCAATGCAATTGTTTTCGACCAAGCCCCTGCTGGCAAAGAAGGCCCATGGCAAAGCCCTGCATTAATGGAAACATTGCGTTCCCCAAAACATGTGGTTGGCCCTGCGCTTGCATCCCCCTCTTTAACTTTTCAAGCTTGGTTTAAAGCCCAGTTTGGCATTCAAAAATGGGATGAACTCGATAAAATTCCACGTTTGCAGTGGGGAGAATATCTGCAATGGTATAAAACCATGACAGAATCCTATGTACTTAATCAATACCAATTAGTCGATGTGCAATTAAACGATAACTACCGTGAATTAATTTTTGACACTCCTAACGGTACCGTCAGGTATCAAGCGCAACATGTTATTTTATCGACGGGTATGGAGTCTTTTAGTGAAGCTAATATCCCTAGTTTTATGAATGATATCCCAACGACCTATTGGGAACATTCATATGCAGGTACTGACTATCGTCGTTTTAAAGGCTTAGACATTGGTGTTGTTGGTTATAGTGCCGGTGCGATGGATAGTTCAGCAACGGCATTAGAAAATGGTGCTAATTCAGTTGAGATTTTGATCCGCGCTAGCGACATGCCCCGAGTAAATCGAGGAAAAGTTGCTGGAAGTGCAGGATTTACCAATGCGTATACCTATTTTACAGATGCTCAGAAGTGGCATTACACTGATTATGTTGCCAAAGCCAAAACGCCAGCTCCTCATGGCAGCACGTTGAGAGTTTCTCGCCATAAAAATGCTTATTTCAATTTCAATACCCAAGTTAAATTTATTGAATTGAAAAATAAAAAATTGCATGTCACAACAACAACAGACAAATTCGTATTAAATTATTTAATCTTAGCAACTGGCTATCGGATTAATTGGGCCAAACACAGCGCTTTTCATCAATTATCTCCGCTAGTTAAAACATGGGGGGATGCATACACGCCATCCATTCATGAAGAAAATGCAGAGTTAGCTTCACACCCTTATTTAGGTGATCATTTTGAATTTCAAGCTAAAAACAAGTCAGATACATTAAAAATCAATCAGTTATATTGTTTTAACTTAAGTGCATCGCTCAGTATGGGCCCGGTCATAGGGTTAATCCCTGGAACGAATATTGGGGCAGAACGATTGGCTGACCATATTGCAGCTCAATTGTACCTAAGCTACCAAGAGCAACACCTTGAGCAAGTTAAAACTAGCCAAGAAGCTGAATTATTGGGGGATGAGTGGCAACCCGCTGTACCGCCTTCAGAACGTGTGCAATTAGCTGATAGTGTAGAGTAGATTATGATTACCTTTCAAAACATTCAAAAAGTTTATGAAAAAGATGGGCAGTCTTTAGTTGCATTGCAAGACATTAATTTGCATATCAATAAAGGTGATATCTTTGGGTTTATTGGTTATAGCGGGGCTGGTAAAAGCTCACTGATCCGTTTGGTTAATCAATTAGAAAAGCCAACCAGTGGTGCCGTTATTATCAATGGCCAAAATATTGCTGAGCATACCCCAGCAGAAACGCGCTCACATAAAAAAAGCATCGGTATGATTTTTCAGCATTTCAATTTGCTAGAAACGAAAACTGTTGCTCAAAATATTGCGATGCCCTTATTACTCTCAGGTGTCAATAAACAAGAAATCAATCAGCGAGTTGATAGCATTCTTGAATATGTCGAGCTTAGTGATAAAAAAAACCAATACCCAGGGCAGTTATCTGGTGGGCAAAAGCAGCGTGTGGGTATTGCGCGTGCCTTGATCAACAACCCACAAATTTTATTATGTGATGAGGCCACTTCAGCACTCGACCCGCAAACAACGCGCTCAATTTTGCAATTACTAAAAAAGATCAACCAAGAACAGCATATTACTATTTTGCTAGTTACTCACGAAATGGAAGTTATTGAACAAATTTGTAACCGTGTTGCTGTTATGGGGTCTGGCAAAATTGTCGAAGAAGGAACTGTACTTGATATTTTTGCCAACCCACGCCATGACACAACCAAGAAATTTGTAGGAACCGTATTAAACGAAGAAATTCCAGAACGCGTTCTGCATAACTTAGAACATCAACAAGATGTTTATCGTCTTGAATTTTTAGGGGCTTCCGCACAACAACCTGTCGTTAATGAGTTAATACTCAAAGAAATTGTCAAAATAAATATCTTATTTGCCAATATGAAAGAGATCAGTGGTGTCGTGCTGGGCAGTATGTTTGTCCAATTTATTGGTGATAAAGAAAAAATTGATGAAGCCGTCTCTTTTCTTCGCCAACGCGGAGTTGCAGTCAATCAGGGGGCACTATGACACAATTATTCGAAACCGCTTTAACGGCGAAACAGTTTTTATTAGCGATGTCAGAAACCTTTACGATGGTCAGCATTGCGCTCGTATTAGGTTCTATATTTGGGATCCTATTAGGTATCGTACTTGTTGTAACGAGGCCAGAGGGTATTTGGGAAAATAAATGTATTTATCGCATTGTGAACCCGATAATTAATATTATTCGTTCATTGCCTTTTATCATCTTATTAGTTGCGATGATCCCCCTTACACGCTTTATGGTAGGAACCTCAATAGGAACAACTGCAGCAATTGTGCCATTAGTGATTTTTATTGCCCCCTATACTGCACGTTTAGTTGAAAACTCATTACTCAGTGTACATTCAGGTATTATTGAAGCGGCTGATTCTATGGGAGCAACAAATTGGCAAATTGTTTGGCACTTTATTTTACCTGAAGCGAAATCATCATTAATTCTAAGTTTAACCGCTGCCAGCATTACTTTAGTTGGTGCAACCGCAATGGCAGGAGCCGTTGGTGGTGGAGGTGTCGGTGACTTAGCACTAAACTACGGCTACCAGCGTTTTGATAATGTTGCAATGGCTATCACCGTTGTTACATTAGTAATTATCGTACAAGGCATGCAATTTATTGGTGACTATTTAGCGAAAAAAGCGCGCTTCCATTAGTCATTAGTTTCGTGGAAAAGGTCGAAAATATATTCGGCCTTCTCTCTTTTACCTTACTTTATAAGTGTCGATTATCCTCCTTAAGACTTGTGGCGAGCCCCAACACCATAATTATCGTTAATAGAAAAAATTAACAATAAAACTCACTCTAGTGCTTACTTATTCATATCTATCAATTTTTTACGTGTTTTAACGCTTTTTTATAGTGAGAAATGCGATAAATAATCAAATTATTTAAATTTATTTATATTATAATCATGTAGATATATATTTTAATGGATGTTATCCGCTTTTCGCTAAAATAATCTATTCTCAATGTATATTTAGTCGTCTTGCTATTTTGTTGTTTTTGCTTTCTACGCGCGCTTTACGATGCATCGTCAGCGTTTTATTCACTTACAGATTAAACTGATTATGCCAACTATTGAACAGCTCATTTTATTGATTTCTATACTCATTCTTTTGGGAATTTTTTCTAGCAAACTGTCCGCTAGGCTCGGTTTACCCATGCTTGTCATGTTTTTATTTGTTGGCATGCTAGCGGGTGAAGATGGGATAGGTAAGATTACGTTTGATAACGTTAATGTTTCGTATGCCGTTGGCTCTCTCGCGCTTGCTTTAATTTTATTTGATGGGGGTCTACAAACATCAGTAAAATCTATTCGTCTAGTTTGGAAACCGTCTTTTACACTAGCTACGCTAGGCGTTCTTGTAACCGCTGGGGTGACTGGTCTCGCGGCTGCTTATATCCTCGACGTCCCTCTTCTGGAAGGGCTATTACTAGGCGCTATCGTCGGTTCTACCGATGCTGCCGCCGTCTTTTCCTTACTGCGCAACGCGGGGATCTATTTAAATGAACGCCTGCAATCGACGTTAGAAATAGAAAGCGCAACCAATGACCCGACAGCCATATTCTTAACTGTTGGCTTATTACAACTCTTAATGAATCCACAAGCTTCAGGTAGTGAATTAATTCTGTTATTTTTTAGCCAAATGGGGATAGGTACAGTTGTTGGCTTAAGTGTTGGCTGGGTTTCAGTCAAAATTATCAATAAGATTAAACTAATCGCAACTGGGTTGTATCCTGTGCTTGTCGCTGCTTGTGGGTTGCTTTCTTTTGGACTCGCGAGTAATTTAGAAGGTAGTGGCTTCTTATCTATTTTTGTTACTGGTGTGGTGATTGGTAACCATCGGTTTGTTTTTCAACGCAATACATTTTTGTTTCATGATGGATTAGCATGGCTAAGCCAAATTATCATGTTTGTTATGTTAGGGCTACTTGTCAACCCAAGTTCTCTAATTGAAGTCTGGCTTGAGGGTTTAATTATTGCCCTTGTCTTAACGTTTATCGCAAGGCCATTAGCTGTAATACCGGTTCTAAAATTATTTGGTTTCCCTAAACCTGAAATTACATTAATTTCTTGGGTAGGATTACGTGGCTCTGTCCCTATTATTCTCGCCATTTTCCCATTTATCTATGGTTTACCTAATGCCCATCTGATTTTTGACGTGGTTTTCTTTGTGGTATTAATTTCAGCAACATTACAAGGTTCAACCTTACCTTATGTTGCACGTAAATTAAATTTAATGCAGCCACCGCCATTGATCCCTGCAGCAACGTTAGATATTACCGCGGTAGACCAAATAGATGCAGATTTAGTGGAATATACATTAGGTGAGGATTGCGCTGTAGTAGGTCGTCGATTATCACAACTTGCATTACCTGACCAAACTGTCATTGCTATGATCACGCGAGAAAAAAGTGTTTTACCGCCAAGGGGGTCAACTACGCTTCATGCTGATGATCATTTATTTGTTGTTCTTAAACCTGAAAATCGTATTTTTCTTGAGCATCTATTTTCAGAAAAAAACATCTCTGAAAACACGCCTATTGAACTACCCGATACCGGGTTAAGTTTAAAAGGAACGACTCGGTTAAATGAGATCCACTCATCTTATGGTATCCAAATTGATAATGGTGATGAAAGAACCCTTAACCAATTTATTTATGCTTCTATATCGGAACCTTTACAAGATACCGTCATGAAATTAGAACAACTGCAATTAAAAATTGGAGAAATGATAGGCACACGCATCATAACCGTAATATTAGAACCTATTAAAGCGCAGGAAGGTTAATTACACATAAATGTGCTAGAGATAATGACTCTAATGTTAAGTAATAATTAGTTCAACGATACAAAAATAAAAGCCCTTTCGGGCTTTTATTTGTTCTTTTATGAAACCTAGGATAATAATAGATATTGTCTTATTTAAACTATAAACAGCAAATGTATTTAATTTACGTTCCTAATTTAAACAGGTAAGAATGAAAGCTAATTATGTTTCATTCTGGGACAATATGGTTTGTTCGGCTATATAAGGGTGTACGCAGAACTTTCGAACCCTTTATTAGCTGTGTCCTCATCTACTTGAGTATCCTCTTGTAGGACTTCACTAAAAAACTCACCCATGTTAACGTCTAAAACTTTTAGCACTCGAACAAGACAGTCTATATCAATACGATTAACACCACGCTCGTAACGAAATAGCTGCTGTTCACTTATATCTATCTCTTTAGCTAACTGAAAAACAGTAAAGCCTTGAGCTCTTCTAAGGGCTTTTATTTTTTGTCCAACTGCACAAGCGACAGGATATTTCGTGTTCATAAACATTCTCGCTTCAATTTATTATTAAGGAAATAAAAATTAACAGATAATTACCTGCATATTTTATTTTTTATATTTATGTGTATAACAGTGATAATGCTATAGACGATTCAGCATATATCGGAAAGAATGATATACTACCCTTATAATTAGTTTCAACTAGTCCTAAATTGACATTGCAACTATGTAACAAAGTATTTCATGCTATACATTATGCATTTAAAAGCAAAATAACACTTTAAAATCACTCGGTTACACCAAATATGTGTAATTTCATTTGATAGTAATCCAAAAGACACCCCTCCTCCCTCGGAATATTCATCTAAAAAAGACCCGCATGACCGATGTATAACCTAAAAATAAAGGAAATAAATAGAATTATTTAACACTGTAACAATATTAATGTTATTGATACAATTTAACATGGTCTGAAATGATAAAACCTGTATTCATGATACTTTTATGTAAAAAATAGTAAAAACAGTCAATTTTATCTCTAAAACTCTCTAATTTGACAAAATATCAGTACATTAAAAAACCAGCCAGTCTGTTACAATTAGTAAAATACTAAATTTTTAAAGTAGCAAAATATGGATTTATTATATTCAAGTACCAAACATAACAAAACCATAACGTTAAGAAAGCTTATTATTCATTTTACTAGATGAATATCACAAAATTATGAAAAATAATTTTCATCGACAATGCGTTTTTGATTTAACTGTTTTTTTGTTTTTTACTGTGTGCAAACTGACGTAAAACTTCAAAAACAAACAAAATCACAGGATTTATTGCTATATTATAGTATCTTACATTTACTATATAATAATATTCGTTTATAAAAAATTATATTTACTTTTTCTATCCCACACTCGATATTTATCCTCGCAGCTTTATTCTCTCATTTATACATAGTGAAATCATTATATTCTATAACGCACCAAATATATCCTGCTAGTACCATATTGAAACTTAGATGTAAGTACTAAAGGACTTTTATAAGATACATTCTGAATTATTCTGCATATAAAGCGAGTGACGCGATCATTAATTTTTGCCCCTTTATCATGCTACTTAGAGAATGTAACTTACAAAACATGTGTATATTCGTTAGATTTAATCTGTAATAAAGTTATGTTTGATTTCTAATGACTTGAGATGGTGGGTCGTGCAGGATTTAAATTCTGCGAATTTAGCCTTCGGCCTGAACTTGCAACCAGCTTGTCGAGGTATGTCTTAGCGACTGAGTGTTTACTTGATTGGGGATGTATTCGAATTTACGACTTTGAGATGGTGGGTCGTGCAGGATTTAAATTCTGCGAATTTAGCCTTCGGCCTGAACCTGCAACCAGCTTGTCGAGGTATGTCTTAGCGACTGAGTATTTACTTGACTGGGGATGTATTCGAATTTACGACTTTGAGATGGTGGGTCGTGCAGGATTCGAACCTGCGACCAATTGATTAAAAGTCAACTGCTCTACCGACTGAGCTAACGACCCATCTGGATTACTTCTTTTTACTACTAGAGGCTTTAGATGGTGGGTCGTGCAGGATTCGAACCTGCGACCAATTGATTAAAAGTCAACTGCTCTACCGACTGAGCTAACGACCCATCTAAATTTGTGTTTTAATGCGAGTAATGAATGAAGTGGTGGGCGATAGCGGGCTCGTACCACTGACCCCCTCCTTGTAAGGGAGGTGCTCTACCAACTGAGCTAATCGCCCACTTCATGACTTATACTACCACATTGTAATAAATAATTGGTGGGCGATAGCGGGCTCGAACCACTGACCCCCTCCTTGTAAGGGAGGTGCTCTACCAACTGAGCTAATCGCCCAATTATTTATCATTCATCGTCAACGGTGGTGGGCGATAGCGGGCTCGAACCACTGACCCCCTCCTTGTAAGGGAGGTGCTCTACCAACTGAGCTAATCGCCCCGTCGTCGATGGAGGTGCATTATAGGGATACTGAGTTCTGAGTCAACGCTTTTTCAATAGATTTTTTTCGTTCGTTGCAAAAATAATCAAGATGTTTCAATATTCGCCAGAAAAGCCGCCTTTTTAATCAATTACCTATCATTTTCTCGTTATTCTTTTAAGAAAAAAACATAAACTATTTTTAAAGCGTATTTATTTATGTCAAATTTGGCGAAACAAACTAATTTCTTGCCTTCTATTCTGATAACTTGATTGAGGAATCATTGTAGGATGATAGAATAGATATACATTTTAGCAATGCTTAGACATTTCACTGCTTAGAACATCAAACTCGCCATCAAGTCAATTGTGCCTGTTTTTAGTCTTCTAAACAGTAAACAGATAAGCGCTTCAAAAACATGTTTTGCAATTAAGGCAATCTCGATGAGTAAAATCAAAACCCGTTTTGCGCCAAGCCCAACTGGCTATTTACACGTTGGTGGTGCACGTACCGCTCTGTATTCCTGGTTATTTAGTCGCCACAATCAGGGCGAATTTGTCCTGCGTATTGAAGATACTGACTTAGAACGCTCAACTCAGGAAGCTATCGATGCCATTATGGACGGTATGAACTGGTTGAATTTAAATTGGGATGAAGGCCCGTACTATCAGACTAAACGCTTTGACCGTTATAATGATGTCATTGACCAAATGTTAGATGCAGGTACCGCTTATCGTTGTTATTGTTCGAAAGAGCGCTTAGAAGCTTTGCGTGAAGAGCAAATGGCAAATAACGAAAAGCCTCGTTATGATGGCTGCTGCCGTGACCATGCCCACAACCATACACCTGATGAGCCACACGTTGTTCGTTTCCGTAACCCACAAGAAGGTTCCGTTATTTTTGACGACAAAATTCGTGGGCCAATTGAATTTAGTAACCAAGAGCTGGACGATTTAATTATTCGTCGTACTGATGGTTCACCAACTTATAACTTCTGTGTGGTTATTGATGACTGGGATATGGAAATTACCCACGTTATCCGTGGTGAAGACCATATCAACAACACGCCTCGCCAAATCAACATTCTAAAAGCATTAGGGGCACCAGTGCCTGTGTATGCTCACGTTTCGATGATCCTAGGTGATGACGGTAAAAAACTGTCAAAACGCCATGGTGCTGTTAGCGTTATGCAATATCGTGATGATGGTTACTTGCCGCAAGCACTTCTTAACTATTTAGTGCGTTTAGGTTGGTCTCATGGCGACCAAGAGATTTTCACTGTTGATGAAATGAAAGAATATTTCAGCCTTGATGCTATCAGTAAATCAGCAAGCGCGTTTAACACTGAAAAACTACAATGGTTAAACCATCATTATATCAATACATTACCAGCAGAAGAAGTTGCAACCTATCTTGTATGGCACATCGAACAACAGAATATTGATACCAGCACAGGGCCTCAATTAGTTGATCTAATCAAATTACTGGGTGAACGTTGCAAAACATTGAAAGAAATGGCCGAATCTTGCCACTATTTCTACCAAGATTTTGACGAGTTTGATGCAGATGCTGCTAAGAAACATTTGCGCCCAGTCGCTCGCCAGCCATTAGAAGTGGTAAAAGTTAAGTTAGCTGCGATCACTGATTGGACGGCTGAAAATGTTCACCAAGTTATTGAAGCGACAGCAGCTGAGTTAGAAGTGGGCATGGGTAAAGTGGGTATGCCTTTACGTGTCGCTGTGACAGGTGCTGGCCAATCTCCAGGCCTAGATGTCACTGTTCACGCTATCGGCCAAGCTCGTTCTATCGCTCGTATTGAAAAAGCCTTAGCGTTTATTGCTGAACGTGAAGCTTCTGCTCAATAATTTTAATTATTGGCCTCCAATTTATTGGGGGCCAATTCTCTGCCTCAATCTCCCTTCCCCACTCAGCTGACTGCAAAATGTTCTATATTTCAGCAATTAAACCTAAAACCCGATTATTTTATTGACACTCTAACTTAGCTTGAATATGATGCATCCCGTCCAAAAGATTTTGTTTGGGGCTATAGCTCAGCTGGGAGAGCGCTTGCATGGCATGCAAGAGGTCAGCGGTTCGATCCCGCTTAGCTCCACCATCTAATTCCCTGTTAGGTGGCACAATACAAAACATTTCGATTGGGGCTATAGCTCAGCTGGGAGAGCGCTTGCATGGCATGCAAGAGGTCAGCGGTTCGATCCCGCTTAGCTCCACCAAATCCTTTCAGTTAAATTTCATTTTCAGTCTGTTATCTAATTTATAATATTTTCTATTCTTATCAGCTTATTATGCTGCATTAGCACTATTAGAAAGAATAGATATCATGCCAAATTCATTTGAAGGTGTGCAAAAATACTGAGACTAAAAGGGGATTTAACACCAAGCCAGTTAAGCCAATCACTTGGGCTCTCTCGCCAAAATTTATCGAAGTTTCTTCGAGTTCTGAAATCTTATGAATTTGTCGAGCAATATCAATCTGAAGAAGATAGACGGGAGCTGATCACCCGTTTAACCGACAAAGGGCATCATTTTTTGCAGCGTGCAGCTACAGGGCGTGCTGAAAATGCAGCTAAGGTCAAAGCAGCATTAACCCCCCAAGAACAGAAACTATTTATTACTTTAAGTCAGAAAATTACTCACGCACTAGGCCACGATTAACCCCGTTTTAAAGGTTTTACCAGCCCTTCTAAGCCTTCTATTTTTAGTCCTAGGGTCATCTCCATTAATTGCCCTAAACGTCCAGCAGGGAACTCTCCTTTCTTATAGAACCATAATAAATATTCTTCAGGTAAATCAATTAATACGCACCCTTTATATTTACCAAATGGCATATACGTATTGGCCATATCAATGAGGTCTTGTTTTTCCATTGTGATTTCTCTTTCGTATCAAAGCATAAAAAAACGGCGCTCATTTGAACGCCGTTTCGTAATCTAGCATGTTTTAATGGATTACAAAACTAACCCAACGACCGCTGCAGATAAGAAGCTAACTAAGGTTGAACCGTACAGTAATTTTAAACCGAAGCGAGCCACAGTATTACCTTGTTTCTCATCTAAGCCTTTAATTGCACCCGCAATAATACCAATGGATGAGAAGTTAGCGAAAGACACTAAGAATACCGATAAGATACCAACAGAACGCTCAGATAACCCACCAGCAATCGCTTGTAAACCATCCATCGCAACGAATTCATTCGTGACCATTTTCACTGCCATAATTCCGCCAACCTGTAAGGCTTCATCAGCAGGAATACCGAGCATCCATGCAAACGGATAGAACACGTAACCTAACATAGTTTGGAAGTCGATACCGAATACAGCTGAGAAAATACCGTTAATCATCGCAATAAGAGCAATAAAACCAATCAACATCGCTGAAACGATAATCGCTACTTTAAACCCTGCAAGAATATATTCACCTAACATTTCAAAGAAGCTTTGCCCTTCGTGCAGGTTGCTCATTTGAATATCTTCTTCACCTTCCGGTGGGTAAGGGTTAATCAGTGACAGTACGACGAAAGTACCAAACATATTCAGAACCAATGCAGCGACCACGAAACGTGGCTCTAACATGGTCATATATGCCCCAACGATAGACATAGATACCGTTGACATAGCTGTTGCTGCCATGGTGTACATTCTGCGGTCTGACATCCGGTTCAATTGGTCTTTATACGCGATAAAGTTTTCTGACTGACCCAATAACAATGAACTGACTGCGTTAAAAGATTCCAACTTACCCATACCGTTCACTTTCGATAATACGGTACCGATAATACGGATCACGATAGGAAGAATTTTGATGTGCTGTAAGATCCCGATCAACGCAGAAATAAAGATGATTGGGCATAACACTTGTAAGAAGAAGAACGCTAAGTTCCCTTCAATCATACCACCAAAAATAAATTTGGTTCCTTCTGCTGCATAGCCTAGCAAGTGGGTAAATACCCCTGCCACACCAAGAACAAAAGATTCGCCAATATTCGATTTCAAGAACAAATACGCTAATGCAATTTGAATAACGAGCAGTTGAACAACATAGCGAGGACGGATCCCTCTACGGTTACTACTAGCTAAAATGGCAAGAGCTGCGATTACAACTAAAGATAAAACGAAATGCAGGATCGAGGTCATATGCGACTCCAACAAATTTAAGAATCAGTCTATGGTGCATATTCTATGTAATAGGTAACATTTAAATGAGACGGACGTCACATTAATATGAAAGCTTACTAGGTGTATTTTGCAAAAAGAAGAAGGCGATCACGTTTCAACGATAACAATTCCTACCATTCGCTTTTTTTGCACAGAAATTTTACTGAGAATTTAAGTTAAGACTTACAACAACCTGCGTATAAAATTGTTGCCTACAGAGATTGTAGGCAACTAAGCCAAATTGAATATAGTTCACTATTGGATATTCAGCAAACGAATCAATTCATTTTCATCGATAACGCGTATGCCAAGTTCATTTGCTTTCGCTAATTTAGAACCTGCGGCCTCCCCTGCAATGACCAAATCTGTTTTCTTCGAGACGCTTCCTGAGACTTTTGCGCCCAAAGCCACTAACTTGTCTTTGGCTTCATCACGCGTCAATACGCTCATTGACCCTGTTAGCACCACCGTTTTACCTGCAAATGGGCTGTCGATTTCTGCACTATTTACAACTTTTACTTCTGGCCAATGAATGTTCGCCTTATTGATTAAATCATCAATCACTGCTTGGTTATGGGCTTCATGAAAGAAATTAACCACATGTTTCGCAACCACATGACCAATATCTTGAACCGTTTTTAGTGACTCTTCATCTGCTGCCATCACGGCTTCAAGTGTGGTGTAATGCGCCGCTAAATTTGCCGCTGTGGCTTCACCAACCTCTCGAATTCCAAGAGCGTAAATAAAGCGAGCCAACGTCGTTTGTTTAGACTTATTGAGTGCATCAACCAGATTCTGTGCCGACTTCGGCCCCATTCTATCGAGGCCAGTTAAAATGCCTGCACTTAATTGGTACAAATCTGCTGGAGTTTTGACATACTCTTTTTCAACTAACTGGTCGATAATTTTATCGCCCATGCCATCGACATCCATTGCTCGGCGTGAGACAAAATGCTTCAGCGCTTCTTTGCGTTGTGCCCCACAAATCAGCCCACCTGTACAGCGCGCTACCGCTTCACCTTCGACTCGTTCGATATCAGAGCCGCATACAGGGCAATGAGTTGGAAAAACAATTTCACGGCTATTCGCGGGGCGCTTATCAACGACAACACTGACGATTTGTGGAATAACATCCCCTGCTCGACGAATAATGACCGTATCACCGATATGCACACCAAGACGTTCAATTTCATCTGCATTGTGCAGCGTCGCATTGCTGACTACCACACCCGCGACTTGCACGGGCTCTAAACGCGCCACTGGCGTGATAGCACCGGTACGCCCAACTTGAAATTCCACATCTTTTAATAGTGTAACTTGCTCTTGAGCTGGAAATTTAAACGCAGTCGCCCAACGAGGTGCTCGAGAAACAAAACCTAACTCTTCTTGAATCGCAATTGAGTTAACTTTAATGACTACCCCATCGATATCAAAGCCAAGATCAGGGCGAACTTGCTCAATTTCATGGTAAAAATCTAATACGGCCTGATGACCAACTCGTAATTGAACATAATCACTAACTGGTAACCCCCATGCTTTGAATTGCATCAAACGGTCATAATGTGTATCTGGTAACGTGCCACCTTCCACTAACCCAACACCATAACAATAAAAAGTGAGTGGCCTTTTGGCGGTAATACGTGGGTCTAATTGACGCAGAGAACCCGCAGCCGCATTACGTGGGTTCGCAAAGACTTTGCCATCTGTTTTACGTGCTTGCTCATTCAGCGCTTCAAACCCTTTTTGGGGCATGAAAACTTCGCCGCGGATCTCAACACGATCTGGAATATTACTGCCGGTTAAACGCAATGGGATAGCGCGTATGGTTCGAACATTCGCGGTAATATTTTCACCGACTGTCCCATCACCACGAGTCGCAGCTTGTACTAACTCACCGTTTTCATACAACAAACTTACCGCGAGTCCATCAAGTTTAAGCTCACAACAGAAAGTCAGCTCTTGATGGTTTTTCAAACGATCTCTTACCCGCTTATCAAACGCAAGGTAACTCTCTTCGTCAAAAACATTATCTAACGATAACATAGGTATTTCATGGCGTACGGTATCAAACGCCGCTAATGGTGCGGCACCAACACGTTGAGTTGGTGAATCACTCGTAACAAGTTCAGGATGCAGCGCCTCAATCTCTTTTAGACGTTGCATTAGCTTGTCATATTCAACGTCTGGAATTTCAGGCGCATCTAATACATGGTATTGATATTCATGATGACGTAACTGTTTTTTTAATTCGTCTATTTCTTGTTTGGTTGTCATGATCCACTCATACAGATAAAAAACCCCCAATTAATGGGGGCTTTGTTTAATGTTTATTTAACTTAATGTGTTTCTAATTCGAGCATGATACACCTCTATTTTTTGAGGTGTCAGCATTTTGCGTTCGTCATCAAGAACGACGCCTCCCGCATCTGATGCGATACGTTGAGCGGCTTGTAACATCAGTTTGAAATTTTGCCCTGCATCACCATAAGACGGTACCATCATAAACATGGAAACCCCTGGCGTACTAAAGTCAGCCATTGTCTCAGGGTCAAATGAGCCCGGTTTCACCATGTTAGCCAGGCTAAACAGCACTGGTCCCGTACCCGACGGATTTACATGACGGTGGAATATTTTCATTTCCCCGAATTGGAAACCAGCTTGTAAAATACTTTGCAGTAATAACTCACCTTGCAGTTCTTGTCCTTGATGAGCGGCTACGTGAAGTACCAGAACTGTCTCCTTGCTACTTGTTGTAGCAGGAGCTTCCTGCGGCTCAGCTTTCTTCTCAATATGCTGCGTCTCTTGTTCATAGGTGCTCGGCTGAGGCTCTTCTCTTAATTTAGTTGAATCAATATGTGGTTCAGCGGCAATACCCGTAACCGACTGAGTACGAATTTCAGGCTCTATTGCCATTTCCTCACTCATGTTAATGGTGAGTTGCTCAGGTACATGAACAGGTTCAGTACGTTGATGCGGCGTAGGTTCATTATGAACTGGCGGTTTAGCCTCTGGCTCCCTATTCATAATAATGTCAGGTTCAACCGACACCTGTGGCTGTATATTAGGTTCAACTGGAGACTCATTTTTTACCGGATATACAGGCTCAGTTGCAGTCGGATGAACAGGCGCCTGCTGAGTAGGTTGATTTTCAGTAAATAATGCAGAATCATCATATTCTGATGAGTTCTCTTGCATATCGTTCTTTCTACGTTTTACGGGTCTGTCGCGAAATAACTTTGAGCGCTCTTTACGGCTGGTCCATAAACCATGCAGTAATAAAGCGACAATCGCTATCGCACCTACGACCACTAATATCAGACGCAAATCCTGCATCGCTGCTATCTCTAGTTGATGAATGATAATGCCAACACGGCGGAAACTACCTTAAGATTATTTCTCAATTGCTCTAAGTGCAACCCCCAGAACGATTTTCTTACAAGAAAGAGAATATTCCGCTTTCATTTGCTGCTTTTTTAAGCGAATAATGGCTAGTCAGCCTAATTTCATATCTATATGATACATGGTCAACCGAAAAGGAGAGAACAAGAAGTATGACCCAATCGACATTTTCGACACAAAAAGACCATTCTGGTTTTTATTATTTTACACAAGGCTGGAGATTAATCACTCGTCCCGGTATCAAACGTTTTGTTATTTTGCCCCTATTAGCCAATATTTTATTCTTAGGCGGCGCATTTTGGTGGTTATATACCAAGCTTGGTGGCTGGATTGACCAAGTAATGGGTTACATTCCTGACTGGCTACAATGGCTCGATTATGTTATTTGGCCAATCGCTGTTATCTCAATACTGCTCGTGTTTACTTATTTTTTTAGTACGATAGCCAATATTATCGCGGCACCTTTTAACGGCTGGCTATCAGAAAAACTCGAAGTGGAGCTAACAGGTAAACCGTCGCCAGATACTGGCGTCGCGGAGTTATTAAAAGATGTTCCTCGCATGATAAAACGCGAGTTTGTCCGAATCGGTTACTACTTACCTCGCGCTATTGGGTTACTGATCTTATTTTTCATACCCGGTATTGGCCAAACCGTCGCCCCCGTACTGTGGTTTTTATTTGGTGCTTGGATGATGTCAATCCAATATTGCGATTACCCGTTTGATAACCACCGTGTTGGCTTCGGCGAAATGAAGCAAGCACTTGCCAAAGAACGGATGAGAAACGTTCAATTTGGTGGCGTTATCAGCCTGTTAATGATGGTCCCTTTTGTCAACTTAGTGATCATGCCTGTTGCAGTTTGTGGTGCAACATTGATGTGGGTTGACCGGTATCGTGAGCGTTACGCACGCTACTAATCTATTAATCATTGTCTATTAATCAGTGCGCAGGTTTACCGCCTGCGCTCTTTTATTGACTTATTTTTGTTACACTATAATCATTCTTTAGAATTATTAGTTCTAAAATAACATTTCGTTATAAGCTTATTCTCAAATCATATTTGCATTAATCTGTTCTTAACGTATGTTGAATCCATCTCATTATTTTTAATTAATACCGATTACATTACTGGCTAACCGATTTTTAAGGATATCCCATGAGCAAAATTTATGATGATAACTCGTTGACCATTGGCCACACCCCACTTGTCCGATTAAAGCATTTTGGTAATGGCAATATTTTAGCAAAAGTGGAATCTCGCAACCCAAGCTTCAGTGTTAAGTGCCGTATTGGTGCGAACATGATTTGGGACGCAGAGAAAAAAGGTATCCTAAACAAAGACAAAGAATTAGTTGAGCCAACCAGTGGTAATACAGGGATCGCTTTAGCCTATGTCGCTGCGGCAAGAGGTTATAAGTTGACCTTAACCATGCCTGAAACGATGAGTATTGAACGTCGTAAACTGCTCAAAGCACTGGGCGCCAACCTCGTTTTAACCGAGGGGGCAAAAGGTATGAAAGGTGCGATAGCTAAAGCTGAAGAAATAGTGAATAGCAACCCTAAGAAATACCTATTACTTCAACAGTTTAATAATCCAGCAAACCCTGAAATTCATGAAAAAACCACAGGGCCTGAAATTTGGGAAGATACTGACGGCAATGTCGACGTTGTGGTTGCTGGTGTCGGTACAGGTGGGACAATTACAGGGATTGCAAAGTACCTGAAAAACACCAAAGGCAAAGATGTGACTATCGTAGCTGTTGAGCCAGAAACCTCACCCGTTATCACACAAGCCTTAGCAGGTGAAGAAATTAAACCAGGACCACATAAGATCCAAGGGATCGGAGCTGGGTTTATTCCGGGTAACTTAGATTTAAAATTACTCGATAAAGTCATTCAAATCAGCGATGACGAAGCCATCAAAACTGCTCGTGAACTAATGGAAAAAGAAGGCATTCTGGCGGGTATTTCATCAGGCGCGGCTATTGCTGCTGCCACTCAAATTGCCGCAGACCCTGCCTATAAAGGTAAAAATATCGTCGTTATTTTACCGTCTTCAGGTGAGCGTTATTTGTCTACAGCCCTATTTGCTGACATCTCCGCTGAGTAACATAACTTCGTTACAATATCGTTAAAAAAGCACCTAAATGGTGCTTTTTTTGTGGCATGGATCAAAGTTTAGCACGGATGGAGATGATTTATAATTCGGGGTTTAGTATTAAACATAGTAATTATTTTGCACCTCGAAATTAATCACTTTTTAGCCAACCTCTAGGGCGAGTAAAATAATTTGCCAATGAGAAAAAAGTGGTGAGATCGCAAGAAAAATAGAAAAAGGGTTGATACCGCACAAAGTAGGAAACCTTTTTTCAAGTTAATAATCTAACTTATACGCAAACCTAGTCTATTTCATCTACAATTGGCTGGGTAATTAAAAAAACGAAAGTTATTGAGGAAATACTATGTTTCAGCAAGAAGTTACTATTACGGCACCAAATGGTCTACATACTCGTCCTGCAGCTCAATTTGTAAAAGAAGCAAAAGCATTCTCTTCTGATATTTCTTTAATCTCTGGCGGCAAATCCGCTAGCGCAAAAAGTTTGTTTAAATTACAAACCTTAGGCCTAACACAAGGCACAGTAGTAACAATTTCTGCTGAAGGCGAAGACGAAAAAGAAGCCGTTGAGCATTTAGTTAAACTGATGGGCGAATTAGAATAATTTCGCACGAAAATAGCATTTACTGATTTCATTCAATGTCCCTGAGTGATGTCATTCGGGGACATTTGTATAATCGGCTATATTCATTGTCGTCTCTGCAACATCAGAACTCCCAGCACTAGCAGCAGTAAGGTAATATTATGATTTCAGGAATTTTAGTATCCCCGGGTTTTGCTTTTGGTCAAGCTTTAATCCTCAAAGAAGATCCTATCGTTGTTAGCACAAAAAAAATCGCTGACGATCAGGTTGATAAAGAAATCGCTCGCTTTATTGAGGGACGAAACAAGTCAGCCGAACAACTCAATTTGATTAAAGAAAAAGCCGAAAAAAATCTTGGAGCTGAAAAAGCTGAGATTTTTGAAGGTCATATAATGCTGCTGGAAGATGAAGAGCTGGAGCAAGAAATTGTCACTTTAATCAAAGGCGACAAAAAAACAGCTGATGCAGCTGCGTATTCTGTTATTGAAGATCAAGCTCAAGCCCTTGAATCTCTTGATGATGAATACCTTAAAGAGCGTGCCGCTGACGTACGTGATATCGGTAAGCGTTTATTAAAAAACATCTTAAATATTCCTATCGTTGATTTAAGTGCAATCAGCGAAGAAGTTATTTTAGTGGCGGCTGATTTAACCCCTTCAGAAACCGCACAGCTGAATTTAGATAAAGTATTAGGGTTTATTACTGATTTAGGTGGCCGTACATCACATACCTCGATTATGGCACGTTCCCTTGAGTTACCAGCCATTGTCGGAACTAGTGATGCCACCCGCAAAATTAAAAATGGCGATTTCATTGTATTAGATGGTGTTAACAACACTATCCACCTGAACCCATCTGAAGCAGAAATCGACAAACTCAAAGCCTTCCGTGATGAATACCTACAAGAAAAAGAAGAGCTCGCAAAATTAAAAGATTTGCCTGCTATCACCCTTGATGGTCATCAAGTTGAAGTTTGTGCCAACATTGGTACCGTACGAGATGTCGCTGGTGCTGAACGCAATGGCGCAGAAGGCGTTGGCCTTTACCGCACTGAATTTTTATTTATGGATAGAGACTCTCTTCCTACTGAAGAAGAGCAATTTCAAGCTTATAAAGCAGTTGCAGAAGCAATGGGCAGCCAAGCCGTTATTGTCCGCACAATGGATATAGGCGGTGATAAAGACCTGCCATATATGAATTTACCGAAAGAAGAGAACCCATTCCTCGGCTGGCGTGCAATTCGTATTTGTCTTGATCGCAAAGAAATCTTACACTCACAGTTAAGAGCTATTTTAAGAGCCTCTAAATTTGGTAAACTGCGTATTATGTTCCCAATGGTCATTTCCGTTGAAGAAGTTCGTGAACTAAAAGCAGAGCTAGAAATGCTAAAAGCTCAGTTACGTGAGGAAGGTAAGGCTTTTGACGAGTCAATTGAAGTCGGTGTGATGGTTGAAACACCAGCCGCTGCTGTGATTGCTCGCCACTTGGCAAAAGAAGTTGATTTCTTTAGTATTGGGACGAACGATCTCACTCAATACACTTTAGCGGTCGACCGTGGTAATGAACTGATTTCTCATCTTTACAACCCGATGTCACCTGCTGTCCTAAACTTAATTAAGCAAGTGATCGATGCATCACACGCTGAAGGTAAATGGACTGGGATGTGTGGGGAGTTAGCAGGAGATGAGCGTGCAACCTTATTGCTACTTGGCATGGGGCTGGATGAATTTAGTATGAGCGCAATTTCAATTCCACGTATCAAAAAGTTAATTCGCAATGCGAGCTTTGCTGATACTCAAGCGTTGGCTGAACAAGCACTTGCTCAACCAACAGCGGATGAATTGATGAAACTTGTAGATACCTTTATCCAAGAAAAAACGTTATGCTAGGAACAGCACATTAGTTCGGTCCCATATAAAACGATTAGGAGAAGGTCCATGGGTCTGTTTGATAAACTGAAATCACTCGTTTCGGAAGACAAAAGTAGCAGTGGCAGTATTGAAATTATCGCACCTTTATCCGGTGAAATTGTCAATATTGAAGATGTTCCAGACGTTGTGTTCGCAGAAAAAATTGTGGGTGATGGTATTGCGATTAAACCCGCAGGTAACAAAATCGTTGCCCCTGTAGACGGCACAATTGGTAAGATTTTTGAAACTAACCATGCGTTTTCTATTGAGTCAGATGATGGTATAGAACTATTTGTTCACTTCGGTATTGATACCGTTGAGCTTAAAGGTGAAGGCTTTAAACGCATCGCTGAAGAAGGCCAAACGGTGAAAAAAGGTGATTTAATCATTGAGTTTGATTTAGCACTGTTAGAAGAGAAAGCAAAATCTGTTTTAACGCCAGTTGTCATTTCTAATATGGACGAAATCAAAGAGCTCAACAAACTGACAGGCTCCGTGACAGTCGGTGAAACTGTCATCATGCGTATTAAGAAATAGCTTAAGTGCCAATATTTAGTTTAAACCATCAGGTCTTGCCTGATGGTTTTTCATTTAGCATGATGATTAAAACTTGATAATCAGGTTAGGTTTTTTATTTTTATCAACAACATTTGAGAATTATATTTCTATTACTTATATGTAAATAAAACATTTACGGTATTGCTAAATGGCCCCTGCTTAATATTCTCATTATTTTTTTTAGATAACTCAGCTGAATACTGATAATTACCGGGCTTTTGCTTAGTAATAACACCTTTATAATACTCCTGACCAAAACTAATTTCTTGCCCCAAACTTCTATCGGTAATCGCCATCTGCAAACCGTTATCAAAAACGATATATTTATTATTCACTACGCCTTTATTGCTTTGAAATTTAACACTAACTTCTAAAGCAGCATCACAAGTTGAAACTGGAGTTAACGTTAAATTAAAATTTTCTTTTATTGTTTTATTATTTTCAAATTGATCCGTTGTCAGCTCTTTAAAATCAACTACTTTGTCACTCATCGTAACAATCGGTGTTGGACAATAATTAATTAATGTGCCAACAAGGCGGATAGTGTAATAATCAGCAATACGATTCCCCACTCCATCCGTGTGATAACCAAGAATGAAATCACCTGTGTCAAATGATTTTAACGGCCCCTTTCCACGTTCTATAGTAAAATTATGCCACAATGATATGTTTTCGGTACCTACCTTCCAATATCCCACATTTAATGCTGGAGTAGTCGGTGCTGTAATTTCAACTTTCCCCACATAAGATGACTGAAAAACTTTAACTCCGCTAGAGAGAAGGTGAGCTTTAACTGAGCCGGGTGTTTGACTATGAAACCAGATAGTTCTATCTGCTACAGTTCCAGAAAAATTACATCGCCATGATAACGCTGAAAACCCTGAGCCTAATCTTGTTCCTTCAGGAACAGTACCTGGGATTGTATTCATATCAATGGATAATAATGGTAATGGGTACCACGCCCCCAAAGGAGTACAGCTAACACCGGAATAAGAAAATGTGCTAAAAGCCATCAGTAACGAGCCAAACACACCTAGTTTTAGTTTATTTTCTATTTTTTTGCTCATAAGAGATTTCATTTAATTATTCCTCAGGGCTAATACTAAAATTTTAAAAGTCACATTTATATCTATGTAATCAACATGTTCAACATTGGACTATGCTAATGTACGTACTAGATATCCATCTCACGCCTCAAATTCAGTAAACCCGTAGCTATTGACTGCGTTTTATACACCCCTTTCTACTACTTTAAATGGGCATGTGTTATTTTCACGAATGGTACTCAATTAGTGAGTAAAATAGTATTAGTAAATTATTAATTTCATCCATAGTATGTAACTAAATATAATGAATTAAAATAAATGTGCCAATAAATAGGGTTTTTGGGGTATATATATCTATAGATATCTATAGACAAAAAATTAAAAACAAAGAGACTACGCGCTCTGCTATTCCAATAGGCGGAGAGCTAAAACTGATCATCGAGGAAAGTAGAGATAATACTGCTAACCCTTACGTTGTTTGTCGGTTCTCAATAAAGAAGTCGCTTGATTAGCTCAGCAGTTCATCATCTTGCACAAACAGTATCCTAGTTATCTATGCCGTGTATTTTAAAAAGCAAGAAATAAGGACATTCGCTATGCATTCACCTGAGAAGCTAGGCGTAGATCCTCAATTGAGGGTACACAGTGATGTGAAATCAACTAAGATTTATACGCCAATTCATGTTGAATGGGCCAGCGTTCGGCACGCTGAAGTTAAGGTAGGATAACGGTAGAAAACATGTACCTTAAAAAGCAAATAACACTGCACATGATATATATTTAAGTCATCATGTTATGCATGCCGCAAAAATAGCACCTCCATAAATTAGCCCATTTTTCGTTTCATACTATATTTAAAATTAAAATAATTGTGCTTTATACTAAAGTACATAAATAAATTAAAGATACGATGACCTTCATACTCATTAGATGAAATGATTGTCGTTACCAATGCGACATGATTAGATACAGGAGTCATTGCGAAAACGCCTTTTCCCTTTCTGAAGTATTTGTCTGAAGTATTTGTCTGAAGAACACGCTTTGAATGTATTGATTCAGCAAGTGTGCTTTTGCCCATCCACACTTCCAAATGGCGATTTTTCGTTTATGGTCGAATAAACATATCATTGACATCACGTAATATGCTAAGACTTCGGTCTGATGCAGATGCTATTCGGTGAACACCATAGTTTGCGCTGTTACCAAAGATATAAGCAAGAAGATCATTATTATCGGCTTCTAAACTGTTTTTTCTGGATGAGACTGAATTAAAAACAGACAAAAACCCCGTTTCATTGTTCACAAACTTCATGATATCAATTATTCCAGTATTCTTTATTTGCCTATAAATCGGATTATCAATACTGGTTTTCCACTTTTTACTGGCTAAACCCCATTGTAACCGATTTGACGGCGGCTACTTTTTGACAAAGTCATTCACATCTGAATTTATGTTGAGGCTAACATGACTCAGCTTTGTATTAAAATCTGTCTCTAAATTAGCTAAAGTCTGCTCTATTGGGTAAATCAGTCATTCAAGCCCCGTTTTCTATCAAATTAAGACCATAATATCTTTCTAAGACACAATAAACACTAACCAATTGTTTTATAACTAATTTTAGTTTGTCTACTTTATCGGATAAAAATAAGTGAAAAATAATAGAATATCGCCTTCATTTAAGAAAATTTAAAATAACATTAAAAAACAAGTAATTAGATCACTTCCTTTCATGCTAATGAATGATTTAACGTGATAAAATCGTTTCAAACCCATAAACGGATGTAAATAAATATCTCAAAAACTCGATTTTTGATTATTTAAAAAATATTTTATCACCAAAATACTCTGGTGACGCGTTTATTTGTTTTTATTGGCTATGTTGGAGCTTAATCCTTTCCATTGCTAATTTATTGGATTAATAAACTACATTTAATACCCTAAAGCGGCCCCGGTAATAATACCAATAAATATCTCAATTTATACTTTCCTTTAATTTCAATACGTTAGATTAATATATTTCGTTACATTCTACCGCGCAAATACATACTTTAGCGGTATCTGATTACTCATTTTATGGATATTATTTGTTTCGTTCTTCACAACAGATAAATTTTTTTAATTAAATTATTTAATATAAGGTAAACAAAAATGAATAAGACTTTAATTGCATTATGCTTAGCGTTAACTACAACTTCTATTTCTGCAATGGCTGCGGATGCAGGTTCAGGTAAAATTACTTTTAAAGGCACAGTAAATAGCGGTGCATGTACAATTTCTCCGACCGATGTAAATAAAGAAGTTCAATTAGGTAGTATTGCCGCTGCTAATTTAAGTTCTGCAGGTAAAAAAGGCCCACTAAATACATTTGAATTAAAATTACAAGATTGCCAATTAGACCCAAGTGCTTCAGGTACACCATATTCTAAAGTAAAAATTACTTTTAATGGCCAACCTGATGCAACTAACGCAACTTTATGGTCAAGCACAGGTAGCGCAAATAACGTTGCAGTTTCATTCTTAGACAATGCAGGTAAAGCCATTAAACCAGGTGATACCTTAGAGCAAACACTGAAAGCGTCTGACACCACAATTATTTTATCTGCTCAAGCAGAAGCAACTGGTGCAGCAAGTTCAGGTAGCATCAACTCTATCGCTAACTATGTATTAAGCTACGAATAAGATAGCCATCATACCTAAACAAAGCTTTACGCTGATTAGTGTAAAGCTTTGTACTGATGAATCCCCTAATGATTTTTATCAAAATCATTAAGTTAAGGTAGATACACATCTTGTCATATGATCAAATGGTTTCGCCAAAAATCAATAATCAGACAACAAAATGTGCGAACTCGATATTTTACACGACTCTCTTTACCAATTCTGCCCCGAATTACACTTAAAACGACTCAACAGCTTAACGTTGGCTTGCCACGCATTA